>NZ_JBFRGF010000049.1:0-37763 GCF_052115205.1 Arthrobacter sp. 2RAF6 | reverse complement strand
TGGGGTGTTAAATGGGTCAGGCCCCGACATGTGGTGTCGGGGCCTGGACCGTTAATGGTTGTCCGGCGGTGTCCTACTCTCCCACACCCTCCCGGGTGCAGTACCATCGGCGCTGTGGGTCTTAGCTTCCGGGTTCGGAATGGGACCGGGCGTTTCCCCCACGCTATGACCGCCGTAACCCTGTTACCCGTTCCGCCGCACGCTGGGTGCGGGGTGGGAAGACTGTGTGGTTACAACAATGGTGGTGTTGTTATTCAGTTGTGGTTTGTTCCCGGGGCAACGAACCCGTGGCGGGTTGTTGTTCGGGAACCACATAGTGGACGCAAGCAGCTGGTGTTTGTGTGGTGTAAGTTGTCGGCCTATTAGTACCGGTCAGCTTCAACAGTCTTTAGTCCTGTCTTCCACATCCGGCCTATCAACCCAGTGGTCTGGCTGGGGGCCTCTCACACACTTGGTGTATGGAAATCTCATCTTGAAGCGAGCTTCCCGCTTAGATGCTTTCAGCGGTTATCCCATCCGAACGTAGCTAATCAGCGGTGCACTTGGCAGTACAACTGACACACCAGAGGTTCGTCCGTCCCGGTCCTCTCGTACTAAGGACAGCCCTTCTCAAATTTCCTGCGCGCGCAGCGGATAGGGACCGAACTGTCTCACGACGTTCTAAACCCAGCTCGCGTACCGCTTTAATGGGCGAACAGCCCAACCCTTGGGACCTACTCCAGCCCCAGGATGCGACGAGCCGACATCGAGGTGCCAAACCATGCCGTCGATATGGACTCTTGGGCAAGATCAGCCTGTTATCCCCGAGGTACCTTTTATCCGTTGAGCGACGGCCATTCCACAATGTACCGCCGGATCACTAGTCCCGACTTTCGTCCCTGCTTGAGATGTCTCTCTCACAGTCAAGCTCCCTTGTGCACTTACACTCGACACCTGATTGCCAACCAGGCTGAGGGAACCTTTGGGCGCCTCCGTTACTTTTTAGGAGGCAACCGCCCCAGTTAAACTACCCATCAGGCACTGTCCCTGACCCGGATCACGGGCCGAAGTTAGATGTCCAAAGTGACCAGAGTGGTATTTCAACGATGACTCCACCCGAACTGGCGTCCGGGCTTCAACGTCTCCCACCTATCCTACACAAGCCACTCCGAACACCAATACCAAACTATAGTAAAGGTCTCGGGGTCTTTCCGTCCTGCTGCGCGTAACGAGCATCTTTACTCGTACTGCAATTTCGCCGAGTTTATGGTTGAGACAGCGGGGAAGTCGTTACTCCATTCGTGCAGGTCGGAACTTACCCGACAAGGAATTTCGCTACCTTAGGATGGTTATAGTTACCACCGCCGTTTACTGGGGCTTAAATTCTCAGCTTCGCCTTGCGGCTAACCGGTCCTCTTAACCTTCCAGCACCGGGCAGGAGTCAGTCCGTATACATCGTCTTGCGACTTCGCACGGACCTGTGTTTTTAGTAAACAGTCGCTTCCCCCTGGTCTCTGCGGCCCCGATCCCCTCCCACCAGCAAGTGGTGTTCAAGGTTGGGGCCCCCCTTCTCCCGAAGTTACGGGGGCATTTTGCCGAGTTCCTTAACCATAATTCTCTCGATCGCCTTGGTATTCTCTACCTGATCACCTGTGTCGGTTTGGGGTACGGGCGGCTGGAACCTCGCGCCGATGCTTTTCTAGGCAGCATAGGATCACCGGATCCCCCCATGACGGGGGTCCCATCAGATCTCAGGAACGTCATCAAAGACACAGCGACGGATTTGCCTATCGCTGACCCTACATCCTTAGACCGGGGCAACCATCGCCCGGCCCGGCTACCTTCCTGCGTCACACCTGTTAATACGCTTACCTCCCGGGATCAGGTCCCGCGCTCGGCCAAAACCCGCACACCACAAGGGTGATTGGGCAGGCTCCGGGCGGTTAGTATCCCCCGCTTGGCATGGGCGGTCCTTCGCCGGTACGGGAATATCAACCCGTTGTCCATCGACTACGCCTGTCGGCCTCGCCTTAGGTCCCGACTTACCCAGGGCAGATTAGCTTGACCCTGGAACCCTTGATCATTCGGCGGACGGGTTTCTCACCCGTCTTTCGCTACTCATGCCTGCATTCTCACTCGTGTAGGCTCCACCGCTGGTTTACACCGCGACTTCACCGCCCACACGACGCTCCCCTACCACTCCAGACGACTGAACCACGAAGGCTTGTCTACTATCTGAAATCCACAACTTCGGCGGTGTACTTGAGCCCCGCTACATTGTCGGCGCGGAATCACTTGACCAGTGAGCTATTACGCACTCTTTCAAGGATGGCTGCTTCTAAGCCAACCTCCTGGTTGTCTTCGCAACTCCACATCCTTTCCCACTTAGCACACGCTTAGGGGCCTTAGTTGGTGGTCTGGGCTGTTTCCCTCTCGACTATGAAGCTTATCCCCCACAGTCTCACTGCTGCGCTCTCACTTACCGGCATTCGGAGTTTGGCTGACGTCAGTAACCTTGTAGGGCCCATCGGCCATCCAGTAGCTCTACCTCCGGCAAGAAACACGCAACGCTGCACCTAAATGCATTTCGGGGAGAACCAGCTATCACGGAGTTTGATTGGCCTTTCACCCCTACCCACAGCTCATCCCCTCCATTTTCAACTGAAGTGGGTTCGGTCCTCCACGACGTCTTACCGTCGCTTCAACCTGGCCATGGGTAGATCACTCCGCTTCGGGTCTAGATCACGCCACTACACTCGCCCTGTTCAGACTCGCTTTCGCTACGGCTACCCCACACGGGTTAACCTCGCGACGTAACACTAACTCGCAGGCTCATTCTTCAAAAGGCACGCCGTCACAGCTACAAGGCTGCTCCGACGGATTGTAAGCACACGGTTTCAGGTACTGTTTCACTCCCCTCCCGGGGTACTTTTCACCTTTCCCTCACGGTACTGGTCCGCTATCGGTCATTAGGAAGTATTTAGGCTTATCAGGTGGTCCTGACAGATTCACACGGGATTTCTCGGGCCCCGTGCTACTTGGGATCCTCTCCAGGCGGCACACAACATTACGGTTACGGGACTAACACCCTCTCCGGCCGGCCTTTCAAGACCGTTCACCTATGTCTGCACTCTCACCCCACCGGTCCGGCAGAACCAATACGGAAAGTCCCACAACCCCGCCCATGCAACGCCCGCCGGCTATCACACATGGAACGGTTTAGCCTCATCCGCGTTCGCTCGCCACTACTAACGGAATCACTCTTGTTTTCTCTTCCTGCGGGTACTGAGATGTTTCACTTCCCCGCGTTCCCCCCACGCACCCTATGTGTTCAGATGCGGGTCACCAGATCACGCGCAAACGCGTCTGGCGGGGTTTCCCCATTCGGACATCCTGGGATCACCGTTCGGTTATCAACTCCCCCAGGCTTATCGCAGATTCCTACGTCCTTCTTCGGCTCCTAATGCCAAGGCATCCACCGTGTGCCCTTAAAAACTTGACCACACAAAATCAACTCTCGAGAGAACCAGACCCCCCACAAAGGAAGGGCCGGGTTCATAAAAAGAAATTGCTGTAAGACACACACACCCCACCACCCCCGCAAAGGGACAATGACCATGCGCRTGCCTAGATGCTCGCGTCCACTATGTAGTTCTCAAACAACAACCCCGTACCACACACCCCGCACACCGGACGCCCCCCGCCACCAAAGACGAAGACCACCCACGAACACACGGACCATGCAGCCAGGAAACCAGAAACACACAAACCCGGGACAGAACCACGCAAACCCAAACAGGCCACGCACCCCACCCCGGCCCTGTTGCCTCAGGACCCAACAGTGTGCCAAACACGAAAAACCAGCCCATCCCCCACCCGCACCGTTCCACAACACCCCCACCCACACAATGTGTGGAAAAGAGGCATCCGTACTGAACGCGGGAAAGAACCAACCGGCCGCTATCTGCTGATATTCCACCCATGAGCACCCACCGCAGAACAGACGCCTGCGCAATGGGCTTTGCTTCCACACACCCCCACAGCCACCATGCGGCAACCACGGGAATGATAATGGTGCTCCTTAGAAAGGAGGTGATCCAGCCGCACCTTCCGGTACGGCTACCTTGTTACGACTTAGTCCCAATCGCCGGTCCCACCTTCGACGGCTCCCCCCACAAGGGTTAGGCCACCGGCTTCGGGTGTTACCAACTTTCGTGACTTGACGGGCGGTGTGTACAAGGCCCGGGAACGTATTCACCGCAGCGTTGCTGATCTGCGATTACTAGCGACTCCGACTTCATGGGGTCGAGTTGCAGACCCCAATCCGAACTGAGACCGGCTTTTTGGGATTAGCTCCACCTCACAGTATCGCAACCCTTTGTACCGGCCATTGTAGCATGCGTGAAGCCCAAGACATAAGGGGCATGATGATTTGACGTCGTCCCCACCTTCCTCCGAGTTGACCCCGGCAGTCTCCTATGAGTCCCCGGCCGAACCGCTGGCAACATAGAACGAGGGTTGCGCTCGTTGCGGGACTTAACCCAACATCTCACGACACGAGCTGACGACAACCATGCACCACCTGTAAACCGACCGCAAGCGGGGCACCTGTTTCCAGGCGTTACCGGTTCATGTCAAGCCTTGGTAAGGTTCTTCGCGTTGCATCGAATTAATCCGCATGCTCCGCCGCTTGTGCGGGCCCCCGTCAATTCCTTTGAGTTTTAGCCTTGCGGCCGTACTCCCCAGGCGGGGCACTTAATGCGTTAGCTACGGCGCGGAAAACGTGGAATGTCCCCCACACCTAGTGCCCAACGTTTACGGCATGGACTACCAGGGTATCTAATCCTGTTCGCTCCCCATGCTTTCGCTCCTCAGCGTCAGTTAATGCCCAGAGACCTGCCTTCGCCATCGGTGTTCCTCCTGATATCTGCGCATTTCACCGCTACACCAGGAATTCCAGTCTCCCCTACATCACTCTAGTCTGCCCGTACCCACTGCAGAACCGGAGTTGAGCCCCGGTCTTTCACAGCAGACGCGACAAACCGCCTACGAGCTCTTTACGCCCAATAATTCCGGATAACGCTTGCGCCCTACGTATTACCGCGGCTGCTGGCACGTAGTTAGCCGGCGCTTCTTCTGCAGGTACCGTCACTTACGCTTCTTCCCTACTGAAAGAGGTTTACAACCCGAAGGCCGTCATCCCTCACGCGGCGTCGCTGCATCAGGCTTGCGCCCATTGTGCAATATTCCCCACTGCTGCCTCCCGTAGGAGTCTGGGCCGTGTCTCAGTCCCAGTGTGGCCGGTCACCCTCTCAGGCCGGCTACCCGTCGTCGCCTTGGTAGGCCATTACCCACTAATCCCCGATGCAAGCACCGGATCATCGTTCGACTTGCATGTGTTAAGCACGCCGCCAGCGTTCATCCTGAGCCAGGATCAAACTCTCCGTTGAAGTAAAACAAAAACAGACACAACCACAACCACCGGAAATAACGGCCGAAGRGCTGCACAAAATTTGAAACCAGCTGAAAACCAGACCCCACCCACAGGGGCGGACAAGGCCCGGCAAAATCAACCAATTCATAAAAACAAATCGGTATCAACAAACTTGGCACACTATTGAGTTCTCAAACAACAGACACAATCCGATTACTTCTCGGAACAAATTCAATTGAATTCGACGTTCCGCATTTCCTCGCTGCGATGTTTCTACTTTATTTCATTCATTTCCACTTTGCAAATCCAGGATTTCTCCGGAAATTCACCCAAGTGGATCGAATTTCCCCATGGAGTCGATAAATTATCCGATTCCCAGGCTTTTGGCCTAAATCGGATTATTCACATTCCATGGGATTTTGTCGCAATTTATCCGCTTCAGCGGCAGCGACTCAGAAAACGATACACGCTCCCCCGGAGCCGCGCAAGTCGGCTTCGGAGGAGCGTGCAACAGTCCGTCTGGCGCGCCCACACAGGAACACGCCATTGAGCTAAATAAGCGTCAGACGGTCACTTCGACAGTCGCCAGGTTCTTCTTCCCGCGACGCAACAACAGGTACCGACCGTGAAGCAATTCCGCCTGGTCGATCACGGCGTCGGGATCGGTCACCTTGCTGTTGTTCACGTAGGCGCCGCCCTCCCCCACCGTGCGTCGGGCAGCAGACTTGCTCTCGGACAGTCCGGAAGCAACCAGGAGGTCGACGATGCCAAGGCCATCCGCGCCGATCGAGGCAGACGGCAGCTCGGCCGTTGCAGACGCCAAGGTCACTTCGTCCAGAACCGACAGATCGCCATTGCCGAACAGCGCAGCCGAAGCAGCGATCACTTTCTCCGTCGCATCGGCTCCGTGCACCAGCGAGGTGACTTCGTAGGCGAGCCGGCGCTGGCCCTCCCGTGCGAACGGGCGCTCGGCAACAGCGGCTCCAAGTTCCTCAATCTCGGCGCGGCTAAGGAAGGTGAAGACCTTGAGGCGATCAACGACGTCGGCATCCGCGGTGTTGAGCCAGAACTGGTAGAAGGCGTAGGGGCTGCACATGTGGGCGTCCAGCCAAATGGCGTTGCCTTCGCTCTTACCGAACTTCGTGCCGTCCGAGTTGGTGATGAGGGGCGTGCCCAAGGCGTGGACGGTCTTCCCGTCGACCTTGCGTATCAGCTCCGTGCCACTCGTGAGGTTGCCCCACTGGTCCGAGCCCCCGGTCTGCAGCACGCAGCCGTAGTCGCGGTTGAGCTGGAGGTAATCCATGCCCTGCAGAATCTGGTAGCTGAACTCGGTGTAGCTGATGCCCTCATCGGAGCTGAGGCGGGAGGCAACGGCGTCCTTGCGGAGCATGGTGCCCACGCGGAAGTGCTTGCCGATTTCGCGCAGGAAATCGATGGCACTCAGGGGCCCGGTCCAGTCAAGGTTGTTCACCATGCGTGCCGCACTGTCACCCTCGAAGCTCAGGAAGCGGCGGACCTGGGCCTGAAGGTAGCCAACCCACTCCGAAACCGTGTCCTTGGTGTTCAAGGTGCGTTCCGCCGTCGGGCGCGGATCGCCGATCAGGCCGGTGGAGCCGCCCACGAGGCCGAGCGGCTTGTGGCCGGCCAACTGCAGGCGGCGCATGAGCAGGAGCTGGACAAGGTTGCCAAGGTGCAGGGACGGAGCCGTGGGGTCGAAGCCACAGTAATACGTGATCGGGTCCCCGCCGAGCAGCTTTTCCAATTCCGTTTCATCAGTGGAAACGTGGATAAGGCCGCGCCATTTGAGCTCTTGCCAGATATTGGCAAAGCCCGGGTCGTTGTGCTGGGACTCGAGGTTGTTTACGTGTGACACGAGTTCTAAGTTAGCAGGATTGCCGTTGGGCTTGCTTGCATGGCTCAGCGCTCGATACCCGCAGGCAACGGAGCGGCGGTGATGAGGCGCAGCCGCTGCGTCGGACGCGTCATGGCGACGTAAAGATCGCCCACCTTCCCGTGTTCGTGGTTCAGCATGGCAGCAGGCTCAAGAACAACCACGCCATCGAACTCCAAGCCCTTGGCTTCCTTGGGACTGATGACCACGATGTCCTGGGAGTAGCTGCCCGCTCCGGTGCCCACACGGTGGCCATAGGCCCCACGAAGGGCGGCTGCGGCCTGAGGCAGGAGGGCGCCGTCGGCAATCACGGCGAGGAGGCCGCCGTCGATCGCTTCCAGTTCTTCCGGAAGGATTTCGACGAGCCGGTCCACCATCCCGGTTTTGTCCACGCGGTCCACGATGGGCGACCATTTGCCTTCACGCACGGCCTTGGGAGCCGACACAACCAGCCCAGCCCGGTTCGCCATGCGGACCGCCGCTTCGGCGATCTGCGAGGGGGTGCGGTAGTTGACGGTGAGTTCTTCGAGCTGCCAGCGGTCCCCGAACGACGGCGCGAGGGCACTTTGCCACGAATTCGCACCGGCGGAGGAACTCGTCTGGGCGATGTCGCCGACGATCGTGAAGGACTTCAACGGGCAGCGGCGGACCAAAAGCCGCCACTGCATGGGCGAGAGTTCCTGGGCTTCGTCCACCACGATGTGTCCGAACGCCCACGAACGATCGCTCGTGGCCCGTTCTGCCGCTGTCAGCCGCGTTTCGCGTTCCTGGTTCTGGTCCGCCAGTTCCTCGGCCGTCATCAACACGTCGACGCCCATGGCCTCCATGTTGACAAGGGTCTGCTTGGCGTTGGCGATGTCGCGGGCACGGTCGTGCTCTTGCTGTGCCAGTCCCCTGCCGGCGGCAGGATCCAGCTCGCCCAGAAGCTCAGCGGCCTCGTCGAGCAGCGGAACATCGGCTTCCGTCCACGGCGCATCCGCGGGACGAAGCAAGAGTGCGCGTTGCGCCGGCGTGAGGTGCGGAGTGCAGGCTTCCAGGATGGCGGGCTTGCTGAAGAGCTCGGAGACGAGTTTCTCGGGCGTCATGGGCATCCAGCACAGGTTCAGGACGATCCTGACATCGCGTGCCGAGCGGACGTCTTCGGCGAGGTAGGAACGGTCGGCATTGTTGCCGATGTTCGATTCCTCGACGATCTCCGTCAGCTGCTCCGTGAGCTCGCGCAGCAGGATCTTCACGAACGTCACTCGCGCTTCGTTGTGCGGCTTGCCGGTGGCGCGGGCCCTGTCCCGGGCGCGGCGGACTTGCCGCACGGACAGCGTGAGCTTGCGGGAATCGACCTCGAGTGTGCGGTCCTCTGCGGGAGTCCGCTGCCGGTTGGCCACGGCATTGGCAATGACCTCCGCCATGTTCAGCTTGCCCTTGAGCGCTGCGACGTCGGGATCCGCTTCCGGGACGGCATGGATACCGGGCATGAGGCGGCCCAGGCTCGCCATGACGACGCCGGTCTCGCCGAGGGAAGGCAGGACCCGCTCGATGTAGTGCATGAACGACGACGAAGGTCCAACGAGCAGAACGCCCGCTGACTTCAGGCGGTCACGGTGGGTGTACAGCAGGTAGGCGGCGCGGTGGAGCGCGACGGCCGTCTTGCCGGTACCGGGACCGCCTTGGACAACCAAGGCACCCGACATGGACGAACGGATGATCCGGTCCTGCTCGGACTGGATGGTGCCGACGATGTCCGACATGCGGCCGGTGCGCTTGGAATTCAGGGCTGCAAGGAGTGCGCCCTCACCTTGGAGCGAGGCGTTGTCCGCCAGCATGCTGGCATCCAGGACATCGTCTTCGATCGCCTTGACCTCGCGGCCTTGCAGGATCAGATGACGACGACGGCGGACGCCCTGCCGGTCGAAGGCTGTCGCCTGGTAGAAATGGCCGGCTTCCGGGGCGCGCCAGTCGACCATAAGCCGCTGGAGATCCGCCGTGGACAGTCCGATGCGGCCGATGTACTGCGCCTCTCCGGTATCCAGGTCAAGCCGCCCGAACACGAGACGGTCGTCGACGGCGTCGAGCTGGGCGAGCCGGTCCTCGTACAGTGCCGCGAAGGCGTCCCTTTCGGAAACGTTCTGCATGGTGCCCACCGCTCCGGCGCGCCGGACCTGCGCCAGCTGTTGGCGCTTTTCCTCCCGCAGCTCATCCAGGCGCGAGTAGAGACCGGCCACGTACTCCCGCTCGTGGATCAAATCAGCGTCGTGCATCGAAACGTTCCCCTATCGAAAAAGACGGACCGTCCATTCTACAGCGGTTTTGCTTGACGTGTGTGAAACTGCCCGCACGCCGGTGCGTCACGCAATGTTCACCCGGCGCTAACCTCCTGAGCTTTTCCATCACTACCCAGTGGTGCTTCAATGCTGCAATGCAGCACGACGTTGCCCTGACCCGACACGGCATCAGCCTGGTCCCGCTCTCCCCCGCGCATGCCGGTCCGCTCTTCGATTTCGTGGACTCCGGGATGTGGTCCGGCATGGCCGCCGAGCAGCCTTTGAGCGCCGCGGAACTGGCCGAACTCTTCGCGGCCCGCCTCGAAGATCCGGCAACCTTACCGTTCGCCGTCGTCGAGCAACGGACGGGAGCCCTGCTCGGAACCTCCTCCCTGTGCGAGTACAGTCCCCGCCAACAGCGACTGGAAATCGGCGGCACTTTTTACGGGCGCCCGTTCTGGGGGAGTCACGTCAATCCGGCCGCGAAACAACTGCTGCTGGCCTACTCCTTCGATGTCCTGGACGTCCACAGGGTTGCCTTCCGCTGCGATGCCCGCAATACCCGCAGCGCCTCGGCCATTCAGCGGCTCGGGGCCAGCTACGAGGGCACGCTGCGCGGGTACCGCTTCGCTCCTGACGGCAGCCGTTGCGACACCGCCGTTTTCTCGATCCTGCGCGATGAGTGGCCCCAGGTACGTGAGTCGCTGCTCGGCCGCCTGGCGCCCTTCGAAGTGCCCGACAACCACTGTGCGTATGTCGCCGAGCCTGCCCGGAGCGAACACGCCGCCTGAAGGCTACAAAGGCTTCTCGACGGCGCGGCTTCGGCCCGGCTTGTAGCGGGACACTGTGGGGTCCCCGGACAGCCAAAACCGCCACGGGTAGTCGGCGGAACCGCCGTCGCCGGATACTCCTACGCGGAGACCGCTCGCGACTGCTGAGGGCGCCGCCGGCGTGACCGGAAGTTCGAGGCCGAACGGTTCAGCCAGGGCATCGCGGCCGCTGTCCGCCGTGGTCAGCCCCATAGCGGAGGCGAGCCGGGCGGGCCCGCTGGCGAGGTCGGTCAGCGACTTCGACGCCGGACGGCGGGACTGTGCCAGGGCTTGCCCGCCCACCACCTCCCCTGCCCGCAACAGCAGCGCGGACGCAACGCCGTCGGGACCGCAGACAATGTTGGCGCAATAGTGCATGCCATAGGTGAAGTAGACGTAGAGGTGGCCGGCCGGGCCAAACATGGGTGCGTTCCGGAGGGTGGGGCCGCCAAAGGTATGGGATCCAGGATCGGGTTGGGCCGAGTCCCGCGGACCCAGATACGCTTCCACCTCACTGAGCCGGACGGATACCGTGCCCTCAGGAGTCCGGTGGCTCAGCACGGCGCCAAGGAGCAAAGGGGCAACGTCCCTCGGATCTCCGGAAAGAATGGCCCGGATGGTCTCCGGGGATGCACCCAGCGTTGTCATGCCCAGACCCTAGCAAATCCGCGGCCCGGATCCGCCGCCGGCAGTGTCCGATTTCCGCTAGGAAGAGCCTGCCGATGCTGAAAGGATGAAGCCATGGACTTTTGGCAACGCTACCGTGCCATCGATGCGCGGGATCCCCGGTTCGACGGCCAGTTCTTCACCGCCGTCCGTTCGACGGGCATCTACTGCCGGCCGTCGTGCCCGGCACGGACACCCAAGCCCGAAAACGTGACGTTCTACGAAACCTCGGCCGCCGCGCACGAGGCCGGGTACCGGGCGTGCAAACGCTGCCTACCCGAGGCGGTTCCAGGCACGCCGGCGTGGAACCTGCGCTCGGACGTCGCCGGGAGGGCGATGCGGCTCATCAACGACGGGGCGATCTCCCGGTTCGGCGTCGAAGGACTCGCTACCAGGCTGGGCTACTCCTCCCGCCAGCTCAACAGGATCCTCAGCCATGAACTAGGCGCCGGGCCGCTGTCCTTGGCGCGGGCCAGCCGTGCGCAGACGGCCAGGACGCTCTTGGTCTCGACCTCGATGAAACTCTCGGACGTGGCGTTCGCTGCCGGGTTCAACAGTGTCCGCCAGTTCAACGACACCATCAGCGAAGTCTTCGCCTTGACTCCCACAGCACTCCGGGCCACCGCGAAACCCTTGGGCCATCAAGGCAGGCTGGGCGAGGCCACGTCCTTGACCCTCAACCTCCCGTACCGGGAGCCCTTCGACACAGGGATTTTCGATTTCCTCGCGGCCCGCGCCGTTCCCGGCGTCGAGCTGGCGAGCGCGAACAGCTATACGCGAACCCTCCGCTTGCCCCGCGGCAACGCCGCGTTCACCGTGGAGTACGACGACGGGGCGCGCGGCGGTGCCCTGGCCCTCGCCGTCAGCACCTTGGATCTTCACGATCTTCCCGTGCTCCTAAGCCGGGTGCGGCGATTATTTGATCTCGACGCCGATCCCATCGCCGTCGACGAGGCGTTGGCCGCTAATGCCAGGCTCGGCCCGTCAGTTCGCGATACGCCCGGGATCAGGGTCCCGGGCGCCGTGGATCCCCAAGAACTCCTCGTCCGCGCGATGATCGGCCAGCAAATCACAGTAGCCGCCGCCCGCACGGCGCTGACCCAACTTTCCGACGCAGGAACCCGCCTACCGGAAGGGCACGCACTGGGCCTGGATCGCCTGTTTCCCACGGCCGAGGAGATCGCCCGCTCGGGCCGGGAACTGCTGAAGGGTCCGCAGCGCCGCATAGATTCCGTGCTGGCCGCGGCAGCAGCCATGGCCGGCGGGGAGCTCGACTTCGACTACGGCGACGACCCCCGTACGCTGGCGGACAAACTGTTGCCGCTGCCCGGCGTCGGATCCTGGACCGTGGGCTATGTGGCGATGAGGGTCATTGGCGATCCGGACGTTTTCCTCGCCAATGATGCGGCGGTTCGGAACGGCCTCAAGAATCTGGCGGCCGCGGAAGGCCTGCCTGCCGACTTCCGCAACGTGAGCCCGTGGCGTTCCTACGCCACGATGCACTTGTGGCGGGCAGCCGCAAGCAAACGCGTCAGCGTTAGTGCGCCGCGGGAACGCTCGATGGCCACGGGAGAAGTTCCGGCAAGTCAACGCCGTCCGCGTCAGCGGAGGCCCGCAGGCTCCCCAGGTTAGGCGTCCGGCCGGCAAGCCAGGCGGCGATATCCGTGATCATTCCGTTGATGGCGACGGACTGCCGGCCCGAGCCGATAACCAGCTGCGGGAGGCCCAAAGGCTGAAGCACGAACTTCTGGTCGGCCGGGACACGGGCCGAGAGGAAATCGAAAAGATGCTCGCAGAATTGCCGGCTCCAGGCCTCCGGGCCGCGACCGACTCCCAGATCCGAGACGTGGATGACCAGTTCGCGCCAGAGCGCCAGGCCGCCGTCGAGCACTGTTCCATTCCGGAAGCTGATCCGGGTGTTCCAGCCGGACTCCACGAGTCCGTCGAAGGCCCTCAGTGCCCGCGAGAGGGCAGCTTCCGTGGCGGCACGGTGTTCAGCGAGGCTGTGGCTCGCCGCCAGCTCAATGGCCTTCGTACGGCCCTCGTAGCCGCCGTCGTAGATGTCGATGGTCTCGCCGCGGGCTGCGTATTCCAGCTGGCGGGCCATGGCGTTGGAGATGCCGGCAATGTGCGCCAGCACGTGGCCCCGGGTCC
This sequence comes from Arthrobacter sp. 2RAF6, assembly GCF_052115205.1. Taxonomy (NCBI): domain Bacteria; kingdom Bacillati; phylum Actinomycetota; class Actinomycetes; order Micrococcales; family Micrococcaceae; genus Arthrobacter; species Arthrobacter sp. 2RAF6. Next base: position 24,572 of record NZ_JBFRGF010000049.1, on the reverse strand, counting down.
ACCCGGGCAGCTCGGAGGGAGCTGTAACATCGGCGTCATCGAGTTTGGCGACAACGTCGGTGACAGTGCCGGCCGCTTTGTGGAGCTCGGCAAGAAGCGCTGAGGTAGTGATCTCGGTCATAGCGCCATAGTATCCGACGGAGTTAACGAGCCTTAACGGACAAAACGCACAACGAGACGGCATTTCGCGGCAATGTTTGCGAAATGCCGTCTCGTTGTTGGCGTGCGGAATTTACCCCGCGTAGCCCCGCACTGCTGCGAGTTCGGCTTCGAGGGCAAGCAGTTGGCGTTCGACGGCGGCCGGGGCCGTTCCGCCCTGGGAGTTGCGGCTGTTGAGCGAACCTTCGGTGCTGAGCACGGTGCGGACCTCGGGGGTCAAGTGCTCCGAGATGCCCGCGTACTCTTCGTCCGTGAGGTCCCACAGTTCAACGCTGCGTCCTTCAGCCAGTTTCACCGCCGCACCGGAGAGCTCGTGCGCCTCCCGGAACGGCACGCCCTGGCGGACCAGCCACTCGGCGATGTCCGTGGCAAGTGCGAAGCCCTGCGGTGCCAGGGATGCCATGCGCTCGGTGTTGAAGGTGAGCGTGGCGATCATGCCGGACACGGCCGGGAGCAGCACTTCCAAGGTGTCAGCGGCGTCGAAAACCGGTTCCTTGTCTTCCTGCAGATCGCGGTTGTACGCGAGCGGCAGGCCCTTGAGCGTTGCCAACAGGCCGGCCAGGTTGCCAATGAGGCGCCCTGCCTTGCCGCGGGCGAGTTCGGCGACATCCGGGTTCTTCTTCTGCGGCATGATCGAAGACCCCGTGGAGTACGAATCATGAAGCGTCACGAAGGAGAACTCCTTGGTGGCCCACAGGATGACTTCCTCGGAGACCCGCGACAAGTCGATGCCGATCATCGAGCAGATCCATGCGAACTCGGCGAACACATCCCGCGAGGCGGTGCCGTCGATCGAGTTGTGGACGGCCGAGAAGAACCCGAGGTCCGCGGCGACGGCCTCAGGATCCAGGCCGAGCGAGGAACCGGCCAAGGCCCCGGACCCGTACGGCGAGACACCGGCGCGCTTGTCCCAGTCCTGGAACCGCTGCACGTCGCGCAACAGTGCCCAGGCGTGGGCCAGGAGGTGGTGGCTCAACAGGACAGGCTGGGCATGCTGCAGGTGCGTCCGTCCAGGCATGGCAACGCCCTCGTGGGCCTTGGCCTGCTCAACGAGCGCATCGATCGTGGCGAGCACACCGCGGGCGATGATGCGGGCGTGGTCGCGCAGGAACATGCGTCCCAGCGTGGCCACCTGGTCGTTGCGCGAACGCCCAGCCCGGAGCTTGCCGCCCAAATGGGTTCCCGCGCGCTCAATGAGCCCGCGTTCGAGGGAACCGTGCACGTCCTCATCGCTCTCGGCAGGCTGGTAGGCGCCGCTCGCGACGTCGTCATCCAGCAGGGTGAGCGCCGCGAGCATGCCTTCGAGTTCGCCGTCGTCCAGCAGCCCGGCCTTGTGCAGCACCCGGGCATGCGCTTTGGAGCCGGCGATGTCGTAGCGGGCCAGCCGCCAGTCAAAGTGCGTGGACTTGCTCAGCGCGGCAAGCGCATCTGCAGGGCCGCCGGCGAACCGGCCGCCCCACAGTGCGCCTTCATTGGTTGCCGACGTCATTTGCCCGAAGCCCGCAGGTCGCGGCCTGCGGCGACCTTGGAGGACATTCCCCACAACTCAATGAAGCCCTTGGCCTGCGACTGGTCGAAGGTGTCGCCGGTGTCGTAGGTGGCGAGGTCGAAGTCGTAGAGCGAGGTGTCGGAGCGGCGGCCGTTGACGACGGCCTGGCCGCCGTGAAGGACCATGCGGATGTCGCCGGACACGTACTTCTGGGTGTCCTCGATGAAAGCGTCCAGGGAGCGCTTGAGCGGGGAGAACCACTGGCCGTCGTAGACGAGCTCGGACCACCGCTGGCCGACGGTGGCCTTGAAGCGGGCCTGCTCGCGCTCGATCGTGACGTCCTCAAGGTGCTTGTGGGCGGTGATGAGGGCCATGGCGCCCGGAGCTTCGTAGATCTCGCGGGACTTGATGCCGACCAGGCGGTCCTCGACGACGTCGATGCGGCCGACGCCCTGGGCACCGGCGCGGCGGTTCAGTTCCTGGATGACCTGCAGCGGGGTGCGCTTGACACCGTCGATGGCCACCGGGACGCCGGCTTCGAAGGTAATGGTGACTTCGTCCGGTGCCGGCGGGAATTCCGGGGTGGCCGTGTAGTCGTAGATGTCCTTGGTGGGAGCGTTCCAGATGTCCTCGAGGTAGCCGGTTTCGACGGCGCGTCCCCAGACGTTCTGGTCGATCGAGTACGGGTTCTTCTTGGTCGTCTCGATCGGCAGTCCCTTTTCCTCGGCGAAGGCAATGGCCTTGTCGCGGGTCAGGGCAAGGTCGCGGACGGGTGCGATGCACTTCAAGTCCGGGCCGAGGGTCTGGATGCCGACCTCGAAGCGGACCTGGTCGTTGCCCTTGCCCGTGCAACCGTGCGCAACGGTGGTGGCACCGAATTCGCGGGCGGCCTTGACGAGGTGCTTGACGATTACAGGGCGTGAGATCGCCGAAACCAGCGGGTAGTGGCCCTGGTAGAGGGCGTTGGCCTTCAGCGTGGGCATGGCGTATTCGTTGGCGAATTCGTCGCGGGCGTCGGCCACGTAGGCCTCGACGGCGCCGCAGCCGAGGGCGCGCTGGCGGATGGTCTCCAGCGACTCGCCGCCCTGTCCGACGTCAACGGCCACGGCGATGACCTCGGCACCGGTGGCTTCACCGATCCAGCCGATGGCTACGGAAGTATCAAGGCCACCGGAGTAGGCCAGAACAATGCGCTCAGTCACGAGAGTGCTCCTTTGTTGTTGCTTGGTTCTTTTGAGTCAAATGCTTGGTCGGGCCGAAGGCCCGGGTGGAATCGCCTAGTTCCCAGGTCCGGCTTCCTGGGCCAGCTGAAGGAATCGGGCTGCCAGCTCGGCGCCGCCGTCTGGCTCCCTGGCAACCAAAAGCAAGGTGTCGTCGCCTGCGATCGTACCCAATACAGACGGCATCACCGAGTGGTCGATGGCCAGGGCGAGAAAGTTGGCGGCACCCGGCGGCGTCCGCAGCACCACGATATTGCCGGAAGCCTCGGCGGTGACCAGTAGCTCGCCGCAGAGGCGCGACAAGCGCGCGTCCAGGATTTCCTGGGTGACACCACTCTTTGCATTGCGGTCACCACCCTCGCCGGGCACAGCGTAAACCAGGGCACCGTCCTTGCCGCGCACGCGGACCGCCCCCAGTTCCACCAGGTCCCTGGACAGGGTCGCCTGGGTGACCAGCACGCCGTCGTCCGCCAACAAGGCTGCGAGCTCAGCCTGCGAGCGCACCGACTGACCGGTCAGGATCGCGGTGATCCGCGCCTGCCGGGCGGTCTTGGTGGCGGGGCTGGCGCCTTGCGACGCAGGATGGGTAGACACTAGAACGTGCTCTCGCCGGTACCTTCAACGGGGGAAAGACCGTCGACGAATGCGAGTCCCGACCTGTGCATCAGCCACGCCATGAGCGCCTTCTGGGCGTGCAAGCGGTTCTCGGCCTCGTCCCAGACGATGGACTGGGGCCCGTCGATCACGCCGGCGGAGATTTCGTATCCGCGGTAGGCGGGCAGGCAGTGGAGCACGACGGCGTCCGGCGCGGCGTGTGCCATGGCTGCCTCGTCCACGGAGTACTCGCGGAAGAGCTGCATGCGCGCTTCTTTTTCGGCTTCCTGGCCCATGGACACCCAAGTATCGGTCGCGACGACGTCGGCACCGTCGAGGGCTTCCGTGGCGTCGGTGGTGATGAGCACGGAACCGCCGGTCTCGGCGGCGCGTTCCTCCGCTGCTGCAACGATATCGGCGGCCGGCAGGTAGCCTTCCGGGCCCGAGATCCTGACGTGCATGCCCGCCGTGACGCCTGCCAGCAGGTAGGAGTTGGCCATGTTGTTCGCGGCGTCGCCCAGGTAGGCCATCGTCAGGCCCTTGAGTTCGCCCTTGTGCTCTTTGACCGCCAGGAGGTCTGCCAGCAATTGGCAGGGGTGGTAGTCATCGCACAGGGCATTGATGACGGGAACCTTGGAGTTTTCGGCCATGGCCACGAGGCCGGAGTGCGCCGAGGTGCGCCACACGATAGTGGAGACCATGCGTTCGAGGACCTTCGCAGTGTCTTCCACGGATTCCTTGTGGCCGATCTGCGCCTCGCCGGGATTGATGATGAGCGCGTTGCCGCCCATGTCGGCAATACCGGTTGCGAAGGACACTCGGGTACGGGTGGAGGTCTTGTCGAAGATGACGGCGACGGTCTTGCGCCCGTTGCCGTCCGCTGCGAATGGTTGGACGCTGTACGGGGCGGCCTTCATCCGGACTGCGAGCTCAAGCACTTCGGCTTGCTCGGCCGGGGTGAGATCGGTGTCCTTGAGGAAGTGACGGGTGGTGTTCACTGTGCGTCCTTAGCGTTCAGGGGTGCAGTCGTCTGGGCTGCCGCCGCCTGGGCTGCAGCCGTCTTGATGATGCCGGGCAGCGCGTCGAGGAAACTGTCGGCTTGCTCGATTGTGAGGATAAGCGGTGGAGCCAGCCTGATGGTGCGCGGGCCGGGGCTGTTGATGATGAAACCTGCGTCGAGCGCGGCGGTCACCATGGCGGGCGCGATGCCGGCGTGAACGTCGAAACCGATCAGGAGGCCTTCGCCCCGCACTTCGGTGACAGCGTCGACGTCGGACAGTCCGGCCCGCAGGCGAGCGCCGACGGCGAGCACGTTCGCCAGCACGCCCTGGGTTTCGATGGCATGCAAGGTGGCGAGGGCGGCGGCCGTAGCCACCGGATTCCCGCCGAACGTGGTGCCGTGCTGACCCGCGGTCAGGAGCGAAGACGCCGGCTCGCCGAAGGTGATGAGCGCGCCGACCGGGAAGCCGCCGCCCAGGCCCTTCGCGAGGGTCACGGCGTCGGGGACGATTCCGGCATCTTCGCTGGCCAGCCATTTACCGGTTCGGCCGATGCCGGTCTGGACTTCGTCCAGGATCAGCAGCGCGCCGGCAGCGGTCGTGGCTTCGCGGGCCGCCCGCAAGTACTCGACGCTGAGCGGGCGGACGCCGGCTTCGCCCTGGATGGGCTCGAGGAACACTGCGGCCGTGGTTTCGTCGACGGCGGCACGGAGGGCCTCGACGTCGCCGAACGGGATGTGGACCACGCCGCCGGGCAATGGCTCGAACGGCGCCCGGTACGCTTCCTTGGCGGTCAAGGCGAGCGCACCCATCGTGCGGCCGTGGAAGGCACCTTCAAGGGCGATGATCTTGGTGCGCTTGGCTGACTTTGCACCGGCGGGGGCTTCGCTGTTGCGCCGCGCCAGCTTGAAGGCGGCCTCGTTGGCTTCCGTGCCGGAGTTGGCGAAGAACACCTTGGATCCGGCAGGAGCCTTGGTGATGGCCAGCAGTTTCTCGGCGAGCGCGATCTGCGTGGGGCTTGTGAAGAAATTGGAGACGTGGCCCAGGGTGGCCAGCTGGCTTGCGATCACCGAGGTGACGAACGGGTGGGCATGGCCCAGGGCGTTCACGGCAATGCCACCCAGGAGGTCCAGGTATTCCTTGCCGTCGGCGTCCCACACCACGGCCCCTGCACCACGGACCAGGACACGCTGGGGGGTGCCGAAGACGCCCATGAGCGAAGAAGAGTAGCGGGCCAGCCATTCACTTCCCGAGCTCTGGGAAACGAGCGTGGTTTCGGCGGAATGGCTCAGTTCGGTGTGACTCATGCGTCTACTTCCTCGTCGGGGACAACTTGGGTTCCGATGCCCGCGGTCGTAAAGGTTTCCAGGAGCATGGAGTGCGGCAGGCGGCCATCCACGATGTGCGCCCGCTCCACTCCTTCATCGATGGCCTTCAGGCAGGCGGCCATTTTCGGGATCATGCCGGACTCCAGGCGCGGCAACATCTCCCGCAACTCCGTGGCCGTCAGCGAGGAGATGAGCGAGGACTTGTCCGGCCAGTTGGCATAGAGTCCTTCGACGTCGGTGAGGATGACGAGCTTGGATGCGCCCAGCGCTGAGGCGACCGCCGCTGAGGCCGTGTCTGCGTTGACGTTGAGGACCTGCCCCGTAGTGGAGCCCGTGCCGTCCCCTTCGTCAAGGATCTCGGGGGCGACCGTGGAAATCACCGGGATGCGGCCGGCGTCGAGGATGTCCTCGATACCCGTGGGATCAACGCCCACCACTTCGCCAACGAGACCGAGGTCCACTTCTTCCCCGTCCACCACTGTGCCGGTGCGCACGGCACGCAGAAGTCCGCCGTCCTCACCGGACATGCCCACTGCATAGGGTCCGTGGGAGTTGATGAGGCCCACGAGTTCGCGGCCCACTTGTCCGGTGAGCACCATGCGGACCACGTCCATGGCTTCGGGGGTGGTGACGCGCAGGCCGCCCTTGAATTCGGATTCGATGCCTAGCCGGCCGAGCATCGAGTTGATCTGCGGGCCGCCGCCGTGCACCACGACAGGGTGGATACCCACGTGGTGCAGGAAGACGATGTCCTCGGCGAAGGCGCGTCGGAGTTCCTCGTTGACCATGGCATTGCCGCCGTACTTGATCACCATCGTGGTGCCGGCGAAGCGTTGTATCCACGGCAGCGCCTCGATCAGGGTCGCAGCCTTGTCCTGGGCATCGCTCATCGACGTATTTTCGCGGGTGTGCGCAGTCATGGTCATCCCCGGCTAGCTCGAGTAGGCGCTGTTCTCATGCACGTACTCGTGCGTGAGGTCGTTGGTCCAGATGGTGGCCTCGGCGTCGCCGGCCTGCAGGTCGATTTCCACGAGCACCTCGCGGGGCTCGAGATCAACCAGGTTGCGGTCGTCGCCGATGCTGCCGTTGCGGCAGATCTGGATGCCGTTCATCGAGACGTTGAGCTGGTCCGGTTCGAAGACGGCGTCCGTGGTGCCCACCGAGGACAGGACGCGGCCCCAGTTGGGGTCCTTGCCGAAGATGGCGGTCTTGAAGAGGTTGGAGCGGGCCACGGAGCGGCTGACGATTTCGGCGTCGCGCTCGCTCGCCGCGTTGAACGTGCGGATGGCGATGTCGTGGCTTGCGCCTTCGGCGTCGCCGATCAGCTTGCGGGCAAGCTCGGCACACACCTGGGTGATTCCGGCGCCAAGCTGCTCGGCGGACGGGATGGCCTCGGAGGCCCCGGAGGCCAGCAGGACAACAGTGTCGTTGGTGGACATGCAACCGTCCGAGTCCGTGCGGTCGAAGGTGACGCGCGTGGCGTCGCGGAGCACGACGTCGAGCTCTTCCGCCGGGACCTGGGCATCAGTGGTGAGCACCACCAGCATGGTTGCGAGGCCCGGTGCCAGCATGCCGGCGCCCTTCGCGATACCCCCCACCGTAAATGTGTTGCCTTCGGCATCGGTGCCGGTAAAGACCGCTTCCTTCGCCACGCTGTCCGTGGTCATGATCGCCGTGGCTGCGGCCGGACCGCCGTTCTCGGAGAGCTCCGCGAACGCTGCGTCGATGCCCGGGATGATTTTGTCCATCGGCAGTTGCTCACCGATGAGTCCGGTGGAGCAGACCACGACGTCGGAGGCAGAGATCCCGAGGACGGCCGCCACTTTCTCGGCGGTTGCGTGCGTATTCTGGAATCCCTGCGGACCGGTGCAGGCGTTGGCCCCGCCGGAATTCAGCACCACTGCGTCGGCGCGCCCGTCGGAGAGAACCTGGCGGGACCAATGCACGGGAGCCGCGGCGACGCGGTTGGAAGTGAAAACGGCTGCTGCGGCTTTCAGGGGGCCGTCGTTGACAACCAGGGCGAGGTCGGGATTGCCCGATGCCTTGATGCCGGCTTTGACGCCGGCGGCCCGGAATCCCTGGGGGGCGGTGATGGTCACGGGGCAACTCCTTGGACGTTGAGGCCGGCGGATTCGTCCAGGCCGAGGGCAATATTCATGGACTGCACGGCGCCGCCGGCAGTCCCTTTGGTCAGGTTATCGATGGCGCACGTGACAACCACCCGGCCGGAGTGCTCGTCGAAAGCCAACTGCATGACGGCGTGGTTGGAACCCTGCACCGATTTGGTGGTGGGCCACTGGCCTTCGGGCAACAAGTGGACGAACGGTTCGTCGTCGTACGCTTCAGCCCAGGCGCTGCGGAGTTCAGCAGCGGTGACGCCGGCCTTGACCTTGGCTGTTGCCGTGCTCAGGATGCCGCGGCTCATGGGCGCGAGTGTGGGAGTGAAAGACACGGTGACCGGTTCACCGGCGGCGTTGGAAAGTCCTTGTTCGATCTCGGGGGTGTGGCGGTGTCCGCCGCCCACGCCATAAGGACTCATGGAGCCCATGACCTCGGAACCGATGAGGTTCACCTTGGCTGCCTTGCCGGCGCCCGAGGTGCCGGAGGCGGAAACAATGACGACGTCGTCCGGCTGGAGAAGCTTGTTGGCGAAGCCGGGCGTGAGGGCGAGGAGGGCCGACGTCGGATAGCAACCGGGCACGGCAATCCGCTTCGCCCCCTTCAGGGCGTCGCGCTGGCCGGGGAGTTCCGGCAGCCCGTAGGGCCAGGTCCCGGCATGGGAGGAGCCATAGAACTTTTCCCATGCCGCCGGGTCTTCGAGCCGGTGGTCCGCGCCGGCGTCGATCACCAGCGTGCCTTCCGGCAACTGTGCCGCGATCCCGGCGGAAGCTCCATGCGGGAGCGCCAGGAACACCACATCGTGACCCGCGAGGTTTTCCACGCTGGTGTCTTCGAGAATCCGGCTGGCCAAACCATGGAGATGCGGCTGCAACTCCCCTAGTCTGGAACCAGCATTGCTGTGCGCTGTGATGGCACCGATGGTGACGTCCGGATGGCCTGCCAGGAGGCGCAGCACCTCTCCCCCGGCATAGCCGCTGGCACCGGAGACCGCAACAGAAATAGTCATGGCAAGACTATACAGCAAAACTATTCATGGTTGCCGATATTTATGCACACCTTTTCGAAGCCCTCATCGAAGCCCTCTTCAGGGGCACATCTCGGCACAGCCGATTTGGGGGCGTATGCTGGATAGAGGGTGATCTAGACCGTGCAGCCGATCGTCGGTTGCAGCGTTGCCCGTTATTTATTACGGGGCAACTGCATATGTCACCGACCTCCACCACGGAACGTCCCACTAAGAGCGTCCGGCCGCCTAACGCTGTCGTACTCAGCTATTCGGAACTCCTCAAGACGGTCCGCGCGGAAGGGCTTTTGAAGCGCCGCGTCGGCTTCTATATCAGCGTTTTTGCTGCACTTGTCCTCTTGCTGACCGGCACCTGGTTCGGCTTCGCGCTGATTGGCCCCAGCTGGTACCAACTCCTCATCGCCGCGGCCCTGGGTATCCTTTGCACCCAGTTGAGCTTCCTGGCCCATGAGGCCGGCCACCGCCAGATTTTTGCCTCCCGCAGGGCCAATGACTGGTCCGCGCGCATCCTGGCCACTTCGGTTGCCGGTATCAGCTACTCCTGGTGGGAACAGAAGCACGGCGCACACCACAACAACCCGAACGTAATTTCCAAGGACCCGGACATCAAGACCGGAGCCCTGGCATTCCACGTTGAAGCGGCCGCAGGCAGGCAGGGACGCCTCGCGTTCCTCACTCGCAGGCAAGGCTGGTTCTTCTTCCCGCTCCTCATGCTGCTGGGCATCAGCCTGCAGTGGGAGTCCTTGATGTACATCTGCCGGCCCGGAGCCATCAAGCACCGCTGGGTGGAGACCCCCATCCTTCTGGCACGGCTTCTCGCACTGCCGGTCCTCGCCTTCACCTTCCTGCCGCTTGGCATGGCATTTGCCTTCCTCGGCGTCCAGATCATGGTGTTCGGCTTCTACATGGGCGCCTCCTTCGCCCCGAACCACAAGGGCATGCCGGTTCTGCCAACCGACTCGCGCGTCGATTTCCTGCGTCGCCAGATTCTGACTGCCAGGAACATCTCCGGCGGACCCTTCATGAATATCCTCCTGGGCGGCCTCAACCACCAGGCGGAACACCACCTCTTCCCCGACATGGCCCGTCCCCACCTGCGCCGCGCCTCGGAGATCGTTCGAAGCTACTGCGAAAAGCACTCCATCGCCTACACCGAAACCACGTTGATGCAGTCGTACGCAATCGTCGTACGCTACCTCAATGAGGTAGGACTCGCCGCCGGCCGCGGCTTTGACTGCCCTGTGGCTTCCGCACACGGTAGAGGCTGACACGCCCGGAAGACCACCGGACACATTACGGCGAACCACGGCACCAAGCCGCTGACTGGACACTCGACGGACTCCGCTCCCTAGGATGGGGGTGTGAATGCGGGCACGAAAGTGCCTCGACGGAGAAGGAGACCCATGACGCAAGCGATCATTGCCCGGCAAGCCGGAGGACCCGAAGTCCTCGAACTCTCCGAGGCTGAAGTTCCGGCCCCGGGCCCGCGCCAACTCCTCGTCAAGGTTGCAGCCGCTGGAGTGAATTTCATTGACACTTATCAGCGCAGCGGCATCTACAAGGTCGAGTATCCGTTCACCCCCGGCTCCGAGTCGGCAGGCACCGTGGAGGCCATTGGCGCCGGCGTTGAAGACTTCGCCGTCGGGGACAGGGTCGCCACCGCTGAAGGATCCCGCAGCTATGCGGGGTACACCCTCGTCGACGCCGACAAAGCGCTTCCGGTGCCGGACGGTGTCGACGACCACACGGCTGCAGCCCTACCGCTGCAGGGAATGACCGCGCACTACCTGATCAACTCTTCTTTCCGTGTGGAACCAGGCCACACCGTCCTGACCCATGCCGGTGCCGGGGGCGTGGGTCTTATCCTGACGCAGTTACTCAAGGCCCGCGGCGCCCGCGTCATCACCACAGTCTCCTCGGACCAGAAGGAAGCCTTAGCACGGGAAGCCGGCGCGGACGAGGTCCTGCGCTACACCGGATTTGCGGACAAGGTCCGCGAGCTCACCGACGGCGAAGGCGTCAACGTGGTGTATGACGGCGTCGGCAAGGACACCTTCGACGGTTCCCTTGCGAGCCTGCGCATCCGCGGCTCGCTCGTCCTTTTCGGGGCAGCATCCGGACCGGTGCCCCCGTTTGACCCCCAGCGCCTGAACGCGGGCGGATCGTTGTCCCTGACACGCCCGACGCTTGGCCACTTCCTCCAGAACCCGCAAGAGCGGCGCTGGCGTTCGGCCGAAGTCTTCAGCGCTGCCGCCAGCGGCGCGCTCAAGATCCGGATTGGCGGAACGTACCCGCTGGCCGAAGCCGCCCAGTCCCATCGCGACCTGGAAGCCCGCAAGACCACGGGCAAGCTACTGTTGGTCCCATAACCGCAGCAACGGCCACGCGACCGCTGACACCTTTTGTTCACCTCAATCCGGGAAGCTTCGAACGTGACCCAGGAACATGAAATACCGGCGGACAGCCTGGAACTCCACATGGTGCATCTGCCCCAGCTGCAAGGCTCAGCAGCAGCGCCGCCAGCGCGCACGCTCATGGAGATCCTCCAAGACACTGCCGTGGCATTTCCGGAGGCCTCTGCCCTGGATGACGGGCAAAAGTCGCTGAGTTACTCCGAGCTCATGGCGCAGGTGCGGGGTTTTGCTGGCACACTCAACGCTGCCGGACTGGGCCCCGGAGACAAGATCGGCGTGCGGGTCCCCTCCGGATCCAACGATCTGTACATCGCCATCCTGGCGATCATCTCGATTGCGGCCGCCTATGTACCCGTGGACGCGGACGATCCCGAGGAACGGGCACGGCTGGTATTCGGGGAAGCCGAAGTGTCTGCCATCGTCACAAAGGGACGCAGGATCGAAGCATCCGGGGAACGCCCAACACCGCATCCGGCTCCGCGTGCACCAAGGCTGGATGACGACTCCTGGGTCATCTTCACCTCGGGGTCCACCGGCACGCCCAAGGGTGTGGCGGTGCAGCACCGTTCGTCCGCTGCGTTTGTTGACGCCGAAGCCCGGCTCTTCCTCCAGCAAGATCCCATCGGTCCGCAGGACCGGGTCCTCGCCGGCCTTTCAGTCGCCTTCGACGCCTCCTGCGAGGAGATGTGGCTGGCGTGGCGGCACGGTGCCTGCCTGGTCCCGGCCCCGCGCGCACTCGTCCGTTCCGGCATGGACCTTGGCCCATGGCTCATCAACCACGGCATCACAGTTGTGTCTACAGTTCCCACGCTCGCGGCCCTGTGGCCGGCGGAAGCCCTCGAGAACGTGCGCCTGCTCATTTTCGGCGGCGAAGCCTGCCCTCCCGAACTCGCTGAGCGCCTCGCGGTGGACGGCCGCGAAGTGTGGAACACCTATGGCCCCACCGAAGCAACCGTCGTGGCCTGCGCGGCTCCCCTGGGCGGGGATGGCCCCGTCCGGATCGGATTGCCGCTGGACGGCTGGGACCTCGCCGTCGTCGATGCCTCCGGTGTCCCGGTCGCGGAAGGCGAGACGGGCGAACTCATCATCGGCGGCGTCGGAATGGCCCGCTACCTCGATCCGGCCAAAGACGCCGAAAAGTACGCCCCCATGCCGTCCCTGGGGTGGGAGCGTGCCTACCGCTCCGGCGACCTCGTCCGCTACGAGGAAGCCGGCCTCATCTTCCAAGGCCGCGCGGACGAACAAGTCAAACTTGGTGGCCGGCGCATCGAACTCGGTGAAATCGACGCCGCCCTGCAGGCCCTCCCGGGAGTCGCGGGTGCCGCCGCCGCAGTCCGCACGACGGCGGCAGGGAACCAGATACTGGTCGGCTACCTGGCTCCGGCTGGACCCGAGGACATCGATCTCGCAGCTTCCCGCGAGCTGCTCACGGAAAGCCTTCCCGCCGCGCTGATCCCCCTGCTGACGGTCGTGGATTCGCTTCCGACGAAGACAAGCGGCAAAGTGGACCGGCATTCCCTTCCCTGGCCGTTGGCGGGCGCTGGCGCCGCGGATGCCGACAAGGCGCCACTCAACCTGCCCGAGGACGCCCAGTGGGTCGTTGAGCAGTGGGAAAGCGTTCTCGGCTCCAGCGTCACCTCGCTCGACGCGGACTTCTTCGCCTATGGCGGCGGCTCCCTCGCCGCGGCCCAGCTCGTCTCGGCGCTGCGCGTGCGCTACCCCATCATCACGGTGGCCGAAATCTACGCAACACCCCGCGTCGGCGCGTTGATCGACGTCGCGCGGCAGTCACTGCCGGAAGGCGGCATCCAAGGGCCGGCGGCCGAACGCACGGTTCGCCCCACCTCCCGGAAATCGCAGATCTTCCAGACCCTGATGGGCATTTTCCTCAACATTCTGGTGGGCATGCGTTGGCTGACGTATCTCATGGCCGCAAACCATTTGCTGGCCGACTTCGCCGGTTTCACAGCCGCTCCCGTTGTGTCCTGGTGGTGGATCCTGGCGTCTTGGCTGGTGTTCGTCAGCCCGCCGGGACGCATGGCAATCTCGATCCTGGCCGCGCGAACCCTCTTGAGGGGAGTCCAGCCCGGAACCTATCCGCGCTCGGGCAAAGTCCACTTGAAGCTGTGGCTGGCCGAACAGATCCAGGATCTTTCGGGCGCCATCAGCCTCGCCAGCGCACCCTGGGTTCCCTACTACGCCAGGGCACTGGGTGCGAAGATCGGGAACAACGTCCAATTGCACTCCTTGCCTCCTGTCACAGGCCTGCTGTCATTGGGCAGTGGCTGCAACATCGAACCCGAAGTGGATCTCTCGGCGTGGTGGATCGACGGTGACTACGTCCACATCGGCGCCATCCATGTAGGTGCCGGCGCCACAGTGGGCTCCCGCAGCACGCTCATGCCAGGAGCCAGCATCGGCGCAGGTGCGCGCGTGGAGCCCGGTTCGGCGGTGTTGGGAAAGGTCAAGGCCGGGCACCTTGTTGCCGGCTCCCCCGCCGAACGCCGTGGCAAAGCCAAGAATGGCTGGCCCGAGACCCCGTCGTCACACCATCTGATCGGCCGGCTCTGGTTCGCGGCGTTCGCTGCGGCCTCGGCGCTGCTTGCCTTGATCCCCTACATTTCGGCATCCGTCGCCGCGATCGTCATTCTGGCCTTCATCCAAGGGAGGAGTTCCCTGCAGGATGCCTTCCCGGAAGTCCTCCTTGCCATTCCCTTGGCGGCATTGGCCTGGTTCCTGTGTAATCTCCTGCTGATCCTGGCGACCACCCGGATGCTCGGCGTTGGTCTCAAGGAGGGGTACTACCGGGTCCGCAGCCGCGTCGGCTGGCAGGTTTGGGCCACCGAGCGCGTGCTCGACATGGCGCGGGACCTGCTCTTCCCTATCTACGCGAGCCTCTTCACCCCTGTGTGGCTGCGCCTGCTGGGTGCCAAAGTAGGCCGCAACGTAGAGGCTTCCACGGTGCTGCTGCTGCCACGCATGACGACCATCGGCGAAGGCGCGTTCCTCGCCGACGACACCATGGTGGCCTCTTACGAGCTCGGCGGCGGCTGGATGAAGATCGGGCCGGCCAAGATCGGCAAACGCTCCTTCCTGGGCAATTCCGGTATGACCGCCGCAGGCCGAAGCGTGCCCAAGAACTCACTCGTCGCGGTGCTGTCCGCCACGCCGGCCAAGGCCAAATCGGGCACCTCCTGGCTGGGCAGTCCACCCGTCAGGCTGCGCCGGACCGCAGTCAATGCGGATCAGAGCCTCACCTTCAACCCGCCGCTGGCCCTCAAGACCAAACGGGCCCTGTGGGAACTGTGCCGGCTGGTGCCGGTCATCCTGACAGTGGGGATCGCGGTCGGCATCATGTTGGTCCTGGACTGGATCGCCACTGAGTCCTCCTACTTGCTCGCAGCCGTCCTTGGGGGCGTCGTGGTCCTCGCAGCGGGTGCCGTGGCCGCGGCGAGTTCGGTCGCGGCGAAATGGATATTGGTGGGGCGCATCAAAGAGGGCGAGCATCCGCTGTGGAGCTCGTTCATCTGGCGCAACGAAGTGGTGGACGCTTTCATCGAGATGGTCAGTGCTCCCTGGTTCGCGCGTTCGGCGTCCGGCACGCCGGCCTTGGTGTGGTGGCTCCGGGCGCTCGGCGCGAAAATCGGCCGGGGTACCTGGTGCGAGAGCTACTGGCTGCCCGAAGCCGACCTCGTGACGCTCGGCGAAAGCTCCACGGTCAACCGTGGCTGCGTGGTCCAGACACACCTCTTCCATGACCGCATCATGAGCATAGACACCGTGGTCCTTGGGGACGGCGCCACGATGGGCCCGCACGGCGTCATCCTGCCGCGCGCCAGCATCGGAGCGGGCGGAACGGTGGGACCGGCGTCGCTGGTCATGCGCGGTGAGACTGTTCCCGCGGGCACTTACTGGATGGGCAACCCGGTCAGCCCGTGGTCCGGACCGTAGCGTAGATTGGCAAGAGGGCGTGAAATACGAGCCCATGACAACAGCAACACCACGAGCTACACGGAGGCAGCCAGCGCACATGAGCCCTAGCGAACCAGGAATCACCACAACTGCCGCCGATCCCTACACGCTGCATCACGGGAGCCTGGCGTTCCAAGTGCTGAGGTACGAGCTGGACCTGGACTACAGCCTGGGCAGCAACCGGCTCAACGGCCGCGCAATGCTTCGCTGCGTAGCCCTCGAAGACACGGACTCGGTGATCCTGGATCTGGTGGGCCTGAAGGCCTCCAAAATCTTGATGGACGGCAAGAAAGTGCCGAAGTTCAGTACCCGCGGCGAGCACCTCGTGATCACGGCCAAGGACAGGTTGCGGCCAGGCCAGCATTTCACCGTTGAGCTCCGCTACGACGGCAATCCCAAGCCGCGCCGGGGCCTGTGGGGCGAAGTCGGTTGGGAAGAGCTCGACGACGGCGTGCTCGTTGCCGGCCAGCCGAACGGCGCCGCGTCCTGGTTCCCGTGCAACGACCATCCGCGGCACAAGTCCAGCTACTTGATCAGTATCACCACCGACGACAACTACCGCGCCATCTGCAACGGCCGCCTCGTCTCCCACAGCAGGAAATCAAGCCGCGAAACCTGGGTCTACGAACAGGGCGAGCCGATGGCAAGCTATCTCGCCACTGTGCAGATCGGACGCTACCGGCTTCACCAGCTCAGCCCCTCCCTCGGGGGAATCCGCACAGGGACGGCCCATCATGCCGAAGCCCTGCGGCAGGCCCCGGTGCCCCAGTTCGTTGCCGTCTCCCCCGGTTTGTTGACCGAAGCCCGTGAAGGCCTGGCACGGCAGGCCGACATGATGCGCACCTTTGTGGACTGCTTCGGCCCATATCCCTTTGCGGAATACACGGCCGTGGTGACAGAGGACGAACTGGAAATTCCCCTTGAGGCCCAGACCCTCTCGATCTTCGGCCGGAACCACATGGAGCAATCATGGGACGCGCAGCGCCTCATCGCCCACGAACTGTCCCACCAGTGGTTCGGTAACTCGCTCACTGTGAGCAGTTGGCGGGACATCTGGTTGCATGAGGGCTTCGCCTGCTACGCCGAGTGGATCTGGTCCGAGGAAGCCGGCGTCATGTCCCTCGCCAACCGTGCAAGGGCCGCGTGGCGCAAGCTCGACGCGGGCGCCCAGGACCTGGTGATCGGCGACCCCGGACCCGAGCACATGTTCGATGACCGCGTCTACAAGCGCGGGGCCCTTGCCCTCCACGCCGTTCGTCGTGCATGCGGGGACGCAGTGTTCTTCGGATTGTTGCGGCATTGGACCGGGGCCAAGCGCCACAACTCCGTGTCCACGGCGGAATTCATCACCGCGGCCAACGCTTACGTCCCGGGGCTCGACGCGGCCAGCGTCCTGGAACCGTGGCTGTACCAAGCAAGGCTGCCCGACTACGGTTGATCCCCGGATTCAGCGGGACGTTGCCACCAAGGCGGCAAGCAGTCCGGCCGGAAGATCCCGACCGCCAGCGCTGGCCGGGAGTTCCAGGTCCCACAGCCCGGGCCTTTCAAGCACATCGAGGGAATCCGGGGCCACCCTGAGCCCTTCGCCTGTCATCTTCAACCAGGCTTCCTTGCGTGCCCACAATCGTGCGCGCTCCTGAGCCCGGCGCCCGGGTTCGAGCGCGTTGAGATGGAGTTGCTCGCGTGCGGTCAGGGCAACGCCGTCGAAGCCGGCGAACTCCGTACCCGCCGCATCTTCCAGATCCACGCCCATCCGGAGCCCCGTTTCCGGGTGCACGACGGCGGCAAACAGCACCCAGCCCGACGACCGTGAGGCGCTGAGCACGAGGGGTGCGGGGCCGCCGTCGAGCAGGTATCCGGGCCGGCCATGCACGATGTCCGGACCAGCACCGCATTCCGGACACTCATACGCCGCCTGGAGCTTCGAGGCTGGAACACCCAGAAGGCTTGCGGCAAAGTTTTGCTGCGCCAGCCTGGACGCCAGGAATTCCAGGCGCAGGGCCGGGGCCATGGCGTCTCCCCGAAGGGTCTCGGCCGGAGACAGCAATTCCGCCGCCATCTTCCCGATGGCGGCGGAATCGGCAGGATCCAGGGACTGGATGTGAATAGCCAGCCCCTGGATCCCCGGGTTGGTACTCGTCAGCGCTGGACTGCTCCGAATCGCTCTGCTGCGACGGCGACGGCGGCCTCGCGCGCCTCCGACGCCTCATCGGCGGTCAAGGTGCGGTCAGTGGCACGGAATCGCAGCCCGAAGGCGAGCGACTTCTTGCCGTCTTCGATGCCCTGGCCCGCGTAGACATCGAACAGGGCGACGTCCTCGAGGAGTTCGCCGGCGCCTTCCCGGAGGGCGGCCAGTACGGCGTCCGCCGGAACGTCCTGCGGCACCACGAGGGCAACGTCCTGGGTGGCCACCGGGAAACCGGAGATGTGCTTGGCAACAATGACGTCCGGAGCGGCGTCGAACAGTGCATCCGCGTTGAGCTCCAGGGCAACGGAGCGTGCCGGCATGTCATGGGCGGCGAGCAGCTTGGGGTGCAATTCGCCGGCGTAGCCCACGATGTCGCCGGAGCGGAGCGCCAACTGGGCGGCACGGCCCGGGTGGAACGCCTGGTGGCTGCCCTGGCTGACCACGAGTTCCACGCCGAGGACGTCGCCCACGAGGCGGGCAACATCCAGGGCGTCGGCCCAGTCCCAGGCACGCGGAGTGTGGGCCGCGGCGGCCGGGGAATCATGGCCGGTCAAAACGGCGGCGATGTGCAGCGGCTGGTCCGGGACGCCGTCGTACAGCCCGTCAAGGACCTCGTCGGAAGGCTTGACGCCCAGCGGAGGGATGGATGCGGTGCCCAGCTGCCCGTCGGGAAGGAACACCGAGCCTGCCTCGAAGAGGGCGAGGTCGCGGAACCCGCGGGAGTGGTTGCGGCGGGCAACCTCGATCAGGCCAGGAAGTACGGAGGTACGCAAGTAACCGTGTTCCTCGCTGATCGGATTGGCCAGTTTGAGGGCGGTACGTGCCGCGCCCTCTTCCGCGACGCCGAAGGTGTCATTGGCCGGCTTGGAGACGAAGGGGTAAGAGAGGACCTCGGTGAGGCCGGCGTCAGCCAGTGCCTGGACCACGCGGCGTTTCTGCTGCTGGGTCCGGGTAAGGCCGCGGCCTGGTGGGGCCACGGGCAGGGTCGCCGGGATGTTGTCGTAGCCAACCAGCCTTGCGATTTCCTCGGAGAGGTCTTCCTTGGTTTCCAGGTCATTGCGCCAGCTCGGTGCCGTGACTACATAGGAGCCGCTCACTTCGCCCATCAGGACGATGGCGCCCAGGTCCCTCAGGGAACCGGTGATCTGTTCGTCCGTGAAGTCGATGCCGATCCGGGAGGCCGCGTAGTTGGCCGGCAGCTCAATGGTCACGGCGTCGGGTGCTGTCCCGACGTCGGTACCGGCTTCGTCTGCCGTCCCGCCGGCCAGTTCAACCAGGAGGTCAACGACGCGTTGGGCGGCAACGTTGGCAATCTGCCAATCCACTCCGCGTTCGAAGCGCTTGGACGCCTCTGACGGCAGCTTGTGCCTGCGGCGGGACCGCCCGATCGAGACCTCGTCGAAGTGCGCTGCCTCCACCAGGACGTTGGTGGTCGAATCGGAAACCTCGGTGTTGGCTCCGCCCATGACGCCGGCGATGCCGATTGCGCCGGAGTCGTCGGTGATCAGGAGGTCTTCGACGTCGAGCGGACGCACTTTGTCGTCGAGGGTGGTGATCTTCTCCCCCGCGACGGCGCGGCGGACCACGATATCGCCCGAAAGCTTGTCGAGGTCGTAACAGTGGTTCGGCTGTCCGAGTTCGAGCATCACGTAGTTGGAAATGTCGACAGGCAGCGAAATGGAGCGGATGCCTGCCAAGCGCAGCCGGGAGACCATCCACGGCGGGGTGGGACGGGTGGCGTCCACGCCGCGGACCGTGCGGGCCACGAAGCGGTCGCAACCGGGCTTGCCGTAGATGGGAGCGTCGTCGTTGAGCTTGACGCCGTAGCCGCCGGAGAGTGCCGCAGGGGCATTGACCTTCGCTGCCGGGTCCGTGAAGACGGTTCCGGTAGCGTGGGCGTATTCGCGGGCGACACCACGGATCGAGAACGCGTAGCCGCGGTCCGGAGTGACGTTGATTTCGGCGGCTTCGTCGTAGAGGCCGAGGAGGGACATGGCGTCGGTGCCGATTTCGGGATCCAGGCCGATGCGGGAAAGCACCAGGATGCCGTCGTGGTCTTCGCCGATGCCGAGTTCACGGACGGAGGCGATCATGCCTGCGGACAGGTGCCCGTACGTCTTGCGCGCGGAAATGTGGAAATCACCCGGGAGCACGGCGCCCGGGAGGGTCACCACAACCTTGTCTCCCTCGACGAAGTTGTGGGCACCGCAAATGATGCCCTGTACGCCTGAGGGGTCGATGCCCTTGCCGGTCAGGGTCTGCTCCTGGCCTTCAGGGACCACGCGGACCTGGCACCAGTTGATGGTCTTGCCGTTGCTCTGCGGTTCCTTGACGAGGCTCAGGACCTGGCCCACCACGATGGGACCCTTGAGTTCGTCCGTGGGGCGGTGGACGGATTCCTCTTCAAAACCGACCTTGACAAGTTCCGCCATGACGTCTTCGGCCGTTGCGCCGGCCGGAACCTGCGCGAATTCACGCAGCCATGAAAGTGGGATACGCACTGTTAGATCTCCATCCCGAAGTGCTCGCTGAAACGTACATCGCCTTCGATCATGTCGCGCATGTCGCCGACCTCGTTGCGGAACATGAGCGTGCGCTCGATGCCCATGCCGAAGGCAAAACCTGAATACTCGTCCGGGTCGATGCCGGCGGCGCGCAGGACGTTGGGATTGACCATGCCGCAGCCGCCCCATTCGATCCAGCGAGGGCCGCCCTTCGCACCGGGGTGCCAGATGTCGAGCTCCGCGGAAGGCTCGGTGAACGGGAAGTAGTTGGGACGCAGTCGGATCTGTGCCTCGTCACCGAACATCTGCCGGGCAAAGTGCTCCAAGGTACCGCGCAGGTCGGCCATGCTCAGCTTCTTGTCGATGGCAAGGCCCTCGAACTGGTGGAACACGGGCGTGTGGGTGGCATCGAGTTCATCGGTGCGGAATACCTTGCCCGGGCACAGCACATAGATGGGCACTTCGCGCTCCAGCATGGAACGGACCTGCACAGGGGAAGTGTGCGTGCGCATGAGGAGGTGCGCCTCAGGAGGTTCCACGAAGAAGGTGTCCTGCATTTCGCGGGCCGGGTGGTCGGGCTTGAAGTTGAGGGCGTCGAAGTTGAACCACTCGGACTCGACCTCGGGTCCTTCGGCGATTTCCCAACCCATGCCGACGAAAATGTCCGCCACGCGGTCCTGCAGCGTGGACAGGGGATGGCGGGCACCGGCACGGCGGCGCCGCGGCGCCGCCGTGACGTCGACGGTTTCCTCGACAAGGATGCGGGCGTCGTTTTCGGCTTCGAGCACGACGGTCCGTGCTGCGAGCGCCTGGTTGACGCGGCCACGGGAGGAACCCATGAGCTTGCCTGCGGCGGCCTTCTGCTCCTTGGGCAGGCCACCGATTTCACGGTTGGCAAGGCTCAAGGGCGACTTCTCGCCGGTGTGCGCCAAGCGGACGGCTTTGAGTTCTTCGAGGGAGGACGCAGCGGCAATCGCGGCGACGGCTTCCTCAACGGCAGCGGTGATGGCGGCTTCATCCAGAGGGTTCGGGATGGCAGCGCCCGGCAAAGTGTCAGTCATCTACTGTTCTTAGCTACGAGTCGGAAATGGTCTTCACCAGGCAAGGCCATGGCAAAAGCAGGAGCAATGCTCGCTGGACGCGTCCGGCGGGCACTAACACCCAGTCTAGTAGAAGCGTTCGGCGGGGCTTTCACCCGTGACACCGTCCGGACGGCGTTCGCCGGCGCCCGGGGCTAACATGGCCTCATGACACCGGGTGAGAGGCTTCGCCAGATCGCCAACGCCCTGAACCTCTCCACCCTTCTGGGCGTGCTGATTGCCCGGGCCGCAAACGCGCCGCAGACCCGCGGACCGAGGGGGCTCATCATCGCCAGCGGCTACCACTGGACCCTGCCCAAGGCAGCGGCATTCACCGTGGGAAACGTGGTGCTGTTCCGCTCGGGGACGGCGAGCGCAGGAACGGATCCTGTCCTCCTGGGCCACGAAGAGCGGCATAGCACGCAGTACGCCTATTGCCTGGGACTGCCCTTCCTTCCGTTGTACCTTTTCTGCGCACTTTGGTCCCTGCTTCGGACCGGCAACCCCGGCACCCGCAACTTCTTCGAGAGGCAGGCCGGATTGGTTGCAGGCGGTTACCCGGACAAACGGATTCCAGCCCGCCAAACCCAACAGCGAAACGAGGCACAACAATGACCCGCACCATCACTGTCACCGGAGAAGGAACCGGTGAAGCCGTTCCCGATCTTCTCACGCTCACGCTCGCCGTAGAGATCAGGCGCGATGCCGCCGGAGCGGCATATGACGACGCCGGAGAGGTCGCCTCCGCGGTGACGGACGCGCTGCGCGGGAACGGGGTGGCTGAGCATGACCTGCGGACCAGCGGCCTCAATCTGCGGGCGGAGCTCGTCTGGGCCGAAAACCAGGGGCAAAAGGTCACTGGATATGTTGCCTCAACCATCTTGGTTGCCCGGGTCAGTCCGCCGTCTGCGGCCCCCGTCGCCATATCCGCAGCGGTGGCTGCAGGTGGCGACAGCCTTCGCATCAACGGGATCGAACAAGGATTCACGGATTCTTCGGCCGTCGCAGCACACGCGCAGGAGGCCGCGTGGCGGGAGGCCGAAGCGAAAGCCTCCCGGTTTGCGGCACTCGCCGGCGCCCGCTTGGGACACGTGCTATCCATCGATCAGCGGCCGGACCATGGATCGCCGGTGCCGATGATGGGCGACATGAAGCGCGCCTTTGCGAGCGAAAGCATGCCCATCGAAGCGGGATCGGTGGCGGTTTCCGCGAGCGTCGTGGTGCAGTGGGAGCTCGAGTCCTCGGAGCACGGCGCCGGCTGATCGGGGATCCTTGGTGGGCGGCGCCAGCCTAATGAACGGTGCCAGCCTAATGAACGGTGCCAGCCTAATGAACGGTGCCAGCCTAATGAACGGTGCCAGCCTAATGAACGGTGCCAGCCTAATGAACGGTGCCAGCGGACAGCTTCGCGTCCACTGGGGTCTCAAGCGCGGTGCGCACGACGACGGCGATCCCCCGGCCCATGTCCCGCATCGCCATGCCAGGTGTGGCGCTACCCTGCGGCAGCTGGGCCTCGTCATAGGGCACGTGAATGAAGCCGCCCCGCGGGCGGGGCGCAACAGCCCTGGCGAGCTCGTGCATCAGGGCATAGAACACGTGGTTGCACACATAGGTCCCGGCGGTGTGCGAGACTTCGGCGCGGATCCCGGCGATCTGCAACGCTCGGAGCGCGGACTTCACCGGCAGCGTGCTGAAGTACGCCGCAGGCCCTTCCGGGACCACCGGTTCGTCGATGGGCCTGTTTCCGGCGTTGTCCGGGATTCTTGCGTCAACGCAGTTGATGGCCACGCGCTCCAAGGAGAGCCGTTCGCGGCCGCCGGCGAGCCCGACGCAAATGACCAACTCCGGGCGTACCCTCCCCACGGCCTCGCGCAGGACCGCAGCGGATTCACCGAAAACGCACGGTAGCTCAACCGCATCCACCTCATGCCCTTCGGCGCGCAAAATTTCCTGCGCTTCGAGGACGGCAGCCCACGAAGGGTTGCTGGAATCGCCGCCAAAAGGCTCGAATCCCGTCAGCAGAATCATGAAGCCAGCCTAGCAACAGCTTGTCAGAATTGTCCGGTTGTCCGGGCCCCGGAGGCACGGAGGCGGGGGCCGGGGGCCTAGCCGCGCTGTCCGGTTGTCCGTGCGCCGGGGCCCACCCCGGCGGACCGGTCCGGGATCTTTGCGGAGCCAACGGGGTGGCGGACTTGCCCTCTTTGTCGGGGTTCTGGTCGATCAGGCGCGTTGGTATGCCGCGTATTCGGGGAAGGAGTCGTTCAGGGGCGCGGTCCAGCCTGGATTGTCCTTGTCGTCGGCGTCGTCGATCTCGATGTTGTCGTCGATCTCGACCTCGTCTTCGGTGTCGGTGTCGGTGTCGGTGTCGGGCCAAGGGTGTGCGGCCGTGAAGGAGCACCAGTCCGGGAAAGGATCCGGGGGCAGTTCCGGTTCAGGATCCTGGCCGGGCTGCCCGGAGTTTTTGGGCTGCCGGCTGTCGGACGGGACCGTGTGCCGTTCGGCATATCCGGGCAGCTCGTGGTCCGGGCCTGTGTCGGTGATCGGGGTGGGGTGTGGCCAGCGGGGTGGTTCCCAGTCCTGGTGTTCGCTGGGGTAGTGCCGTTGTGAGGGTGAGGTCCACCCGGGCGGGTGGTCTTTGCTGGCCGGGGYGGGGGTCCATCCGGATCCGTGTTTGAGGCGGTGGTGTTTGGGGCAGGGTTGGCCCAGGTTGGAGATSCCGGTGGTGCCCCCGTCGGCCCAGGCCAGGAGGTGGTCTGCTTCGTTGTCCAGGGAGTGGTTGTTGCAGCCGGGGAAGGGGCATTTGCCGTCGCGGAGCCGCAGCCATTGACGCATGGCCGTGGTGAGGCGGTAGCTGGTGCGTCCGATTTCCAGCGGCGCCCCGTCGCGGGGGTCGGTCAGGACGCGGTGGAAGGAATCGGCGCCGTCGGCGACCAGGGCCCGGGCCATGGAGGGCGGGATCGGCCCGTACCCGTCCAGGATGGCCGGTTCCTCGGTGGCGCCCAGCAGGGACAGGACCGGGACGCTGATGAGGACCTGCGCCCGCGGGGACGGAACCAGCCCCGCCCCGCCCACGCTCATGCCCAGTCCCGCCCCGCCGTCGGGCATTCCGGCGCTGGTGCCGGGGGTGTTGTTGGTGAGGAGCCAGGTGGCGGTGATGTCGGCGCGGAGCTGGGCGAGGGTCCGGGTCTCGGCGGGGCCTTGGAGGGCGCGGGCGGCGGCTGTGGTCCGTTCCCAGATCCCGGCGGCGGTGTCGGCGGGGAGGTGGGCGGAGAGCCAGGCCATGCCGTCGCGGTCGGGGTGGTATTCGAGGCGACGGTCTCCGGCGCTTTTGGTGTGGCGTTCTTCGATGCTGACCGGGTGGTGGCGTTCGCGCCAGGTGCGTGCTTTGGCCCGGAACCGGGACGGGACGAGGTCCCCGGCCGGGCAGCCGCGGGCGGGGTTGGGTGCGTCGGGGTCCAGGAAGTGTGCTTCCAGGCCGGCTG
>NZ_JBFRGF010000048.1:0-34553 GCF_052115205.1 Arthrobacter sp. 2RAF6 | reverse complement strand
GCCGTCCCGGACCAGATCCGCCAATTCATCCCCAACGAATTCGCCTCCCTCGGCGCCGACGGCTTCGGCTTCTCCGACACCCGCCAGGCCGCACGCCGCTTCTTCAAAAACGACACCCACTCCATCGTCGTGAAGACCCTGCAACTCCTTGCGGCGAGGGGCGAAGTTGACCCGAGTGCGCCGTCGTACGCCATTGACCGGTACAAACTCCTCGACGTCACTGCCGGCACCACCGGCGGTTCGGGGGGCGACTCCTAAACCCGTGCAAAAAGAATCGGCGGTAGTGCTCCTTGAGCACTACCGCCTATTTGTTATCACGCTCCGAGCGAGCGGCGATCCACCACGAATCCTGTCGCGGCATTCTCCCTGACTGCGTTGATACCGGCCACGAGGGCCGCAATATCCGGGAACTTGGGCGATACCGCCACTACCGTTCCATCATCCGCCTTCAGCCGGAAACGGAACGATTGCTCCCCAACCGTCAAGATTTCGAAAATGCCAGACATAAACCCTCTTTCCACCGCGGATGCGTCCTTGCATCCCCTTCGATGACCACTGACTCTCGTGAAGTCCCTAAGAGAATATCGGCCATGGGAGCCTGCCAGAAGGCCTACCCACGGGTAATATTCAACCTTTTTCGGTAGACCTACAGTGGAACGCAAGGTGAACCTAGAGACCTCGCGGGGGCACATGGATAGTGTGAACCCCATGAACGATTCCAGCACCGCGCCCACCACTGGTGTGCTGTTGGCCGGCGGCGCAGGGACACGCCTGGGCCTGGGCCCCAAGGCGCTGCTGCCCTTCCGCGGCCACACCTTGGTGGAGGTACTCGCCAAGACATTGCTCGACGGCGGATGCCTCAAGATCGTCGTGGTGCTCGGGGCCGGAGCCGAGGATGTCCGACGCGCGACGGACCTGGGCGGGTATCTCGTGGTGGACAACCCGGAGTGGGCGTCCGGCATGGCCAGCTCGTTTCGTACCGGTCTTGCGGCGGCTACCCATGGCCACAACGTCATGGTGACTCTCGTGGACCAGCCCGGGTTGACCTCCGGCGTCGTCGCCAGGCTGCTGGCCGCGCACCAACCCGGCCGTGTGACCGCAGCAGGATACGCGGACACGGTCTACAAAGGCAGCAACACAACAAAACTCCGGCGCGGCCACCCCTTGATCATCGACGCCACCCTCCGTGCCGACATCGCCGAGTCCGCCGTGGGCGACGCCGGAGCACGCCGTTTCCTCAAGGCGCACCCCGGGCTCGTGGACGTCGTCGACTGCAGGGACCTCGCCGACGGAGCCGACGTGGACACGAAGGACAAGCTGCACCTCCTCAGCGACTAGCGCCCCCCAACTGGTCCCCACCGCCCCCCTCGCCTCGCAAGCTCGGCCAGGGAACCCTGGCGGCGTGGGCCCTCACAGTCGTTATGAGGGCGTATAACGACATTAAATGCGAGCTAGTTGGGTGGCGGCAGCGGCGGCATCCTTGAGCGCCAGGTAGATCTTGTCCCGGGCGATGGGCAGCGCCGCGAACCTCACCCCGGTGGCATTCCGGATGGCGTTGGCGAGCGCGGGCGCCACGGGATTGAACGGGCTCTCGCTCATGGACTTCGCACCGAGCGGCCCCATCTGGTCGTTCGTTTTCGCGAAGTACACCTCACTGCGTGGCACGTCCGCGAAGGAAGGGATGTGGTACTGCCGCAGGATGTCCGTGGTGACCCGGCCGGCGTCGTCCACGCGCACTTCCTCATACAGCGCGACACCCAACGCCTGGGCAACTCCGCCTTCCACCTGGCCGCGGCACTGCCGTGGATTGACCACGACGCCGGCATCGGCTGCCTGGACGCTCTGCAGGATCCTCAGCTCCCCTGTGCCGGTGTTCACGGCCACGCGGAATCCGTGGACATTGAAGGCGACCGAACGCGGGGTTCCACCCCAACGCCCTTCGACGGCGAGTTCCACGCGCTGCTGCCGCGCGGCGTCGTGCACCTCAGTGAAGGGAATCACCCGTTCACCGCAGCGCACCGCACCGTCCTCGAGCACGCAGTCCGCCTCCGGCACACCGGCAAACTCGGCAGCCACAGCCCGGATCCGGAGCGCGAGCTCTTCCGCCGCGAGCAAGGTCGCCTGCCCTGCGACCACGGTTCCTGCGGAACCGAACGCGCCGGTATCGTGCTCCACGAGGTCCGTGTCGGACTGGCGCACGGCCACGTTCGACGCCGTGGTGGACAATGCGGTCGCTGCCAGTTGGGCGTGGACTGTGGTGGTGCCGTTGCCGAATTCGGCGGTCCCGACGGCGGCGTCGAACGTGCCGTCCGGCAGGAGCCTGAGGCGAGTGTGGGCGAAGTGCCCGCGAGGCGGAACGGTGTCGATCATGGACAGCGCGGAACCGACGCCGGTGACCCACCCCGGGCCGAGGTTGTCGAGGCCGGCATCCCGGTAGCGTTTCTCACCGCGCTCGAGGGCGTCCCGGACCAACGCCACGCATTGCTCCAGGCCGTAGCTCCCGTAGAACACGTCCTCTTCCGGCTCAGGGTTCGTGGAGAGCATGTCGTCACCCGGCCGGACCATGTTCTTGAGCCGGAATTCCAAGGGGTCCATGCCGATACCGACCGCGAGTTCGTCCACGGCAGATTCGATCGCGAAGATCATCTGGCTCAAGCCATAACCGCGGA
This sequence comes from Arthrobacter sp. 2RAF6, assembly GCF_052115205.1. Taxonomy (NCBI): domain Bacteria; kingdom Bacillati; phylum Actinomycetota; class Actinomycetes; order Micrococcales; family Micrococcaceae; genus Arthrobacter; species Arthrobacter sp. 2RAF6. The sequence goes on along the minus strand of NZ_JBFRGF010000048.1, from coordinate 31,884 downwards.
AAGCCCCGGCCGGAACGGTGTTGGTGTACACGGCCTGCGCATCCACCTTTTTGTTGGGGCAGTTGTAGACAGCCAGGGACTCGCCACAACCGTGGAACATCACTCCGGGCGCATGGTTTCCGTACGCACCCGTGTTGGTGACCACGTCCAGCTGCATCGCCGTCAAGTGACCGTCGCGGCTGGCCCCGGCCTTGACCTTGATGGTGAAGGGGTGGCGGGTGGTGGTGGCGGTGAATTGCTCGGTGCGCGTGAACTCCACTTGCACAGGCCGGCGGAGCTTGAGGGCCGCCATGGCCACGAGGTCCTCGGTGAGCACTTCCTGCTTGCCGCCGAACCCGCCGCCCACGCGGCCGGCGACCACGCGGATGCGGTCCTCAGGAAGATCGAACACGCGGGCGAGGGTCCGCCGCACCAAGAATGGGACCTGGCTGGAGGAACGGACCATGAGCCGGTCCTCTCCTGGATTCTCGGAGGGTTCCACCCATGCGATGGAACAGTGCGTTTCCATCGCGACGTGCTGCACCCGCTGGGTCTGGTACGTGTTCTCGTGGATGAAGTCGGCCGCTGCGAATCCGGCTTCAACGTTCCCCAGCTCGGAATGGACCTCCGCCACGACGTTGTTCTGCGGTCGTGAAATCCGGACCGTTTCCCCGTCCTTCTCCCCGTGGATCGCGGGCGCCCCGGGCAACAACGCCTCCTGCAGCGAGAAGACAGCGTCGAGGAGATCGTACTCAACCTTGACGGCCCGGGCCCCGGCTTCCGCTGCGCCCACCGATTCGGCGACGACGGCGGCAACCCGCTGGCCGATGAAGCGCACTACGTTGTCGAGGACGCGGGTGTCATCGGGATCATCGGTGTAAAGCTCGTGCTGGGCCGTGGAGAACAACTGGGCCGGCGCGTCCTCGTGCGTGAAAACCGCGATGACTCCCGGTACCTGCAGGGCCGCCGTCGTATCGATGGAGACAATCCGGGCGTGCGCGTGCGGCGAGCGCAGCAACTTGAGATGCAGCAGTCCCGGGAGCTGTTCCGGGGGGACGTCGAGCGTGTAGCGGGCGGTACCGGTGACGACGGCGCGTCCCGCAGGCGCAGGAACGTTGTCGCCGAGCTGGCCCGTGTGGGCTTGGGCGACCGCACCGCCGTCGGGCTCCTCCGCGGGACTGCCGCACACAGCGTCCGCAATGGAGCGGTAGCCCGTGCAGCGGCACAGGTTTCCCTTGAGGTTTCGCGGGAGGTTGGCTTTCTGTTCCTCGTCGAAGGTGGCGGCTGTCATCATCATGCCGGCCGTGCAGAAGCCGCATTGGAAGCCCTGGTGTTCCAGGAACTGCTGCTGCACAGGGTGCAGCTCTTCCCCGCTCGGCAGCCCCTCGATCGTGGTGACCGAGCGCCCTTCGGCGCGGACGGCCGGGTAGATGCAGCTGTGCACGGGTGTACCGTCCACGTGGACCGTGCACGCGCCGCAGTCGCCGCCGTCGCACCCTTTCTTGACTCCGAAGTTGCCCTGTTCGCGCAGGAACGTCCGAAGGCACTGGCCCGGGCGGGGTGTGGCCTCGGTGGCTGTTCCGTTGATCTCGATTGCCATGCTCAGGCCTCCTTCTGCTGATCGGTGTTGAATGATTCCGCTTGGGTGGACGGTTGCGGCGAGGTGGCGTGCGGCGGCCAGAAATCGCCCGAAACCTCGAACAACCCACCTGAAACCGGGCCGCACAGTTCCGCGCGGATCTCCTCGGCGAGCCGGAACGTCATGTCGCGGCGCCATTCCGGGAGCCCGTGGATGTCGTCGTGGTACAGCTCCGTGGGGATGGAATGCCCGACGGCGGCGGCCAGCTGGCCTGCGTCCGGCAACTCTCCGGCGGCGAACCGCAGCTGCACGGGCCGTTTAGTGGCAGCCGTGACGGTGAGGACCAGGCCGCCATCGGCGTCGAGCCTTCCGATCAGCAGCACCCCGGATCGCCCGAGGTTGCTGAGCGAGAGCCGGCGGAAAGCCACCTTCGCGGCCAAGGACGACGCCGGCAGCTGGATGCTGCGCAGGAGCTCGCCCGGTGCCAGGCAGTTTTTCCCGTCCCCGGTGACGAATTCGGCGACCGGAACGGTCCGGCTGCTGCCGTGCCGGCCAAGGATGGTGGCCATGGCATCCAAGCCCGCACATAGTGAAATCATCGGCCCGGCCGGGAGCGAGGTGCACACGTTGCCGCCAACGGTGGACATGTTCCATACCTTGAAAGAGGCCACGAAAGAGTCGCAACACGGCCGGAAGACGTCCAGTCCCGGCCAGTTCAGGCCGACCACGGAGTCCGACACCGGGAGCGCGTAAAGCTCGGCGACGGTGCAGGTGGCGGCCAGCTCAATGCCGGCGTCGCTCACGGTCACGGCCTGCCAGCCAGCTTGCCCCAGATCCAAGAGGCGTTTCAGCGGCTCTTCGCTGGCGACCGGACTCCCGTAGGAGAACAAGACCGTGCCGCCGGCGAGCCAGGCGTCGCCCTCACGCCATTGGCCTGGATCCGTGGTCGCGACCACGGACTCGATGGTGTTCATGTCCATGGGTTCTCCTTGCTTTGTTCGGCGGTGTTGGTGCGGTGGATCGGCCCGGTTCCGTCCTTGAGTGAACCCCAGCCGGAGGCTGGATGGGATGCACGGCCAGAGGCCGGGTGCGGCGCGCGGGACGCGAGGATTTCGGCCGTAATGGACACCGCAACTTCGGCGGGAGTGACGGCACCAAGGTCCAGTCCTATCGGCGAATGCAGGCGTTCGAGGGCTTCGGCCGGGATGCCGCAGTCGAGCAGTCCGTCGATGCGCTGCCGGTGGCTGCGCCTGGAGCCCATGGCTCCCACAAAGGCGAGATCCAAAGCAAGGGCGGTTTCCAGCAGCGGAATATCGAATTTGGGATCGTGGGTCAGCACGCACACGACCGTGCGGGAATCGATCCGGGCTGCGGCTGCTTCCGCGGCAAGGTAGCGGTGCGGCCAGTCGGTGACGAGGTGGTCGGCGGCGAGGAATCGGCCCTGACTCGAAAACGCGGGCCGCGCATCGCACAAAGTGACCTCGTAGCCCAGGAGTTTCCCGGCGGGGAGCAAGGCCGCGCCGAAGTCGTTGGCGCCAAAGATCAGCATGCGGGCCGCGGGCAAGCGGCTTTCTACGAAGAGGGTAATGGGCCCGGCTTCGGGCCCGGAGCCCCCGCAGCTTTCGGCCGGGGCGAGCCTAACCAGTCCTGTGCGGCCGCCATGCAGGAGAGGTTCGAGCTGGGCCGCGGCCGCGCGGATCAGGGCGTCATCCCCGCCGAGAAGGGCCGAAAGTTCCCGTGAACCTGTGGCGGAGAAACGCGCCGGATCAGGAACGACGACGGCGCCTCCCGCGCCGTCGAGCCTGCGGATGAGTGCCAGGGAAGAGCCGCCGGAAGCAGCATCCAACCAAGCCAGGTCCAGGCCGTCGGCTCCCGTCGGCTGGATGTGGACTTCCAGCTCGCCACCGCAGGTGAGCCCGACGGCGAACGCGTCCTCGGCGCTGTAGCCGAACGACTCGAGGCGACTGCCGCCGTCGTGCATTGCTTGAAGGGCGGCCTCCACCACGGCTCCTTCCACGCAGCCTCCGGAGAGGCTGCCAAGGACGTCCCCGTGTTCGGAAACCAGCATGGAGGTGCCGAGGGGACGGGGCACGGAGCCTCCCGCGGCCACGATGGTGGCGACGGCGCATCGCTGACCGGAGACCGCGGGCCGCCAGGTGCCCAACGAAGGCATCAAATCCAGCATGGCAACACCTCCTTTACCGAGGTCCCGGACCGGAGACCCGCCCGGGCCAGTGTGCGATCTTGCCTCATATTCTCATTCCTTGCCTCTGTACAGGAGAGCTTCGGGTAAACACGCACCCCGTTGCGTGAAGAGGACCGGGGCGGGCCTCTCATTTCCCACCCCGGTCCTTAGCGGAGCGGCCGCACCCCACCGCCGCCCGCCGTCGTCGTCCGCTTGATGCGGTTGGGGACGATCGGCGGACGCCTATTCATTGCGGTGACTTGCGGCCGGACCGCCGTCTCAATCGCCGGCTACGCTCCCATCAGCGCGCTGATCGGCCCGCGGGCAAAGTAGATCAAGAAGCCCACGGCCACCACCCACATGAGCGGATGGACTTTCCTGCCCTTCCCCGATGCCGCGTGGATCACGGCCCAGGAGATGAATCCAACGCCGATGCCGTTGGCGATGGAGTACGTCAGCGGCATGGTGACGATGGTGAGGAAGGCGGGCAGGGCCACGGAGAACTTGGAGAACTTGATCTCGCGGATCTGTGCCATCATCATGGCGCCCACCACCACCAGTGCCGCGGCTGCGACCTCGAGCGGAACCACGCTGGTGAGCGGGGTCAGGAACATCGAACCCAGGAACAGCAGTCCGGTGACCACCGACGCCAGGCCGGTGCGGGCACCTTCGCCAATCCCGGCAGCGGAGTCGATGTACACGGTGTTGGACGAGCCCGACGTCGCGCCGCCGGCTACCGCGCCCAGGCCTTCGACGATGAAGGCCGACTTGAGCTTGGGGAACGTCCCGTCCTTGTAGGCCACACCGGCGCTCTTGGCGAGGCCGGTCATGGTGCCCATGGCGTCGAAAAAGTTGGTGAACACCAGGGTGAACACCAGCATCGTGGCCGCCAGGCCGCCGATCCGCGAGAACGAACCGAAGAGGTCGAAGTGGCCCACCAGGCTGAAGTCCGGGGCGGAAACCAGCTGGCCGGACAGCACCGGAGTGTTGAGGTGCCAGCCACCGGGATTGGCGGCGCTGCCGGGCCCGATGTGCATGACGGCCTCGACGACGGCGGCGAGGACCGTGGTGGCGACGATTCCGATCAGGAGGCCGCCCTGGATCTTACGGGCCACGAGGATTCCCATGACCAGCAGACCGACAATGAAAACAAGGGTAGGTATGGAGGTGATGGAACCATCGTTGCCGAGCTGTACCGGCGGTCCGCCTTTTGTGGCGCGGACGAAACCGGAATCGACGAAGCCGATGAAGGCGATGAACAGGCCGATGCCAACGGTGATGGCGGCCTTGAGTTCCTTGGGGACAGCCTTGAAGATCGCGGTCCGGGCGCCCGTGACGCCGAACAGGACAATCAGGATGCCGTTGATGACCACGAGGCCCATGGCTTCCGGCCAGGTGACTTCATGGATGACGGCGACTGCGAGGAACGAGTTGATTCCCAGGCCCGCGGCGAGCCCGAACGGCAGGTTCGCGATGAGGCCGAAGAGGACCGTCATGACACCGGCGGTCAGGCCCGTGACTGCCCCCACCTGCGCGGCCGACAACCAGCCGCCCGCCACATCCGTGGGTGCGTTCTGGGCTGAGAATCCGCCCAGGATCAGTGGATTGAGGATAACGATGTAGGCCATCGTGAAGAACGTGACGATGCCGCCGCGGAATTCGCGGGCCAGCGTGGAGCCACGCTTGGTGATCTGGAAGAAACGATCCAGGAAGGAGTTCGACGCCGGGGGCTTGGAGCTGCTGCCCCGCTGTGCCAGTCCGGTTGCCGTGTGCTTTTCGCGTGCATCTGTCTGCCCTGCGCCGGAAGGCACAGCCTGCTTTTCAGTTGCCGTTCGCATTTCTGCGGGGTCCAGGATTGTCATTTCAGCCACCGGGCCCTAGTAGTCAATCCTGGAGTCAAGCGTGTTCCAGGTGTTGAACGGTTCCAGGATGGCCGGAGCTTGGGGGTCGCCCAGTTCCAGTTTGCGGACCGGCATGAGCTTGTCCCGGTCTTCGTTCTCGAAGTACTCGTAGAAGACGGCGTCGTCGAAGCCTACGGAGGCGGCGTCGTGCCGGTCTGCCGCGAAAACCACGTTGTCAATGCGTGCCCAGAGAGCCGAGGCCAGGCACATAGGGCATGGCTCGCAGCTCGTGTAGAGGGTGGCTCCGCTGAGATCGAAGGTACCGAGCTCGCGGCAGGCATTACGGATGGCGGTGACCTCGGCGTGGGCAGTCGGGTCGTTGCTTGCGGTGACCCGGTTGACGCCTTCGAAGGCGCGGCCATCCGCGGTGACAATGACGGCGCCGAACGGCCCGCCGCTGTTGAGGACATTGGCTGTTGCCAGCTCAATGGAGGTGGCCAAGAAATGTTCGGCCGTGACGGTGGTACTCATGTGCGACTTCCTTTGTGCTGAGGAAGCCTGTAACCAGGGAGGCATCTGAACATGACAGACCAGTGCTGCGATTACCAGGCTTCAGCGCGTGCTTTTGAAGGTTTCGCCTGGTAGATAGCTTCCCGGAGTCCGGGTGCCCGCCTTTGGCAAAATGAGATTAGCACCGGAGGTGTGAGCCGCGCCATAGTTTCTGGAAAAAAAGTTTCGACATGTGAAATTTTGCTGTTCGGGCGGGCGGGAGGCCAGGCTTGGGCATCGGTCACATTGACGCACTTCGGCGAGCCACCTACGCTGGGTGCCATCGGCAGGGATGACCTGCCGGAACCTGGATCAGCAGACAGGAACCACTGAGCTGGAACGCAACTACGCCGACCAGACAAGGATTCCAGTGTCCCCGAAATCCGATTTCCAGCCAGCAGCCCCGGCAACGGACCCAGCCCCTTCCCGGCTCTGGATCAAGAATCCCCTCGATGTGTTCACCGCCAACGGGCTCGACGCCCGCGGCGGCATCGTAGTCAGTAATGGGAAAATCGCGGAGCTCGTCCCCGCCGGAAAGCGTCCATCCGCGCCGTGCCAAGAAACTTTCGACGCCGGCAGCCATGTCCTGCTGCCCGGGCTCATCAACACGCACCACCACTTCTACCAAACGCTTACCCGCGCCTGGGGTCCGGTGGCGAACGCTCCCCTGTTCCCCTGGCTGCAGAACCTGTACCCCGTGTGGGCGCGGCTGACGCCGGACAGCCTCGAACTTGCCGTGAAAGTAGCGCTTGCGGAACTCCTGCTTTCCGGTTGCACCACGGCAGCAGACCACCACTACCTCTTCCCCGCGGGACTCGAGGACGCGATCGACGTCGAGGTCGGCGTCGTACGTGAACTCGGCATGCGCGCCACGCTCAACCGCGGGTCCATGACGCTGGGCGAGGACGACGGCGGCCTGCCTCCGCGGTCCACCGTGCAGCGTCCGGAGGTGATCCTCGCGGACAGCGAACGGCTGATCGGGAAGTATCACGAACGGGGAGACGGAGCGGTCATCCAGATCGCCTTGGCCCCCTGCTCGCCGTTCTCGGTGACCAGGGAGATCATGGCCGAGAGCGCCGCCATGGCCGAACGGCTGGATGTCCGGCTCCACACGCACCTCGCGGAAACCATCGACGAGGAAGATTTCTGCCGCGAGATGTTCGGACTTCGCACGGTCGACTATTTGGAGAGCGTCGGCTGGCTCGGAGATCGAACCTGGCTTGGCCACGGCATCCATTTCGACGACAACGAGATCGCCCGGCTGGGTGCCGCGGGCACCGCCGTCGCGCACTGCCCGACGTCGAACATGCGGCTCGCGTCCGGCACCGCACGGGTGCTGGAACTTGAGGCCGCCGGGGTTCCGGTAGGGCTGGGAGTGGACGGTTCGGCGTCGAACGATGCCTCCAACATGATCCTCGAAGCGCGTCAGGCGCTGTATCTGCAGCGGCTGCGCTACGGTGCGGACGTCCCCGTGGAACGCGCCCTCGGCTGGGCGACGCGGGGATCCGCTGCAGTGTTGGGCCGCACCGACATCGGCCAGATTGCTCCCGGGATGCAGGCAGACCTTGCCATGTTCAAACCCGAGGGGCTGCGCTTCTCCGGCAGCCATGATCCCGTCGCGGCATTGTTGCTCTGCGCGGCGGACCGCGCCGACCGCGTCATGGTGGGCGGCAAATGGCGCGTTGTGGATGGCCGGATTCCGGATCTGGACATCCCGGAACTTATTGCCAAACACTCAGCCGCCGCACAGAGAATCATCAGCGGTTAGGAGTAGCCTCTCGATTAGGTCGTAGATCAGGAGGCAAATCATGACCGTCCCCCAGCACAACACGCCGACTCCTCCAGGTTGGTACCCGGACCCCTCGGGCTCCGGACAACTACGGTGGTGGGACGGTAACGCCTGGACTGGAAACGCCTGGAACCCACCGGCCCAGGCGGGTACTGGTCAGGCTGGCGCAGCTCAGCCCGGCGCGGCGTGGCCCGGCGCAGGCCAGCCGGGCGCAGCTCAGCCTGGCGCAGGTCAGGCCGGCGCGGCATGGCCCGGCGCAGGCCAGCCGGGCGCAGGTCAGGCTGGCGCGGCGTGGCCCGCGGCCGCGCGGTCAGGGCAATACGCGGGACCGGGGCAATACGCGGGACCGGTCCAGCCCGCGCCGCGCCCGGAAATCAGCAAGCAGACACCGGTCTACAATCCGTTCATCTGGCTCGTCACGCTGTTGCCGGTGATCACTCTGATTATCCTGCTGTTCTGGAATCCGGTCTTCCACCTGAGGTATGTCGGCGCCAGGCGCGTACCCACCCTCGATCCCAGCGCGTTCAGCGTTCCGTATTTCCTGCTGGTTATCTCATCTTGGCTCATCTACGGGGTCAGCGTTCTCTTGGCCTACCTCGACTGGCAAAAGCTGCAGAGGGACGGGGTGGTCCGCCCCTTCCAATGGGCATGGGCCTTCCTGGGTGCCGGAGTCTACGTGGTGGGCCGTTCAGTGATCGTCCACAAGGTCGCCCCGCAGCGCGGACTCGCACCGGTTTGGGCACTGATTGGCCTGACCGCCGTGAGCCTGATCCTGGTATCCGTCAAAGCGAGCATGATCGTTTCGACTATCGCCAAGGCCCTGCCAATGTAATAGTTCGCCTGGGCGAGAGCCGGGATCGTGGGTGTGGCCCGTCGTCTGCGTCCTGGAACCCAGCGGACGGGCGACACCTGCGTATTCACAAAAAAGCGGCGGGCGGCACTACCCCCTTAGGGGTAAGTGCCGCCCGCCTTTTTGGCTCTCTGTTGCGCAGAGTCCCTCATCCCCAGGGCCGGGAGCCCTAGGAACGCTGCCGGCCGAATACCGGAAGGGCGCGCAGCCAACGGGAGAACGTCCCGGGCATGCGGTCACAATCGGCCGGAATGTAGAAGTCAGGATCCGTAGCGCCGAACGGCAGGTACAGCTCCTGGCCGGGCGCCGGGAATTCCACGACGTTGTTCTTATCCTGCGAGTCCATCTGTCCTCCTATTTCATGCGCTCAAGTTCTCCGTGGCTTGCGGTTCACGCCCTTCGTCGGGCGCTCGGGATTTCAACATCCGCAATTTCCGCATCTGCATTTTCCACATACTGGAAAACATTTTTTGTTATATGGAAATGGTAGAGGGGATTCCCGAACCGCGTCAAGGGGTGCCCGCGGACCACGCTCCTGCCGCCGGCCGCCGTCGGTCACAATCAGAAAGTAGATAACGATTCATCGGAAGTGATGTACACCACTGGCAAACGTGGGCTACGCTTTCTTCAATTCGTGGCGCAGGTCACGTAACCTGGGAGCAGCAGGCAGGGTCGTAATGAGCTGGCATCAACGGATGCCGGCTCTTTTTTGTTGGGTCGGCTCCACCAGAAACGCGTATGAAACACGCGCTTAATTTCATTGGTGGACCTTAGTGGTTCCACCTCACAGAAGTTGGGATATGACCATGAGCAACAACATCGTCCTCGGCGACAACCAGTACGGCAAGGCAGAAGTCCGCGTCGTCAAAGTCACCCGCGACACCGACCGCCACCAGATCGAAGACCTTAACGTCACCTCGCAATTGCGTGGCGACTTCCAGGCTGCGCACCTCCAGGGCGACAACGCACACGTCGTCGCCACGGACACCCAGAAGAACACCATCTACGCCTTTGCACGCGACGGCATCGGCTCCCCCGAAGCCTTCCTCGTGCGCCTGAGCGAACACTTCACCTCAGGCTTCGAGTGGGTCACGGGCGGGCGCTGGGAAGCCGAGGCCTACACCTGGGACCGCATCCAGGCACACGGCTCCGAACACGACCACAGCTTTGTCCGCAAGGGGCAGGAAGTCCGTACCGCCGTCGTGGTCCGTGAAGGCAACACAACGCACGTCATCTCCGGCCTTAAGGACCTGACCGTCCTCAAGACCACGCAGTCCGGCTTCGTGGGCTACCCCCGCGACCGCTACACTACGCTGCCCGAGACCACGGACCGCATCCTCGCCACCGACGTCTCGGCCCGCTGGCGCTACAACACCGGTCTTGGCGCTGCCGGGACGGACTTCAACAAGAGCTACGAGGACATCAAGGCCCTGCTCTTGGAAGGCTTCACGGAGAACTACTCCCACGCCCTGCAGCAGACCCTGTTCGACATGGGCAAGAAGGTCCTCGAGGCCCACAGCGAAGTGGACGAGATCAAGTTCTCGATGCCCAACAAGCACCACTTCCTGGTGGACCTCAGCCCGTTCGGCCTCGACAACCCCAACGAGGTCTTCTTCGCCGCGGACCGCCCGTACGGCTTGATCGAAGCCACGGTCCAGCGCGACAACACCACACCTGCCCCGGCTGCGTGGAACGGCATCGCCGGCTTCTGCTGAGCCCCAGGTACCCGCCCAACTGACTCGCAGCAAGTGTCGTTTTGGAGCCTCAAAACGACATCAAATGCGAGTCAGTTGGGCGATCACTCGCACCCAGAAACCCCACATTGTTAGCCAGACAAAGTTAGCCAGACAAAGACGTCTGCCATGAACCAAGAAAGTCTGCCATGAACACTAAGAATAAAACCCGCCCCGCAGCGTCCGGGCCAGCCCGCCCCGAGGACAAACGCCTCTCGATCGGGAGTACGTTCGCCTACGGCTTCCAGCACGTCTTGACCATGTACGGCGGCATCATCGCCCCGCCGCTCATCATCGGAGCCGCCGCAGGCATGTCCTCGCAGGATATCGGCCTCCTGATCGCGGCCTGCCTGTTTGTCGGCGGCCTCGCCACCATTCTGCAGACTGTGGGCATCCCGTTCTTCGGATCGCAATTGCCGCTGGTCCAGGGAGTGTCCTTCGCCGGCGTTTCCACCATGGTGGCGATCGTCAACGGCGGGGGCGGGATCCAGGCCGTGTTCGGCTCGGTCATGGTGGCATCCCTGATCGGCCTGGTGATCACGCCGCTTTTCTCAAAGATCATCAAATTCTTCCCACCCGTCGTCACCGGTACCGTGATCACCACCATCGGGCTGACCCTCATGCCGGTCGCGGCGAACTGGGCCATGGGAGGCAACAGCGCCGCACCAAACTACGGCAGCATGGCGAACATCGGACTCGCCGCGGCAACGATGGGCATCGTGCTGCTCCTGAGCAAGGTCGGCAACGCGGCCATCTCCCGCCTGTCCATCCTCCTTGCCATGGTCATCGGGACCGTCATCGCCCTCGCCGCGGGCATGGCCGATTTCTCCAAGGTTGGCCAAGGCCCGGTGGTGGCCTTCCCCACGCCGTTCGCGTTCGGTGCTCCAACCTTCGAGATCGCATCCATCGTATCGATGCTGATCGTCATCCTGGTCACCCTGACAGAGACCTCGGCGGACATCATCGCCGTCGGGGAAATCGTGGAAACCAAAGTCGATTCACGCCGTATCGGCAACGGCCTCCGGGCAGACATGCTCTCCAGCGCCATCTCCCCGATCTTCAACTCCTTCACCCAGAGCGCCTTCGCCCAGAACGTGGGCCTCGTGGCGATCACCGGCATCAAGAGCCGTTTCGTGGTCAGTGCCGGCGGTTTCATCCTGGTGGTCCTCGGTCTGCTGCCGGTCCTCGGGCGAGTTGTCGCGGCGGTTCCCACGCCCGTCCTGGGCGGCGCCGGCGTCGTACTCTTCGGGACTGTGGCCGCAAGCGGCATCCGGACGCTCTCCAAGGTGGAGTACCGCAACAACATGAACCTGATCATCGTTGCTGCGTCCATCGGCTTCGGCATGATCCCGATCGCCGCCCCGAAGTTCTACGACCAATTCCCGTCCTGGTTCTCCACGATCTTCCACTCGGGCATCAGCTCGGCCGCCATCATGGCCATCCTGCTGAACGTGCTCTTCAATCACCTCAAGGCCGGCAACTCGGACAACCAGTCCGTGTTCGTGGCAGGCACAGGCCGCGTGGTCAGCGAAGCGGACATTGCCTGCCTCGCGCACGGCGACCGTTTCGAGAACGGCAAACTGATCGACGCCGAGGGCAAGGAAGTGCCGCTCAAGTCGAGCATCTCAACCAACGCCGTCGAGCACTGACGGCTTTTCTCCGCCGAACTGGCAGGTGTTGCCCCTCATTCGCAAGCAACGGGGCAACACCTGCCATTTCGCGCTAATTACGGATCCGCGTGAGACGGTTGTTTCATGAGGATCGATGAACGAATCGAACAACACTACTCGGAGCTTGGGCCGCAGGAACAAAAGGCCGCGGATACCCTGCTGGACCGCCTGGGCGACCTTGCCGTCTACAATGCGGCCGAGCTCGCTCAGCTAAGCGGCGTCTCCAAGGCCACTATGAGCAGGCTCTTTCGCCGCCTGGGATTCGCCGATTTCAACGAGGTCAAGGAACACACCCGGGGCCTGAGGTCCAGCGGAGTACCGCTCGCCAAACAAGAGGCCGACGGCGGAATCCCCCTGCATTTGGCAACCGAAGAGCAGAGCCTGAACCGGCTTTTCGAAACGCTCGACGACGATCGCCTCCGCAAGGTGACGCAGCAACTGGCTGAGGCCCGGAATGTCCTGCTGATCGGCTTCCGCAACAGTTTCCCTGTAGCCCTCCACCTACGGCAGCAGCTCCTGCAGTGCCGCCCCTCGGTAAATCTGGCCCCACAGCCGGGCCAAAGCGTGGGTGAAGAACTGGCAGGGCTGGACGCGAACGACGTCGTGGTCCTGCTTGGCTTCCGACGCAGGCCGGACGGCTTCCACCAGGTCCTGAAGGCCGCCACCACCACCGGCGCGAGCACCATCCTGATCGCGGACCCGAGCGCCCGTTGGCTTGCGGCGGACGCGTCACTCTGGATCGAATGCCCGGTGGAAGGCAGCGCCGCCTTTGACAGCTACGCATCGGCCATGAGCCTCATGAGCGCCCTCGCGAATGGCGTGTTGGCGGCGAAGGGTCGTTCAGGAAGGGATCGCGTCTTGGAAATCACCGGGATGTTCGACTCACTGGAAGAGATCGAGCGGCGGTAAATCCACGCGACTCACGCGCGAACTGGCAACTGTTGCCCCCAAAACGCGGACAAAGGGGCACAAGCTGCCTGTTCGCGCGAGGAGGCAGCATCAAGCGTAAAGAAGAGTTAGCGGCCCGGAAACGGCACTGAAACATCTGTTCCATTCAATTGAATCAGTGAAACGACTGCCCCAGTCGTGGAAACCCCTGATTCGAGGAACCGATGACCGAAGCACGACTCGCCCCAGAGCAAACGGGCACAGAGCAAACCGGCACCTTCTTGGGCAGCCCGATTGACGAAGCCGCCGCACACCGCGATCCGCGGCTCAGCAATGAAGACCTGGCACCCCTGAAAAACCAGCGCTGGAGCAGTTACAACCTGTTCGCCTTCTGGATGTCGGACGTCCACAGCATCGGCGGCTATGTGACGGCGGGCAGCCTCTTCGCCCTGGGGCTGGCGAGCTGGCAAGTGTTGGTGGCCCTACTGGTGGGCATCGTGATTGTCCAGGTCTTTTGCAACCTGGTGGCGAAGCCCAGCCAAAAGACGGGCGTCCCATACCCCGTGATCAACCGGGCGGTCTTCGGCGTCAAGGGGGCCAACATCCCGGCAATCATCCGCGGCCTGATCGCCGTCGCCTGGTACGGAGTGCAGACCTTCCTCGCCTCCGAAGCCCTCGTGATCGTGTTCCTGAAGTTCTTCCCGGCCATGAAACCGTTGTACGACGTCCACCAATACGGCTTCCTCGGCCTTTCGGCCCTGGGTTGGATCTGCTACGGAATCCTCTGGGTAGCCCAGGCCGCATTGTTCTGGAACGGAATGGAAAGCATCCGCAAGTTCATCGACTTCGCCGGACCGGCCGTGTACGTGGTCATGTTGGTCCTGGCCATCTACCTGGTTTCCAAGGCCGGCATCAGCAACATCAGCCTGAACCTGTCCGCCGGCGAACCGCTCGACTTCGCTGCGTCCATCCCGGTCATGATCTCCGCGATCGCCTTGGTGGTGTCCTACTTCTCCGGTCCTATGCTCAACTTCGGCGACTTCGCGCGTTACGGCAAGAGCTTCAAGGCCGTCAAGAAGGGCAATCTCCTGGGCCTGCCCGTCAACTTCCTATTCTTCTCGCTGCTCACGGTCATCACGGCGTCGGCTACCATCCCGGTCTTCGGGCACCTCATCACGGACCCGGTCAAGACCGTGCAGGAAATCGATTCCGTGTTCGCCGTGCTGCTCGGCGGATTGACCTTTGTCATCGCGACCGTGGGCATCAACATCGTGGCCAACTTCATCTCGCCGGCGTTCGACTTCTCCAACGTGAGCCCCCAGAAAATCAGCTGGCGCATGGGCGGCATGATCGCCGCCGTCGGATCCGTCATCCTGACCCCTTGGAATTGGTACTCGAACGACGACGCCATCCATTACACGCTCGGCGTGCTGGGTGCGCTGATCGGCCCGCTCTTCGGCATCCTGATCGCCGGCTACTACCTCGTAGGCAAGCAAAAGGTGTGGGTTGAGGACATGTACACGATGAAGCCGAGCGGCAAGTACTGGTTCCGCAACGGCTACAACCCGAACGCGGTGAAGGCAGTGGCCATCAGCGGCGTCGTCTCCATCGCATCGGTCCTGATCCCCAAGGCGCTGCTGGACTCGGGAGCCACGACGGTCAACGCAACGTGGATCGGCAACTACAGCTGGTTCCTCGGTTGCGCCTTGGGCCTGCTGACCTTCCGGTACTTCGAAAAGCGCTCCCCGATGATCAACCTGGAACCGAACGGCGTCGAAGCGAACGACGGCGCCCTCATGTAAGGAAACCCTCCGCCAAGGAAACCCTCCGCCGAACTGGCAGTTGTTGCCCCTAATTCGCAGACAAAGAGGCAACAGCTGCCAGTTCGCGCGAAAGAAGACAAGGTCAGTTCTGGTTCAGCTCCGCGGAGATCGCGAGGGCAGCCTCGCGCAGCAGGGGCACGGCGCGGTCGGCAAAGTGCTGGTCCACGCGGGACACCGGCCCGGAAACGGAAATGGCGGTCGGCGTCGGAGCGTTGGGGACGGCCATCGCGAAGCAACGGACGCCGATCTCCTGCTCTTCCTCGTCGATCGAGTAGCCGCGTTCCCGGATCCGGTTCAAATCGGCGAGCAGGGAGTCGATGTCCCCGATGCTCTTTGCCGTGGGAGTCGGCATACCCGTGCGGGCTACGATGCCGCGGACCACTTCGTCATCCAGCTGGGCCAGGATTGCCTTTCCGACGCCGGTGTCGTGCGTGTGGGCGCGGCGGCCCACCTCGGTGAACATGCGCATGGAGTGCAGCGACGGAACCTGGGCAACGTAGATGACCATGTCGGAATCCAGCACGGCCATGTTGGACGTTTCGCCGAGCCGGTCCACGAGGGACTTCAGCTGGGGACGGGCCAGGGCTCCGAGCTGCTTGTTGGCGCCTTCGCCAAGCCGGATGAGCCGCGGGCCAAGCGCGTAGCGACGATTGGGCAGTTGCCGGATGTAGCCGAGGGACACCAAGGTGCGCAGCAGGCGGTGGATGGTGGGGAGCGGCAGGTCTGTCGACGACGACAGTTCGCTCAACGTGACGTCTCCGCCGGCGTCGGTGATGAGTTCCAGCAGTTCGAAGACGCGCTCGACGGACTGCACGCCTCCCGAGGGCTTTTCAGCCATTCCGTTGTCTCCTATGGCTCGGAATCCGACAACTCTTATCCGCATCGTGAAAAGAGTTGCTTAGAACACTCAAGATACAGCACGCGACGCCGGAATGCTTGCCCATCAGTTGGGGCTTGTGTTTCCACTTTGTAGATAATAATATCCATAATACGAAAACATTCGGTTTGAGCGGAGGCCCACTATGGGCCTGTACGAGGAGGAAATTCAATGGCGAACCCGAGCCCCGGAAATTCGATCACCCTGCGCGTCGCCGCGCCGTCGAGCTTCACTGCCACGAGCGAGCTGGCCGCAGCCGTCGCCACTGCCGGTGCGGCCGTCACCGCACTGGATGTGACGGAGTCGCACCACGACACCCTGGTTGTCGACGTCACTTGCAACACCACGGACGAAGACCACGCCAACCGCGTCAAGAACGCCCTCAACGCGCTCGACGGCGTGACGGTCCAGCACGTCTCGGACCGCACCTTCCTCATGCACCTGGGAGGCAAGCTCGAGGTCGTCCCGAAGGTGGCCCTGCGCAACCGCGACGACCTTTCGCGCGCCTACACTCCCGGCGTCGCACGCGTCTGCCTCGCCATCGCCGAGGACCCGGCCGCTGCACGCAATCTGACGGTCAAGCGCAACACGATCGCCGTCCTCACCGACGGTTCGGCCGTCCTTGGCCTGGGCAACATCGGCCCGGCCGCAGCCCTGCCTGTCATGGAAGGCAAGGCCGCGCTGTTCAAGCAGTTCGCCAACGTCGACGCATGGCCGGTCTGCCTGGACACCCAGGACACTGAAGAAATCATCATGATCGCCAAGGCCATGGCTCCGGTCTACGGCGGCATCAACCTTGAAGACATCGCCGCCCCGCGCTGCTTCGAAATCGAGAAGCGGCTCCGCGACGAGCTGGACATCCCCGTCTTCCACGACGACCAGCACGGAACGGCAATTGTCACGCTCGCGGCCCTCGTCAACGCGTTGCGCGTGGTGGACAAGAAGCTGTCCGAGGTCAAGATCGTGGTCTCCGGCGTCGGCGCTGCCGGCTCGGCGATCATCCAGCTCCTCAAGGCCCAGGGCGCGCAGCACATCGTCGCCGCAGGCCGTTCCGGCGCCATCCACTCGGGCGAAAAGTACGACGACGAACACCGTTCCTGGATTGCCGCGAACACGAACGAGGCCGGTTTCTCCGGCACGCTGCACGACGCCCTCAAGGGTGCGGACGTGTTCATCGGCGTCAGCGCTCCCCACGTGATCGGCGAAGAGCAGGTCGCCTCGATGGCCGAGGACGCGATCGTGTTCGCCATGGCCAACCCCACCCCGGAAATCGACCCGGTGATTGCGTCCAAGCACGCAGCCGTGGTCGCCACCGGCCGGAGCGACTTCCCCAACCAGATCAACAACGTGCTGGCCTTCCCGGGCTTCTTCCGCGGATTGCTCGACGCCGGAGCATCGGACATCATTCCGGAAATGCTCGTGGCCGCCGCAGAGGCTATCGCCAACCGGGTCGCAGATGATGAACTGAACGCGAGCTACATTATCCCCAGCGTCTTCGACCCCCACGTTGCCGCCGACGTCGCCTCAGCGGTGGCAAACGCAGCAAACGCAGCAAACGCGCGGCAGCAGCAAACGCAGGCCGCTAGCGCTCTCTAGGAAAGGACCATCCCATGGCTCTCACAGTCACAGACCCCCGGCCGATCGAACGAGCCGAGGAAATCCTGACTCCCAAGGCGTTGGCCTTCGTGGAGGAACTGCACCGCCGTTTCGCGGGCACCCGCTCCGAGCTGCTGGCTGCGCGCGTCGCCAAGCGTGAAGAAGTGGCCCGCACCGGACGCCTCGATTTCCTGCCCGAAACGCAGGACATCCGCGACGGCGACTGGAAGGTCGCCGAAGCACCCCGGGCCTTGCAGGACCGCCGGGTCGAGATGACCGGCCCGGCTTCCCCGGCAAAGATGGCTATCAACGCCCTGAATTCCGGCGCCAAGGTATGGCTCGCCGACCTCGAGGACGCCAGCACCCCGACGTGGGCGAACGTCATCGACGCCATCCTCAACCTCCGCGACGCCGCCCAGGGGACCCTGAGCTATACCTCCCCGGAGGGCAAGGAATACCGGCTCCGCACGGACGCGCCGCTCGCCGTCGTCGTCGCCCGCCCCCGCGGCTGGCACATGGACGAACGGCACCTGCTGCTCGACGGCGAACCCACCGTAGGCGCGCTGGTGGACTTCGGCCTGCACTTCTTCCACGTGGCCAAGCAGCTCCTGCTCAATGGCCAGGGCCCGTACTACTACCTGCCCAAGATGGAAAGCCACCTTGAGGCCCGCCTGTGGAACGACATCTTCGTCTTCGCCCAGGACTACCTCGGCATCCCGCAGGGCAGCGTCCGCGCGACCATGCTGATCGAAACCATCCCTGCCGCATTCGAAATGGACGAGTTCCTCTACGAACTGCGGGACCACGCTTCCGGCCTGAACGCCGGCCGCTGGGACTACCTGTTCAGCATCGTGAAGTACTTCCGCGACGCCGGCGAGTCCTTCATCCTGCCGGACCGCGCGTCTGTGGTCATGACGGCCCCGTTCATGCGCGCCTACACGGAACTACTGGTCAAGACCTGCCACAAGCGCGGCGCGTTCGCCATGGGCGGCATGGCTGCCGTCATCCCGAACCGCCGCGAGCCCGAAGTCACGGCCCAGGCCTTCGAGAAGGTGCGCGCGGACAAGACCCGCGAAGCCAACGACGGTTTCGATGGTTCCTGGGTGGCCCACCCGGACCTCGTCTCCACATGCCGCGAAGTGTTCGACTCGGTGCTCGGCGATCCGGCAAACGGCGGCAAGCCGAACCAGCTGGACAAGCAGCGCCCCGAGGTCTCCGTGACTGCCGAGCAGCTGCTGGACATCTCCTCCGCCGGTGGCCACGTGACCGAGGCCGGGCTTCGCCTGAACCTCTACGTCGCCGTCGCGTACACCGCGGTGTGGCTCTCCGGCAGCGGCGCCGTCGCGATCCACAACCTCATGGAAGACGCCGCCACTGCGGAAATCTCCCGTTCACAGGTGTGGCAGCAGATCCGCAACAAGTCCGTCCTTGCCGACACGGGCAACACGGTCACCCGCGAACTGGTCACCCGGATCCTCGGCGAAGAGACCGACCGCCTGCGCAGCGAGGTTGACTCTGAGACCTTCGAGAAGTTCTACGAGCCGGCCAGCCGCCTGATCGCGGACATCTGTCTCTCCGAGGACTACACCGACTTCCTGACCACTCCCGCCTACGAGCTGGTGTAGGAATGGCCGCATCCTCCTTCTCTGCTTCCCTGACTCCGTCGGATTTCGCCGCGATCGACTCCCAGCTGGCCGCCACCGACCAGCTCCTGGAGCGCAACTACCCCGGCGACGACGGCACCCGCCAGCCCGTGCACACGGTCTACGTACCGGCGGACCGTTTCACACCGTCGCTCTCCGCGGAATGGGGCGCCCAGGCGATCACGACGGCGGAGGCCCACGGCGGTCTCGAAAGGCTCGGTGCGTTGCTGGGCCAGGAGCCCGAACTGGCTGCCGCCGTCGCCACGCGTGTGGCTGCCAAGTTGCGCAGCGAACCGATCGAGGACCTGCGCCTCGACTTCGAGGACGGCTACGGCGACCGGGGCGACGAAGCAGAAGACGTCGCGGCCGTAGCGGCTGCGCAGGCTGTCAGCGAAGCCGTTGCCGCGGGTTCTGCCCCGCCGTTCATCGGCATCCGGTTCAAGTGCTTCGAGGCGCCCACCCGGGCACGTGGCCTGAAGACCCTGGACCTTTTCGTCTCCACTTTGGCCTCGGCCGGGGAGCTGCCCGAGGGCCTCGTACTGACGTTGCCGAAAGTCACCACAGTGGCCCAGGTACAGGCAATGGACTTCGCGGTCTCCCGGCTCGAAGAGATCCACTCCCTTCCGGCGGGCCGGCTCCGTTTCGAAGTCCAGGTAGAGACGCCGCAACTGATCCTCGGCCCGGAGGGGACCTCCCCGGTGGCCCGGCTTCCGCACGCAGTTCCGGGCCGCATCAGCGCACTGCACTACGGCACGTACGACTACTCCGCTTCGCTACAGATCTCCGCGGAGTACCAGTCCATGGAGCACCCCGTGGCGGATTTCGCGAAGGAAGTCATGCAGTTGGCCGTTGCGGGCACGGGCATCCGGCTCTCCGACGGCTCCACCAACATCATCCCGGTGGGCGACAACGTGGAAAACGCGTGGAAGCTGCACGGCCGGTTGGTCCGCCGTTCCCTCGAACGCGGCTACTACCAGGGCTGGGACCTGCACGCTGCCCAGTTGCCGAGCCGGTTCGCGGCAACGTATGCCTTCTACCGCGAGGGCCTGCCTGCTGCCGCGGCCCGCCTCCGCAACTACGTGGACCGCACCGAAGGCGGCGTCATGGACGAACCCGCCACTGCCCGTGCCCTCGCCGCCTTCGTCCTGCGCGGCGTCCAGTGCGGAGCGGTGGGTTCCGAAGAAGTGCTGGCGCTTGCCGGCGTCGAACTCTCCCGGCTGACTGCACTGGCGCATCCCCGGCTGGCACAATCCACCTCCAAGTAAGGATCCAATGATGGGAAAGTACTACTACCCCCAGGGCGGGCTGCCGCCGCAGACCCACCTCACCACGGAACGGGCCATCGTCACCGAGGCCTACACCGTGATCCCCAAGGGTGTCATGACCGACATCGTGACCAGCACCCTGCCGGGTTTCTCCAACACCCGTTCCTGGATCCTGGCCCGCCCGATTTCCGGATTCGCCACCACGTTCTCCCAGCTCATCGTGGAGATCGGCCCGGGAGGCGGCGCTCCCAAGGCCGAGTTCGAGGCAGGCGTCGAAGGCGTCGTCTTCATCACCAAGGGCAAGGTCAACCTGACCCTTGACGGCGAACTGCACGAGCTCGAGGAGGGCGGCTATGCCTATCTGGCCGCCGGTGCCTCTTGGGGCCTGGAAAACGTCTCCGACGACATCGTCTCCTTCCAATGGATCCGCAAGGCCTACGAACGGCTTGAGGGTTACGAGGCAAAGTCCTTCGTGACGAGTGATGCCGAGGTGGAGCCCACCGCGATGCCGGACACCGACGGCGCCTGGAAGACCACCCGCTTCACGGATTCCAGCGACCTGGCCCACGACATGCAGGTGAACATTGTGACGTTCCAGCCGGGCGGGGTCATCCCGTTTCCGGAGACCCACGTCATGGAGCACGGCCTCTACGTGCTTGAGGGCAAGGCCATGTACCTGCTGAACAATGACTGGGTGGAAGTGGAAGCCGGCGACTTCATGTGGCTCCGCGCCTTTTGCCCGCAGGCCTGCTACGCCGGCGGGCCGGGCCAGTTCCGTTACTTGCTGTACAAGGACATGAACCGGCAGATCAAGCTGACCTAGGCCTTCGGGCCACCCCAACTGACTCGCAGTAGGTGTCGTTATGAGCGCCCATAACGACGTTAACTGCGTGGGGCCACGCCGCCCGGGTTCCCTGGCCGAGCTTGCGAGGCGAGGGTGGCGGTGGGGATTAGTTGGGTTTGGGCCGCACCCGCGTTGTCAACGTTGACCCCTTCGCTTCCGAAGAGGACGATCGAAACTACGGGGGCAAGGGCGCCCAGCCGTTGCCCGGCAGCGTAGCTTCAGGAGGCAGCCATGGAGGCTGCGCGGGCCTCTCACACTTCACGCGTATCCCGCGTATCCCGCGTATTCCAGGCGGGATTCCGGGTGGCCGTCGTCCTGGCTTTGACCTTGGCGTCAGGCGCTTGCACCTACCCTCTGGCAAGTGAACCCCCGGCCGGTACCTCTTCGTCCGATTCGCAAACAGCACTTCCGGAATCCCCAGTTGCGGATTTCTTCGCGCATGAAATGCTCAGCCGGGGCGCGCCGGCCGTTGTCGTCCAGATCAAAGTCCGGGGTCGGGAATGGTCCCGGGCCTACGGCAGCCAAGACGTCGAGACCGGCGAACCGGTAGCCGTGACCGACCGGATCCAGGCCGGCGGCATCACGCAGTCAATGGTGGCGGTTTCGGTGCTCAAGCTTGTCCAGGAAGGAAAGCTGGGCCTTGAGGACCCCGTCACGGAGTACTTCCCGGAATTCGAGCAGCTCGTCCACCCGCCCGGCCCCGTCACGATCCGCTCCCTGTTGAACCACAGCTCCGGCCTGCCCGACGCACCGGAAGCCATCTTGAAGGCCATACCGCCCAAACAGGCCATCGACACGAGGTTCAGCATCGAGGACTATCTCCGGATGGCCGGGACCGTGCCGTGGGCACATGCCAACTTCCAGCTGTTCCGCTTCTCGGATGCCAACTACGTCGCCTTGGCAGCGATCGTACAAAAACTCCGCGGCCGGCCGATCGGAGATGTCCTGAAGTCAGAGATCTTTGTGCCGCTCGGAATGAGCCACACCTCGCTGTCTGCTGAGCCGGACCGGGATGCGCGCGGCATGATCCAGAGCTATGAATTCATCGACGGCGAGCGCATCAATGCCTCGCAGCCGGAGTACCTGGTCGGTTCCCCCGCCGAGGGAGTCATCTCCACGGTGGGCGATATCAACACGTTCTATGCTGCGCTCATGCAGGGCCGGCTACTCACGGCGAACACCCTCCGCGACATGCAAACCCTGTGGCAGGAGAACCACGGACTCGGGCTGCAGCGTTGGAATGACGAATGCACGAACGGCTTCTACTACGGCTACGGCGGCAGCACCTGGTTTGCGAGCATCGCGTTGTCCACGAGCGACGGGAGCCGCCAGATAGCCATGAGCTTCGCCTATCCGTCGGACACGGACAAACACATTGAATCGACGGACGGCACCGGCCAGTCGGAGTTCGAGCAGCTCAGGGAGGTGGCCATCGCGACCATGAACGGGCTCTGCTGAGTCGGTACCCCTCCTGCTAGGGTCTGTGCATGGATGAAAAATTGGGGAAATTCATCGAAGACTTCGCAACACTGACCCGGCTGGCCCAGTCCGGATTGGACCACGCCAATGACAGCGAGCAGCTTTTACAGGCGTTGACCGGGCATCTCGGCGTGCCCGCACATGAACTATCGGTCGTGACGGAGGAGATCCCGCCCCACCGCTTGGTGGACGTGGACATCGTGATGGAAGGGCTGGCTGGCCGCGACCCGGATTGGCGGCTGGTAGGAATCGGCGGCGGCGATCAGCGCCACCACATGTCCTTCAGCGACATGTTGCAGCAATCCAGTAGCTACCCGCGTTTTCCCCTCGCCCAGGCGGACTACACCAACCTCGCCACTGGTCCGGAGCAACAGCGCCAGGCCGTGGCTTTGGGGCTCTGGCTCTTCAGATACGCCGGCTCACCCGTAGCGGTACTCCAGCGCGGGGCCAGGATGGACCGCGGCCGGCAATCCGCGTCCCTTGAAGTCCTGGCCACGCAGCCTGATGTAGCTTCCGAGCTCCTGGCCGAGGTACGGCGCGACATGGAGCACCAGAGCGTTTTCAAAGGCCAGATCATTGCCCTCGCGGTCAGCGACTACGGGCCGAGCATCAGCGGGGTGACCTTCATCAGGCGCCCTGAACTCGCCAGCGGTGATGTGGTCCTTCAGGATGGCCTCCTCGACAAGGTGGAGAGCCACACCCTGGGCATTGCCCGGCGGGCGGACATCTTGGCTGCACACGGACAGCATCTCAAGCGCGGCCTCCTTCTCTACGGACCGCCGGGGACCGGCAAGACACACACCGTCCGGTACCTGCTGAGCCAAAGTGAGGGTACGACGGCGGTGCTCCTCTCCGGCGGTTCGCTCGCCAGGATTGCCGAGGCAGCCAAGATCGCCCGGGCTTTGGCGCCGTCCATCGTCGTGCTGGAGGACTGCGACCTGATCGCCGAAGACCGCAGCTTCGGCCACGGCCCCAAACCGCTGCTCTTCGAGGTGCTCGATGCGATGGACGGGCTCGACGACGATGCCGATATCGCGTTCGTGCTGACGACCAACCGCGTTGACCTGTTGGAACGGGCCCTCGCCCAGCGGCCCGGACGCGTCGACCTGGCGGTGGAAATCCCGCTTCCGTCCAAGCACGAACGGGTGCAACTATTGCGGCTGTATTCGCACGGGCTCTTGTTCTCCCCGTCGGCGATCGAAACCGCTGCAGCGCACACAGCCGGCACCACGGCGTCGTTCGCCAAGGAACTGATCCGACGCTCGGTGGTCGCGGCCGCACTCGCGGGCGAGACTCCCGGCGATTCGCACTTGGGCTTCGCGGTCGGCCAGCTCATGGCCGATAGCGAAACCCTCACCCGGAGCCTCCTCGGAAGCAACGGGGGTGCGGAGTAACCAGTGGACGCAAGCGCCACACCAGCATCTGGGTAGCCACGGTTACAAGAACGTGGCCCTCACCCGGGCCAATCCGGCGACGCGAAGCACTCAGGCCGGAGAATTCTCCTGTTCGGGCTCCTGGTCCGCGGGAGTCCACGTGAGCTTGACCGTGGCTCCGCCGTTGTTCTCGTCGATCCTCATGCGCAGTTCCTCGCCATAGAGGAACTCGTGTTCAAAATGCCGTCCGTCAATGCGAGCCGCATCCAGGAGCTTCGTCATCGCCGTTGCCATCGCCCGGCCCCAATCATGCGGATTCTTGCTGGACGCTTGTTCAAGGGCTGAATAGCTGACCATAAATCAATTGTTCTCCGGCGCGCGAACTTCTGCCAGCTTCAATCTTCGGTGGGCTCAGTCTTCGGTTGGCGTGGTGCGCGTGAGTTCGATGGCCATCGGCTCTCAGCCTGCGGACAACGCTTGCCCGGTTTTCCGGTTCCTCCGGTTACCGCAATTCTCATGATGCACTCCTCGGATCCGGCTGCAGGCGAAGGCCCGCCGCCGCCATGTCCGCGGCCAGGACATCGCCGAGCTTGGCATGCCCGGCAGCGTTCAGGTGCACGCCGTCCACCAGGTCCCCGGCGACCTGATATCTGCTGATCCAGTCTCCGACGCTGAAGAACGGAGCCCCGGCCTTGGCTGCAATATTGCCCAGCAGCGCGTCAACCTGGGTGCGGCGCCCCCCGCCCGCGCTGGCACCCCTGGCAAGAGTTCCGATAATCACGATCTTCGCCTGTGGGTACCTCTTTTTGAGGGCGGCGAGGAGCCTGTTGGCGTTGGCCGTGATCTGCTCATCGCTGGCGTTATGGGCGGCATCGTTGCCTCCACCTTCGACAACGATCAGCGGCGGCGTCCCATAAGGCAGGACCCAGTCTCCTCGTTGCAGCGCATCGATGTAGTTGCCGCTCTTGCTCGTCGCGGCCACGTATCCCGTACCGCCCCGGGCCACGGAGTACACCTTGTAACCAAGCGAGCCCAAAGCCTCCCGCGGCCAAGAGCCCATTGGCTCAGACTGGGAGTCCCCAATGAGGACGGCCGTGCGCCGGACGTCCGCGAGGATGATTTCGTTCCGGTTATTGCTCGGGTTCTTGTACAAGGACCCAAGCGGAAGCTTTGACGGATCCGGCCCGGAATCAGGTTTCTTGGGACTTTGGCCCGCTGCCGCTGGACTCCCTGAGGGCGCAACGGGTGCCACTGTTTGCCTGCCGCTGGATGACTCGCTCGGTTCAGCGGGTGCCTGTGAACAGCCTGCCAAAAGCACTCCGGCCGCGATCACGGATGCAGCGGAGCGGAGTATGCGAGATTTGTGCATCGACCTGTCCCGGGCTTGCTTTCTGTTCGTTTAAGCGTTGTATAAGCAACTTTGCATTGCTCCTAGACCGGTGACGGAACGAGCCGGCAGCCTGCCTACGACGGAGTCTATTGGATCGGGACGGGGAAGGTCACGGCGACGTGGGTATTATCCTCGTCGGACGGCCGGTGTGGAAGAATTTCATTTCGCACCCCCATCTTTCCGACGCACAGATAGGAACCCCGTGCACGCACCGGCGCACGAGCCGGAAACCCACCCCGTCCCCGATGTCCGTTCGCGGCGATCATGGACGGGAAGACTGCGCTCAGCGCAGCTCACGTTGGGTTTTGTCGTCGTTTTCTGGGGATTGGGAGCGCTGACCTCCAGTCTCGCCACGGGACCGGACGCGCAATTGCGGCTCAATTTCGCACTTACGCCCCGCTCCGTACCTGATCACTGGTGGGCCGCCGTGACTTCCGCCGTCTGGGCCAGGGACCTGACGGGCTACGTGCTGGAAACTGCTTTGGTGCTGCTGGTGGGCGTGCCTTTGGAACGGCGAATGGGACGGCGGGCGTACGCAATCGCTGCTGTCTCCAGCCAGATTCTGGGCGTTAGCGTTGCCCTTGGATTCCTTGCCTTGGCCCAAGGATTGCTCGGTAGCTGGACTGCGGAGATAGGCAGCCATCTCTTCGTGGGTCCGAGTGCGTTCATCATCGGTACCGCCATGGCGGGAACTGCGTCCATGGCAACCCTGTGGAGGCGCCGGATCCGGCTCGTCGTCTTCGCCTTGTTGCTCCTCCTCGCCCTGTACAGCGGAGGGTTTGCGGACCTGGTCAGGCTCGGCGCCGCAGGTGCGGGTACGGTTCTCGGGCCGTTGCTGATGGGCCGTCGGCCACGGTTTGCGCGTCCGGTCAGTTCCCGGCACGAGGGCCGGGTGCTCCTTTCGCTGCTCATCGCAGTATCGGCGATCGGTCCGGTAGTCGCCGGCCTGATCCCGCATGCGGTAGGACCGTTGTCCATCCTGCGTTTCCTGTTTACCAACATCCAGCCCGTCGATCCCCAAACGCTCCAGGGCCTCTGCTCGGATCCGGCGCAAGCGAAGGACTGTGCCGTCGCGCAGCTGCAGTTGCGCGCCGGCGCCGGCGGGATCTTCATGGCCATTCTTCCGTCTTTCCTCCTGCTGCTGCTTGCGGAGGGCCTCCGCCGCGGACGGCGCTTTGCTTGGGTCGGGACCCTATTGATCCAGGTGGGTCTTTCCGTCCTGGCTGGAATTGCACTCGCCGGAGTCCTGCAGCCGACCACTTCGGATACCGGTGCGAGCGAGGGAATTGCCGCAATCGAAGGATCGGCTCCCTCGCAGCCGTTCACCCTGGCCCTGCCGCTGCTCCTGCCCCTTGCGTTGACCATCATTCTGCTCGCGACCCGGGGACTGTTTCATGTCCAGGCGCCGAAAGGGACCTACAGACGCCTCGCAGTCCGGGTACTTGGGATAGCGGCTGTGCTCAGTGTCGTCTATGTCGGCGCCGGGTTCTTCCTCGCGCGGGATTTCTCCCCTGTTCCGGGGCTGCCGGAGCTACTTGCAGATGTCCCTGACCGGTTCCTTCCGCTGGGCTTCGTCCTGGATGTGCCGCCAGCGATCTTCCCCCAAGGCACGGCCGCCGTTCTCGTGTACGAAGGCGTCGGGGTCGTCTTTTGGGCGGTCGCGGGTGTCATGATCTTCAGGACGTTCCTCCACCAGGCTCACACCCGGCACGACGCCAGTACGGAGCGTGCCCGAAAAGTCATCAAGACGTGGGAGGGAAGCTCGCTGTCCTGGATGACCACGTGGCCGGGAAACATGTACTGGTTCTCCGCATCCGGGCAGTCTTTTGTCGCCTACCGGGTCAGCACGGGGGTTGCGCTTACGCTGGGCGGCCCGGTGGGACCCACATCCGAGACGACTGCCGTCTTTGAAGAATTTGCCCGTTATTGCAGGGGCAATGGGTGGACGCCGTGTTTCTACTCCGTACCCCAGGAATTGCGCGACCACGCGGATTCCTCCGGATGGAGCTCCGCACAGGTAGCCCAGGAAACAGTCCTGCCATTGAATTCGGTCTCCTTCAAGGGAAAGAAGTTCCAGGACATCCGTACGGCGTTAAACAATGCTTCGAAGGCGGGCATCCGCTACGAATGGACGAGTTACGCCTCGGCTTCTTTCTCGGTGCAGGTCCAGATCGAGGAAATCTCCGAAGAATGGGTGGCAGACAGGAACATGCCCGAAATGGGCTTCACCCTGGGCAGCCTGGACGAACTCGACGACCCCGAGGTGCGCTGCCTGCTTGCTATCGACAAGCGCCACACAGTGCACGCAGTCACCTCTTGGTTGCCCGTCTACCGCAACGGGCACATTGTTGGCTGGACCCTCGATTTCATGCGCCGCCGTAGCGGCGGCTTCCGTGCCAGCATCGAATTCCTCATCGCTTCCGCGGCCCTCAGCCTCAAGGATGAAGGATGCGAATTCGTGAGCCTTTCGGGTGCGCCCCTGGCACGTGTCGAAGAGGATCCTTCGGAGGTGCCGCGCCCAAGGCCACGATCCCGGCCTCCCGGCAACCTCGACCGCCTGCTCGACTGGTTGGGGGCGACTTTGGAACCGGTGTACGGGTTCAGGTCCCTCCTGGCGTTCAAAGCAAAATTCCGGCCCCGGTATGAGCCGCTCTACATGCTCTACCCCGATGCCGCTTCCTTGCCCGCCGTTGGGGCCGCGGTGGCACGGGCCTATCTGCCAATGCTCAACCTCGGAGCGGGGCTGGCCTTGGCAGGCCGGATCTTCCGTTGGCCCAAGCGCTCCGGAACGTCAGGTCAGAGCCGCCCCTGAAGCCGTCGAGGACGCCCCTGACGGGGAGCCTGACGGCGAACCCGACGTCGGGACCCCGCCGATCGGGACATTGCTGTGGTGCGCTTTGCCGTGGTGAAGTTGCAAGGCGCTGAGCACCAAGCCGAAATGGCTGAAGGCCTGGGGCGTATTGCCAAGTTGCCGGCCCGCATGTGCGTCCCATTCTTCGCTCAGCAGGCCCACATCGTTGCGCAGGGCCAGGAGCCTCTCGAAGAGGGCTGTCGCCTCCGCACGGCGCCCCGCCCCCAAGAGTGCGTCCACCATCCAGAAGGAACACGCAAGGAAGACGCCCTCCCCGCCCGGCAGTCCGTCGTCGCTGTCCTGCGGACGGTAGCGCAGCACGAAGCCGTCTTCCGTCAGCTCACGCTGGATGGCGTCGATGGTGCCGATCACGCGCGGATCGTCGTGCGGCAGGAAGCCCACCTTGGGGATGAGGAGAAGGCTCGCGTCCAGCTCCCTGCTCCCGTAGGACTGGACGAAGGTATTGCGGTCCGCGTCGAAACCGCGGGTCATGACTTCGTCATGGATGGTGTCCCGCAAAGCCTCCCAGCGATCTAGCGGACCGGGCATCCCGGATTCACGGATTCCCCGGACCATCCGGTCAGCCGCAACCCAGGCCATCACTTTCGAGTGCACAAAGTGGCGCCGCGGGCCGCGTACTTCCCAAAGTCCGTTGTCGGGCTTGTCCCAGGTGCCCTCAAGGTGGCGCATCAAGGCGGTTTGGATAGCCCAGGACTCATCGCCGACGGTCATCAGCGATGCCCGGGTCAGGGACAGGCAGTCCAGGACCTCTCCCCACACGTCCAGCTGAAGCTGCTCCGCTGCCGCATTCCCGATTCGGACCGGCTTCGAACCCTGGTATCCCGCAAGCCACGTCAGCTCCGTCTCGGGCAATCGCCTGCGACCATGCAAGCTGTACATGATCTGGAGATCAGCCGGGTCGCCGGCCACTGCGCGGAGTAGCCAGTCCCGCCAAGCGCTGGCCTCCTCGGTATAGCCGGCGGCCAGGAATGCTTGAAGAGTCAATGTGGCATCACGCAGCCAGCAATAGCGGTAGTCCCAGTTCCGCGGACCGCCGATCTGTTCGGGGAGCGAGGTGGTGGCGGCGGCAACAATGCCCCCGGTAGGCGCATAGGTGAGGGCCTTCAGCGTGATCAAGGATCGCTGAACGGCTTTCCGGTACGGCCCCCGGACCGTGGATCGCTTGGACCAATCCGTCCAGAATGCTGCGGTGTCCTCGAGCGCGATATCTGCCTCGACAGAGCGTGGCCGCCGTTCGTGGCTGGGCGCCCAGGTCAGGACGAAGGGGACGTGGTCACCGGCGTTCACAGTGAACTCGCTGACTGTGGTGAAGTCCTTGCCTACCAACGGCGCCGGGGTCTTGAGGTAGACGGAGTCCGGACCGGCAACCGCGCGGAGGCCGTGCCTGTCGCGGCGCACCCAGGGCACCACGTGCCCATAGTCGAACCTCAGGATCAGCTCCCCACGCATCTTGACCGTCCCGCGAATCCCTTCAACCACGCGCACGATGTCCGCGACGGCGTCGCGCGGCGGCATGAAGTCGATGACCCGGACGTGCCCTTCTTTGGTTTCCCACTCCGTTTCAAGGATGAGGGTTCCGTCCCGGTACTGGCGGCGCGTGCAAATGCCCCCCGATTCTGGCGCCAAGAGCCAGCGCCCGGCTTGAGGGGAATCCAGGAGCGCGGCGAAGCACGCAGGCGAATCGAAACGCGGGAGGCACAGCCAGTCTATGGATCCCGCAGTGCTGACGAGGGCTGCGGTGTGCAGGTCCCCGATCATTGCATAGTCTTCGATTCTTTGGCCGGTAGCCGGTTGACCGTTCACAGTCCCTTTCCTAGTGCTGATTCGATGGCGGCTATTGCCTTGGCCGTGATCTCTTCCCGCTGGCCGGAACCATCCACGCCGAGCACGATTCCGCGCTCGGAGTATCGTTCAACCACTGCCTGTGTCTCGTTACGGTAAAGCTCCAGGCGACGCCGGATCACCGGTGCTGTGTCATCGCTTCGGCCCTGCTCCTGCGCCCTGCGGAGCATCCGCGCGACGAGCTCGTCGTCGTCTACCGCTAGTTCGACGACGGCATCCAGCCGCTGCTGCTTGCCAGCCAGAATGCCGTCCAATGCCTCGATCTGCGCCGTCGTGCGGGGATATCCGTCCAGGAGGAATCCGGCCAGGACGTCGGCGTTGCCAAGCCGCTGACGGATCATGGCATTGGTGACGTGATCCGGCACGAACTCACCGCTGTCCATGTACTTGCTGGCTTCGGCTCCGAGTTCTGTCTTGCCACCGACGTGCGCGCGGAAGATGTCTCCGGTGGAAATGGCAGGTATGCCGAAATGCCCGGCGATGTGCTCAGCCTGGGTACCCTTGCCCGAGCCAGGAGGGCCCATGATGATTAATCGCGTCATGCCACTGTCCGTTCGTGAAGCGGTTTTGCGTGCCCCGGCATTGTGGCTAGAGCTTAGCAACTGTGAAGGGCTCGCGGCAGGGCCACGGCAGGCCGCTTCAGACCGTTGCGGGGTCGGTATTAGCACCACAGAGGATCACGGCCACGCGTTCCCCTTCGGCCGGAACATACGCTCCGGAGTTCACGGCCGCGAAAGCGGCGGCCGCGCCATGTTCCACGACAATCCGGTACTGCTCCCAGAGCAGGGAGCGTGCCGCGGCGATGTCGTCGTCGGACACCAGGACCGTCCGGACGCCCGTGCGGACGGCCACCTCGAAACCGATCCGGCCGATCTGCCGGGCCCCCAGGGAATCCGCGGCGATCCCGGAGACGGCAACGTCAACGGGTGCCCCTGCAGCGAGGGCCGAATAGAGTGTGGGAGCGTTGTCCGGTTCGACGCCGACAACCAGGGCGTGACCTTCGACGGCGGCCGCGATTCCCGCCATGAGTCCACCGCCTCCAACGGCCACCACCACGGTGTCTATCCCGCCCAGCTGTTCCAGGAGCTCCGAGCCGACGGTGCCGGCGCCAGCGGCGATTTCGGCTTGGTCGTAAGCATGGCAGTAGACTGCACCGGTTTCCGCGGCGTAGTCGAGGGCGGCCTCAAACGCTTCGGCGTACTCGGTTCCGCGCTGGATCACCGTGGCTCCGCTGGCCTTGAGCTTCTTGACCTTCACTGCAGGTGCGGTCTCGGGGACAAAAACGGTCGCCGGCACCCCGAGTTGCGCCGCGGCATAGGCATTCGCCAACCCCGCGTTGCCTCCAGAGGCGACGACGATTCCGACATCGTCCTTCAGCTCGCCGCGCTCCCGGGCTGCCAGCACGCGGTTGAAAGCGCCCCTCGCCTTGAACGTCCCCGTGTGCTGCATGAACTCGCATTTGAACCACAATTGCCCGGGCACCGTCCCGGCATCCGCCTCGAAAACGGGTGTGCGGCGGATCCTCCCCGCAATCCGGGCGGCAGCTTCATCGACGTCGACGCGTGTGATCATGGGAAGTCCTCGTTCCGTGCGGTCCGATCGTGGGCAGGCGCTAGCCTCAGGCTATCGCCTACCGCGTGGGTCCACGCCGGCGAGGGTGGCGGTGGGACTTAGCCTCGATCCACCGGTCGGGTTGAGGTCGTAGCGGCGGGTTAAACGGAGAATGCCTGTCGGATCGGGAAAAATGGGGTTTGTCTAGAACTCCGTTTAACCAATCCGAGAGGCATCTCGTAGGTGCAACTTTTCCATAGATCCAC
>NZ_JBFRGF010000047.1:0-34627 GCF_052115205.1 Arthrobacter sp. 2RAF6 | reverse complement strand
GGATCAGGCTCACCAATTTGGGGCCCGCGGGGACGGAGACGGTGCTCGAGTTCGGCGAGCACCTGGACGCCGGCGGTGACCTGACGACCGCCCACCTGGACATGAAGACACCACAAGGCGGGCTGCTTGAATTCCGCCAGACCGACCGCGTCATCGCCGGGGGCGACTCCGCGGTGTTCGAGCCCCGGCACACCGTCCACGGCTTCCGCTACGTCCGTGTGACGCACCCTGGACGCGAACTCTCCATCGATGACTTCACGGTCGTCGTCGTCCATTCGGACCTCGACCGCCGCGGGTGGTTCGCCTGCAGCGACCCGGACCTGGAACGACTCCATGAGGCGGCTCTCTGGAGTTTCCGCGGCAACATCGTGGACGTCCCGACCGACTGCCCCACCCGCGAACGCTCAGGATGGACCGGCGACTACCAGGTCTTCGCCCCCACCGCCGCCATGCTCTACGACGTCCAGGGCTTCTCCCGCAAATGGCTCCAGTCCGTGCGCGACGACCAGTGCGAGGACGGGCTCCCCGCGGCGTTCTCCCCGGATTCGGCGCGGATCAGGCATCATCCCGGCAACCCCTCGAGGGTCATGGGAGGATCCGCCGGCTGGGGCGATGCCACCGTGCTTGTCCCCTGGGCCATCTACGAAGCGTACGGGGACACGGAGCTTCTGGCGGAAAGCTGGGACTCGATGACCCGCTGGGTGGATTACGCGCTCCACCTCGCCAAGACAGCCCGCCACCCGTCCCGTATCGCCCGCTCCGAAACACCGCTCCCCCACGAGCAGTACATCTGGGATGCCCCCTTTCACTACGGCGAATGGCTCGAACCCAAACGCCGCCGGGCAGACGGGTCCCTCATCGACCCCATGGCCGAGAACCCCTACGCGTACATGAGCGCCGACCGCGGCGAGGTCGGAACCGCCTACCTGTACCGCACCGCAGAGACGCTCGGCCGCATCGCAGGAATTCTTGGCCGGAATGAGGCAGCAGACCACTATCGCAGGATCGCGGACGCGGTGAGGGAGGCATGGCAGATCGAGTTCCTCACGCCCGACGGGCGCACCCGCGAGGACACGCAGGGCGCGTACGTCCGGGCCCTGGCCTTCGGACTCGTCCCCGATTCGCTCAGGGAGGCGGCGGCCGACCGCCTGGCCCGGCTCATCCACGACGCCGACGACAGGCTCGCCACCGGCTTCCTCTCCAGCGGCCTGCTGCTCCCCGTCCTCGCAGAAAACGGCCACACCGACCTCGCCTACCGCCTCCTGCTCCGCCGCGGGACACCCTCCTGGCTCGGCATGCTCGAACGCGGCGCCACCACCGTCTGGGAAGACTGGGAAGGCATCGACGAGCACGGTATCGCGCACGAATCGCTCAACCACTACAGCAAGGGAGCCGTCATCGGCTTCCTCCACGAATACCTCGTAGGGCTGCGCCAGGCGCCGGACTCGGCCGGCTGGGAAC
The DNA here is from genome assembly GCF_052115205.1 of Arthrobacter sp. 2RAF6. Lineage (NCBI taxonomy): Bacteria > Bacillati > Actinomycetota > Actinomycetes > Micrococcales > Micrococcaceae > Arthrobacter > Arthrobacter sp. 2RAF6. The sequence goes on along the minus strand of NZ_JBFRGF010000047.1, from coordinate 33,166 downwards.
GCTTCGACATCGAACCCCACCCCGGCGGAGGAGTCACCTCAGCCAGCTTCCACTTCGGCTCCCCCCACGGCCCGATCCAGGTCGCGTGGGAGATCACCGACGAGGAGTTCCGCGTCGATTTCACCGTGCCCGATGGAACGACTGCCCGGCTTACCCTGCCAGATGGCACAAGCGCCTCCTACGGGCCCGGAACGCACTCCGCATCCTGCCCCGCTACGCCGCGGCGACGTGTGGCATGCGGATGACGTCACCCCCGACGGCCACCCCATTGGCCGCCGGATAGAACCGGAACTAAACGACGTCAGCGCGGCACCCTTCGAGTGAAAGGGCCGCCGTCTTTGACGCCTGATGCAGCGCCCGAAATTCACACACTACGCTCCGGCTAAACAGCCCATTCACCATGAGTGCCGCGGGAGCTGAACGGTCCTTGCGCGCGTAGCCCGGCAAAGCTTGGTTTCTCAAAGCACTGGGGCGGTGGGTTGTCGATAGGGAGTGTTGTCGCGCAGCATGGCCCACCACGGCACCTACCAGAGCGTTTCCCCGGTCCCCGGACTCACCGCCGCCAGTGGTGGTGCGGACGCTGGTCATCTCCGCCCCGGAAGCCGGGCGTGTGGTCCTGAACGCGGGCAAGCGCGAGTTGGCGCGCGATGCCGGCCTGCCGAGGGATGAGCGAGCCCATATGGCCCACGCCGTCCGAGTTTCCAGACCGAGGTCTTTTCGCCATTCCGCCCGACGATCATGGACCCCGGCACCAGGTCGTCGAAGTCAAGGCCCAGCTGGCCGTCCGTAATCCTTGGTGGGGAGCTTGAGCAAGTTCACCATGTTGGTGCCGTAAAGCTGGGACGCCTGACCGGGCAGCCGGCCCGGGAGGTCGGTGTATCCGAGAATCAACCCAGCATTGTCGGTAACCACTCGTTGACCGGCACCGGAGCCTTCCACGTTGCCGCCCGGGCCAGCCGTGGGCGCAACTCGGGCCTCTAGGTGCCCAAACCCCGCTAGACCACGAATGTGGGTCGCCAAATTCCTCACAGGTCATGTAGCCCCATCCTCGCCAAGCCATGAAGAAGCAAAGACACAGACATACTCACACACCAAGGAAAGGGCAGCCGGTCGCACCAACAGCCACTAACAAGAACGGCCCCCAAGGGACCCACAAAAAAGCTGATTTGCGCACAGTCAGACATCCAAAGGCCCCTGACCTGCGAATACATTGTGCCCGAGGTGGGACTCGAACTGCATTCCGGGCCTTGGAAACACTGGGAACTCCCGAAAACATGCCGGGTCCGGCCCGATCCGGCACCGGTACAGCCGAGTCCGGCGACCGAGTCCGGCGGCAGGGGTGTGCACATTGTGCACAGCCCGTTTTTTGACCTGAACTCCCCCACCGACAGCGCGTCGAAGAGTTCCGGCCATCCGTTTGGGACGCCCTCCAAAGGAGCTCCAATAACCGTGCCCTTGAACTCGCCAAAGGTCAAGAACCTGGCGGGGGGCACGCGAGAATCCGAGACGCCCGGACCGGGCGCCCTTGGCGATTCCGCTGATTCCCCTGACAAGGGGTCAGCGCGCCGGTCCTACTGAGCCGCGTCCGGTGAAGGTGCGGCGCTCATTCCAGGGCGCCCTTTTCTGATGACAGTTAAAGGTGCCGTGTCGAAGAATCGGTATTCCCCCATCGGGGCGCGGATTGTTCCGGCGGCTTCCGCTTTCTCCCGGATAAAATCATGGTCATCTCTGGAAAGTACAACCTGTCCGTTCGGGTCAAGCTCAATGTCCCTATGCCGGTCTTTGCAGAACTTCGCCGACATTGCCGGGGGGCAAGAGCAGACTTGCCGGATTTTCCAGAAGCCATGTCCGGGTCTCGGAATCGAGCCGGTCCCACTCATCCTTGATGTTCACGCTTGCTGATACCAACTTCCTGTTCGGCTTGCCGAAACTGAATTCCGTCCAGACTACGCCCGACCCAAAAAGAATGGTAGGAACTCTTCTATGCCGAAGTAGTGCGCTGAACCCCGGGACAACTCTCGGAGCTGTTAGTGACTGTTAATCAAAAACGGCCGGCCTGCCCGGCACGAATATGGTTGGGCCCCCGGTGCAGTTTGAACTGGCCCACCGTGATCTTCGCTGCCGAGTCGTCACGACTGTCGAGAATGGGATTTATTTGTGCAATCCACAACATGCGCCGTGGCCGCCTGTTCCCGGATGTCCCTGACCGCGGCGGCTGCTGTCGCCATGTCTTCGTACGCCTCCGACTTTGCCAGGGTTTCCCCGGCGGAATTGACGAGGTTTATCCGGACCCCTCGCGGTTCAGCGTCTACAAGTTCAAATTGGCCAGGCATCGGTGTCCCCTTCACGATTGACTGCGTTGACGTTCGTGCCGGCGAGCGTCGCCGAGACGAATATTATATGACAACTATGTCAACAATAGTGACAGAAAAAATATCCGCTATTCCTGCACGTTCAAGAACGGTCCTTATCCTTGAGCGCCCCAAACTTTGGGGATTACCGGGTAAAGAGCCCAAGTGCTGCGCAGTTCTTGTCCAAGACGTCCGGACCAGCTGCCTGCTGGAGGACACCCCCAATCTCCTGCCGCGCTCCGGATGCCGCTGGGGGTCTGCGGGCAGCGCATGGAGGATTTGCTGGAGGGGACAGCACGCCCCAACCCGAGCTCTGCGACAAGCGGATCGACCACCAGAGCCGTGGCATCCGCTGCCGCGAAGGGCACTCGTGCAGTGCCGCGTTTACCGTGGACACCGACGCCAAGTTCGACCTCATCAGGACGCAACCTCGTACGCGTCCTCGCCCACGCGCCGCGTGGTCGGGGTGATCTCGCTGATGGGCTGCTTGCTGATGTCGACGAGGTGGACGCTGGCACGGTTGAAGGGCTTCGTAGTAGCCGTGGCTGACCGGAGGCCGTTTGGCGCCGTAGGGGCAGCCCTTGGGGGTCAAGAGCCGCCGTCTGCGGATCGAGCACGGTTTCACGGATCTTCCGGCGGACGAACTCGGCGGCGTACGCGTTGGCTTCAGCGGATGTGTCTATGTCGTCGAAGGTCGGGAAGAAAAGCCGGAAGCGGGAGCTTCAGTGCACTTCCGTGCTCTGTGGTGCCGCCAGTCTCGCTGCCTTTGGGGCGATGGGTGTCGGCACGGTGCGGGCGGCGATGGCCAAGGTGAAGGCTGTTGCAAGGCCGAGAATCGCCCAAGCGCATATTTGCCGGCCGGGGAGGTCGGTTGTTGCAAGCCAGCGAATGACATAGTTCGTGGTTGCACCTACGGGAAAGGTGAATACCCAGAACATTTGCGTGAAGGGAAGTTTGCGGTATTCGGGGAGGAGCATGACCTGCATCAGCACCATGATCAACAGTACGCCTGTCAGTCCGAGCTGGATTGTTCCCAAGGGGCCTGGATGTGACACCATCCACGCGATGTTGGCCGTTGCCGGCGCAGCCAGATAGGCGGACAGGCCGACCTTGGCGGCTGGTAGCACTTCGCCGCCGGTCATCAGGCGGACGGTGACGACGGTTCCTACGACCAGCCAGAAGAACACTCCAACGCCAAATGCGGCCATGGCCGCATTATGGGCGTGGATGCTTGAGAACCCGATGCTGGCAACGAAGGATCCGGCCGCGACGGGCAGCAGGTAGCCGGGATGGATGGATTGCATGGATACCCCGCCGGTGACCCAGTGGGCAAGGAGCTGGGCAGCGACGATGGCAAGGGCGGCAATGCAAGCCATACACAGCCAGGCGCCCCATGGCGGCAGATACTGGCTGTAGTGCGACGAAAGCAGGATCCCGATGAGTGGGATGAAGGACGCAAAGGGCCCCGCCACTTCGTGTCTCAGGTCGGCCCGGAATGTTCCTTTTCGGCGAAAGCCCCGGACCACGTAGACGGCGGTCAGGATCAGCCACAGGGAGCTTGCTGCCCCGTAAAAGATTTCCTCCGGCCACATCGGGGATCCGAGAGAGCTCCTCGCGGCGGACCAGCCGCCGCCCAGACCGGCAAGCCCCAAGGGAATGCCGAAGCGGCTCAACGCCGGCATTCCCGACAGGGCGGCCGGGGACAAGGCGCGATCCGTAGGGGCCGGCGTCAGGGCATCAGCGGTACCGGTATCAGTCATGTTGTCAGAGCGCCTGGTTGGTGGGTGAAGATGAGCAGCGTGCTCGTCGCGGTGGCGAGGAGTTCTCCCCCAGCGGTGCTGAGCCTGCCTTCGGTGAATATCACGCGCGAGCCGGTTTTCACGACTGACCCCTCTGCGCGAAGAGCACCCTTCTGGAGCGTGATGGGTCGCAGATACTTGACCGCCAGGTCAATGGAGGTGTATCCGATCCCTGCTTCCAAGGTACTGTGTGCTGCGCAGCCGAGCACGGTGTCAAGGAGCGTGCAGGCCAGGCCACCGTGCACCATTCCCAGGGGGTTGTAGTGCGCTTCTCCCGGCCAGCACTGGAACTCGACGTGACCGTATTTCGCATCGACGAGATCGAAATTCATGATGGAAGCGATCGGCGGCGGCGCGATGCTGCCGTCGCGGAGGCCGGAAAAGTAGTCCAGACCCGACAGCCGTGGCAGCTGTTCGAGCGCGATTGCCGGATCCATCCAGGTGAAGGTTTCCGAGCGTTGGGCCGGGGCGTTCGTTGACACGAGGGTTTCCTCCTTAGGTTCTCTGCAGGTCTTCAGGCTTTGCCGCGCTCATACCGGGGAATTGGATGCCAGGAACGGGTACAGATCCAGGATCGGACCGGACAGGCCGAGCTTCACTCCGGCACTGATGTCGTCCACGATGACCTCGTAGTCACCTTGCTCGAGCCCATCGAAGGACTTCCGCGCGACTTCCTCGGGGGAGGTCTTCGGGGCATCCACGCCCTTGGCCATGGCTGTGTCCATGTAGCCGACGTGAACACCCGTGACCTGGGTGCCTTGGGGGGCCAGTTCCACGCGGAAGGAGTTGGTCGCCGACCACAACGCGGCCTTTGATGCACTGTAGGCGCCGGTGAGCGCGATCCAGCTAAGCACCGAGTGGATGTTGAGGACCGCTGATGTCCCGCTGGCGGCAAGCACCGGTGCGAATGCCCTGGTCATGGCGACGGGTCCGAAGAAGTTGGTCTCCATGACTTCGCGGATCTTCTCGTCCGGGAGCGCCAAAAGCGTGTCCGATTCGACGCTCATGCCGGCGTTGTTGATCAGTATCGTGACGTCCTCGGCCAGGGTAACGGCGGCCCGGATCGAGTCAGGGTCGGTGACGTCGAGGGCGAGTGGGACGACCCGGGAGTCGTTCCACTCTTGCGGGCGGCGGGCTGTCGCGTACACCTTTGCAGCACCCCGGGCGAGGGCCTGTTCCACGAGCTCGCGGCCCAGTCCTCCGTTCGCGCCGGTGACAAAGACGACGGCGCCAGATAGTTGTGGCATGGATTCTCCTGATGTCGGATCGGGCGGCGACGCGGTTGTCGCGGTCTCAGAACATCAGATTAGCCGAGTCAGTTGGATTTTCCAACCAACCTGTATAGTGGGAGTAAGGTACTGAAAGCAGGTGAACGATGAATCGGCCGACCGAGAAGGCAGTAAATGCGCCGAGGGCGTGTTTCATCGCGGCAGGCCTCGAGGTTTTAGGGGAACGGTGGGCCCTGCTCGCCCTTCGCGAGATGTCGTTGGGCGTTCACCGGTTCGATCAGATTGCGCGCAATACCGGCGCGTCCCGCGACATCCTGACGGACCGACTGCGCACACTCGAAAACCGTGGCGTGATTGAGCGTGTCCAGTACTCCGAGCGCCCCGCGCGCTACGAGTACCACCTCACAACCTCGGGGGCGGAAGTCGCGCCCATTCTCATTTCACTCGCGGCGTGGAGCAGCACATGGATGCGCGACGATACGCCCCGCGCTTCTTACCGCCACAGTTGCGGGGCCGAACTGCAACCTGTGGTCTTGTGTGCGGAATGCGGTGAGGAGTTCACCCCCGGAAGTCTGATGCTGGGACCGCTCGTCTCAGCGGCAGGTACTACCCCGGCATCCGGCCAGTAACCACAAAAACCGAACGGAGGACGACGGCGGTGCGTCCCGCCGTCGTTCTCTTGCCACGGTTTGCGTCCGGCTTTTGCCGGCTGATTCCGGGGACTCAGCCCTCAAGTTCCTTTTCGAAGCAGACTGACGCCGGTATCGCGGTGTCGTAGGGCGGATAGGCCGGTATTTGTCGGTAGCCGATCTTCCGGTACAGGGCTTCTGCTTCCGGTTGTTTGCCGCCGGTTTGAAGAATGACCCGTCTGGCGCCGGCCGCAGCTGCGATCTGCTCCAGCCCGGCCATCAGTCGAGTCGCCGCCCCGAGGCCACGCGCTGCGGGGTCAACGATGACACGCTTGACTTCCCACTCCCCGTCCAGCAGGCGAAGTGCCCCATGCGCTATCGCATGCCCGGAGGCGGTGACGACGAGGACGTTCGCGACGAAGTCTTCAGCGGGGACGTCCAAGGCCGACCTGGCGGCAGCCGGAAGGGCGGGTTCGTCCTCCGTGGCGTACCGGTCGAGGAGTTCCTTGTTCAGCAGATCCCGTAACCGGGCAGCACGCGGATCCTCAAAACTAACTTCTTCGAGATTCAGAGCCAACTTCTCACCCGACACCGGACCTTCCTTCGGATTAGCGTGGAATCATGCCGCCGACCCCTGGAAGATGGAGTCGACGGCGGCCGAAGCGACAGCCGTACTGGAGCCCCCGGTCTGGGGACTCCAATATGACGTCATGGTACGCCTCTGGGCCGCTCAGTGGCGCGCATCAGCCACTTGTGCCAATGCCGGTGATGTAGCGGTTGTCCGGGCCGGCAAGGAAAAGGATGGCGCGGGCGACTTCGTCTGGTTCGGCTAACCGGCGCATTGGAAGCTGCGCGGCCCGCTTGGCCCGGTTGACGGCTGCGTCGGACCGGAGTCTTTTGCGAACTGCGCCCACATAGGAGTGTTCACGGGGCCGGGTGCGATGGCGTCGACGCCCGGGAGCGTGTTGGACGGGCACCCGAAGGAGAAAAGGCAACGGCGAATGCGGGGCATCCTGGGGGTAGCTGTTGAGGATGTAATCCGTTGCGGCCGGTCCGGTCATGCGCAGACCATTCCTGGTGGCCTGGTATTTGAGCCCAAGTGGGATGCCTGTGCCCTGATAGGGGCGGAAGGGGGTAGTTGTTTCCCGGCAAGGCCGAGATTTGTCCAGGTATTCTGTCGGGGTGAAGCGCACTTTTTCTGACTTTTGCCTAGCGGGAGCGCTGTTGTTAGTGCACGAGAGGTGTCGCTCACTTGTCGCCCTCCATCGGTAGGTCTCTGGACGAGCTGAGGAGGTGCGGGGTGCTAACCTTCGAGATCAATCCCCGTTATTTTGGCCAACTCTTTGAGGAGTCGGTCTTGGAAGTTGCAGTCCCGGGCTACCGCGGCGACCGGTGCTGGTCGGCGGTGGTGCCAGACCGAACCGGTGTGCCTGGCGTCGGGACTGTCGCTGACAGCGAGCCATGTCTGAGTAAGGTGGCCTTGGTCGAGGTCGTCGGTGGCATACGGGCCGCCCATGCGGGTGGGCACCCAGGGAGAGCGCGGTGACGAAAAGCTTGCTGTCGCAGTAGGCCTGGGTGCCGTTCCAGCGGCGAGTGGTCCAGTCAAGGTCGTGGAGGCTTTGGTCGCCGCTGACGTGCATGTCGCTGGTGAGGTAGATGAGCCGGTTCGGCCCCTGGATCAGGCCGGTCAATAGGTAGGGGGCCAGAGTGTTGACTGCCAGCACTCGCGGGTGTCCCTCCGGGCTGCGGTTAGGTCCGGCGTCGCCATAGACGCCGGCGTTGTGGATGATGGTGTCCATCCGGCCGAGCTGGTTGACCTGGTCGGCCAGGCTGCGGGTCTGCTGGGCGCTGGCGAGATCACCGACGACCACGGCCGCGCCGCGGTCGGCCAGATCCCTGAGCGCGGGGGCACGGTGGGTGTCGCGGGCATGGACGACGACCTGGTGCCCGTCGTCGAGCAGGGCGGCAGCTGCGGCCCGTCCAAGCCCTTGGGCGGAACCGGTAATCAGGATGCGGGCCACAAGGGTCCTCTCGTTCGTTCGTCAGTTGAGGTAGCTGTCGAGTGATGTTGTCGGCGTAGTAGGAACACAGTCGTTCCGGGTCTTTGGCCTCCATGGCGTTGAAGTAGTCGCTCAGGATGTCGATGGTGGCCTGGTCGGCTTGAGGCATGACGGGTTCCTTTGCTGTTGATGAAGGGCTGGGCTGCGCAGTTCGCTTCTGGGTGGCGGGGCTGGGCACCTTAGTCGGTGGAGGCCGTTCCGCTAGCGGCGGGTGCCTGCTCCGGTCCGTCACCGGCACGATGATGGAAGGCTGCGGGTTCGCTGGCCAAAGCGGTGAGCGCGTCGAGCTGCGCCTGTTCGAGCTCGATGTCGGCTGCTGTGGCATTGGCTTGGAGCTCTTGGGGGGTCTCGGCACCGACGATGGCCGAGGCGACGGCCGGGCGGGACAGCAGCCAGGCCAGCGAGGCCTGATACGGCGCCAGCCCCCATGCTCGGCTGAGACGTTCGGTCTCGCGGGCGAGGGCGATCTCGGCGTCGGTGAACCCTGCGCCGGCGAAGCGCTGATCACCGGAGATCTCGCGGTCGAGAACCCGGAGGTCGGCAAGCAGGCCGCCGTGCAACGGCGCGTAGGGGACGATGGACAGCCCGAACTGCTGGCAGGCGGGCGCGAGTTCGCGTTCGGCGGCCCGATCGAGGAGGTTGTACTTCACCTGGGCGGCCACGGGCGCATTCAGCCGGCGGTGGTCCGCGATCCACAAGGCCTGCACGACTTGCCAGGCGAGGTGGTTGGACAGGCCGACGTAGCGGAGTTTGCCCTGCCTGATCAGGTCGTCGTAGGCCGCGAGGGTCTGTTCCAACGGCGTGTCGGGGTCGGGGTCGTGGGCGTAGTAGAGGTCGATGTAGTCGGTCTCCAGGCGACGCAGGCTGGCTTCGACCTGACGGATGATGTGGCGGCGTGACAGGCCACGGTCGTTGACGTCGAGCCCGACGATTCCGTTGGACTTGGTGGCGATCACCATCTGCTCACGGCGGCCGCGGAGCGCGCGGCCGAGGATCTGCTCGGCGGGTTCACGGTCGGCAGCGGCAGGGGCGCCGGGCCGGTCGAAGACCGGCATGTTGCCATAGACATCGGCGGTGTCGACGAAGTTGATGCCAAGGTCGATAGCGGTGCCGACGACCCGGTTTGCGTCCTGGGCGGTGGGAGCGACCCCGAACGTGGCGGTGCCCAGACAGATCCGGGACACTTTGACGCCGGTTGAGCCGAGGATGGAGTACTGCATCAGCAAGTTTCCTTGTCTTCCGTGGTGATGGGAGGCGGGGCTAGCGGGCGGTGTAGCCGCCGTCGACGGGGAGGGCGACTCCAATAACGAAGCTCGCGCCCGGGGTTGCCGACGAGTCCGCCAAGGGAGGAGCAGTTCACGATGGCACCGCTGCCCTGGAGGCGCATCTGGGCCGTGAAGTCGTAGCTCGGATTCATCGGTGCTGCACCTGGTGTCGCCCGTGAGGTGTTCTCGGGGGCGAAAACAACAGCCATTCCTCGCCCTGGCCCGTGCTGAAACACATGTGCATGTCAGTCATTGCTCTCCTCGGGTAAGTCGTTCCGGGCGTCCGCTGCGTTGGGCAGCGGCAGCTGTCGGGTGGAAGGGGCGCAGCAGGCCCCCGCTCTCGGGCGGAGCGTGTTTGCGTCGAGGGTCTGTTGACCAGGACTGTTTGCCCCTCTTTGGCGATAAACTATAACCGAGTGGTAGGTTTTGGTCAATGGAATATGAGATGGTGGTGTCCATGCCAAATAGCACAGGGACTAACGCGCGGGGTCCCTACCGCACAGGGATCCGGCGGCGGGAACAGATCGTCGCCACGGCAATCGCGGTCTTCGGCGAGTACGGCTACGCGGGTGGATCGATCCGAACCATCGCTGAGCGGGTTGGGGTCTCCCATGCGACGCTGCTGCAGCACTTCGGTAGCAAAGAAGGACTCCTGACGGCTGTGCTGCAGGAGTGGGACCGCCGAACGGTGGAAGCCAGCCTGGCCGATGTTGTCGGGCTGGACTATTTCCGGCGGTTGCCTGAGGTCATGACTGCACATCGAAGCAACCGGGGGCTGCTCGAGTTGTTCACCACCATCGCGGCTGAGGCTTCCAGCCCTGCCCATCCGGCTCACGTCTTCATTCAGCACCGCTACACGAACAACCTTGCCACCCTTGGAATCCATCTCCAGCAGGCAGTCGACGCCGGCGAGGTGGCACCGCTGACCCCCGCCGAAATCGAGATAGAAGTTCGCCTGGTCACCGCCGTGTTGGACGGGATCGGACTGCAATGGCTGCTTGACCCGTCCACCGAAGTCACCGTCAGCGTCGAGACCTACATCAACCGAACCATCGCGGCCTTGCGTAGTAGCCGGCAATAGGGATCCCGTTTTCGATCTCCCTTGCGACGCTCAAGGGCCAAAGCGGGGGTGGAAGGGTTGCTACTCAAGCGCCACAGCTTCGAACCTCGCACAGTCTGCTCGCGAAGCATCCAGTTGACGTCCAAGGATGCGGCAGGTTACTCCCGCTCCTCCACAGGATTTCCCAAGGATTTCCGCAAGAGCGTGACGACTGGCCGTTCTTCCTGTGAGCATTGTCTGGGGACGATGATTCGGGCCGCTTCCAGTGGGAGGGGACGACCGACATGGGAGAGGTTGTGGAAGATGTCCGACGTTGACCCGCCAAGGCATGGGGAGTCATGAGGGGGCTCCAGCTGGCCAGCCCGAACGGGATCCTGCGCCCACTCGGCCTCATTGGAGAATGCCTCCAACTGTCCCTGTCGAACGCTTCCCGTCCGTCACCATGACTTTGACCGAAAAACCAGCTGGGACCTCAATTGCCCGGATACCGTGGGATCATCAGCGGCAGCCTGCACTGCAGGAGGCGTACGGGCGAACAGGCGAGACTGGAAGGCGCCTCGCGGCCCCAGGTATTAAGGGCGCTGAGGGCGCGGTGGAACTGCGGACCGATGGCTTCATTCACGTCATCTGGAGACCCAAGGGCACCATCGAAGCCGCCGATGCCTTTGCGGCAATGGCGGCCCTTGACGAAGTCTGCCGGGGGTCCGAACACGCGCTGCTGGTCGACATGGCAATGATGGAGGATCTGAGCCGGGATGCCCGATCCATCTTCTCCACTTGCGCCGCCTCACGGATCGCGTTGCTCGGATCCGGCCCGGTGGATCGGGTCATCGCCAGCTTTTTCCTCGGCGTCCGCAAGCCACGATGTCCCAGCCGCTTTTTCACGTCCAGGAACGAGGCCATGGCTTGGCTGGACCCGGCCAGCGGCCCTTCGTTCCGACGGGACAAGGGATAGGGAACCCCATGACATCTGACTCTGCATCACAGGATTTTCCGCCAAACCCCGATGGCATCCTGGAACGCGGCGGGCTGAGCGACCGGCTCCCGGGACAGGCTGTCATCGAGAAGCTGCTGGCCGACCGGGAAGGAGAGCCACCGCGGTCTCTTCTGGGGCGTATTTTCGGGGCTGACCCCTTGAGCCCGGACAACCACCCCTGGTACAAGGGCGCCCTCGGCGAGGTAAGCGTGGGGAGGATCCTTGAACAGCTGGGGCCCGGATGGACGGTCCTGCACGCCGTCCCGGTCGGCGCCGGCACCTCGGATATCGATCACGTGCTGATCGGCCCGGCCGGGGTCTTCACCCTCAATACCAAAAACCACACGGGCCAATCCGTCTGGGTGGCCGGAGGGACGCTGATGGTCGCGGGCAAGAAGCAGCGCCACCTCCACAACGCCAGTTATGAAGCCGCCCGAGCGGCGAAGCTTCTTACCAGCGGGGCGAACCAGGCCGTGGAAGTCACCGGCGTCGTCGTCATCGTTGCCCCCAAGAGCATGACGATCAGGGAAAGCCCCTCCGGCGTCGCCGTGGTCACGGACCGGCAGCTCCTGCGCTGGCTCGACAGCCGCCAGGCTGTGCTCACGCCAACGCAGGTCGCCCTGGTGACGGCGGCGGCAGTCCGGCCCGGGACCTGGCACCGGAACCCGCTGGCCGGCGCGGACGCCGCAGCCCTTCAGCATCAATTCGCTGCCCTTCGCACCCTCGTTGACCGGGCACGACGCCGGCGCGCAGGATGGATCCTTGCCCTGTTGATCGCGGCCCCGGTCCTCCTGGCCAATCTCCCGCGCATTTTCTGACTTCAAGACGGCAGAAGGTCGGCAAGGAATGATAGCCGACGGTACCGTGCCTTTCCGACGCGCGAGGGATTCCCGTGAGACAGCTCGGCGCGCGGTCCACGGCGGCGCGCCCGGGGTCCGGCGGCGCGCCGGGTCTTTCCGTGGATGGCCGGGCTTTGGTTGTTGTCCACAGCCCGTGGCCGGTTGGCCCGGGTGGTTGTGGGTATCGGGTGCACAACGCTTCCGGGCTGCGGCGGCGGGGCCTGCCTCGACGATCCCAGTCCGCCCGCCGAGCTTCCTCCTCGTCCCAAAACGACCGTCGTGGCGGCGCACGTAAAGCAGATAAACCAGGAAGGCTACACAATGAACCAATAGAAGAACGAATCCGTGGGTCACAGCTTAGATAGGGGACTGTAGGACCATCTATCGCCTCTGCTGAAGTAGCTTTCGCGTAGCGATATCGACACGAATACGTCCCAATCCGGGCCGGCTCCCGAAAAGCCGCTTGCGGAGGCCTGCCGCCAGGGCGCCCGCGATAGCCGGGAAGCAATGTCAGATATATCGAACATTCCCAAATAGGCCTTGGATGTTTGAAATATAGAACAAATTGTCGGTTTGGCACTATGATCGATATATGGAACACGACGAGCCAACCCCGTTCTACCGTGCCGTGGATGCTTCCTCGCTGGGCAGGGCCATTAGCGATGCCCGCAAGGAGGCCGGCCTGACCCAGCAGGACTTGGCTGAGCGGCTCAAGGTGACCCGCGGGACCATCGTCCGGCTCGAACGCGGGGAAGCCGTGTCGTTGGTGGTCGCCATGCAGGCCATCAGGGTCCTTGGCCGTGATGTCGCCCTCGTCCCGCGGTTTTCGAAGCTTCAGGTCCGCCCGTGAGCCCACACAAAACCCTGGACGTCTTCCTTCGCGGCACGCGGATCGGCGTACTGAAAGGCAGCGGACTTCGCATTTCCTTCCAGTACGACCGGGCAGCTGTGGCCGAGTACGGCTCCGGGTCCATCCTGTTGTCGCTGTCCATGCCCGTGAGCCGGAACAAGATCGGGGGCCCGGAAGTGTACGACTTCTTTGACGGGCTGTTGCCGGAAGGCCAGGTGCGCTCCCACATCGCCAAGGAGAACGGCCTGTCCACGCCGGATGCGTTCGGTCTTCTCAGGGTCCTGGGCGCCGACTGTGCCGGCGCCGTTCAAATCCTGCCGCCCGGGGACGCCCCGGACGTACCAGGCGCCGCCATTCCCATGACCGAGGATGAAGTCGCCACGGTTGTCGAGTCACTCCCCACCTGGGACCTGCCCGATGACTTCCTCATCACAGCCTCCCTGGGCGGGGTCCAGTCCAAGGTACTGCTGACCCGGCACGACGGCGGCTGGGCCTGGCCGGGCCGCGGAGCTGTATCCACCCACATCATCAAGCCTGAGCCCCTGGAGTCGACCATCCCGACCCTCCTCGCCGCCGAGGACTGGGCGTTGAAGACGGCGGCTGCGGCCGGAATACCCGCGGCCACGGCACGCCTGGAGAAGTTCGGCTCCCGCCAGGCGATCATCGTGGACCGCTTTGACCGTGCCCCGGATGGCAGCCGGCTCCACCAGGAGGACTTCACCCAGGCCCTGGCACTGGCCAGCGAAGCGAAGTACGAGGGCAGTTCAGCCCCGCCGTCCCGGCTGACCCGCCTGGTCAACGCAGCCGCACCGCACACGCGCGACGACGATGCCTTCCGCCGGGACCTGCTCAGCGCAGTGACTTTCAACCTGGCGATCGGTAACGGGGACGCGCACTCGAAGAACTACGCCCTTATTCTGCGCGATGGCGGCGAAGTGCAGCTCGCCCCGCTGTACGACGTGGCACCCACGTTGCTGCTCTACGCACCGAGCAACAACGCCGGCCACTCCATCGATGGCCAGATCCGACTAAGCTACATCACCCTGGAGCACCTGGCCCGTGAGGGCGCAGCCTGGGGCCTCGACCTGGACGACGCACGGCAGACTGCGGTGTCGACGCTGGAAGCCATCGCTGCAGCGGCCACAGCGAACCAAGCCCCGGAGGGGTTGAAATTCCTCCAGGACCTGGTGCCCGCCCGCGTCAGCGACCTGCTGAACGGCGGCGCCGCCCGGCGGGAACTCCGCTAACCAGTTCTCGAAGGCGTCAAAATCAACCCGGACCACGCGCCACCGATGGACGGATTCGTCGGCCGTGCGGACGCGCTGGTTGATAACCCATGACCATCGTGACCAGCCAGTGGAACAGGCCCTCGGCAGGATCCTGCCGGCCATGAACGTCGAGGGCACCAAAAACAGCTCGCACGAATCGAGGACACCTTCGCCGAAGTCACCCAGCCCGGTCCGGCGGACATCCATTCGATCTCCGTCGCACTAAAGCTGCTGAGGACCTCGTGCGCAACTGAACGCCCGGCGACACCTCCGGCAACCAGGCGTCACACTCGGCCTTCTGGACTCGGGGGTCGGCACACCACCAGCTCTCCGTGGCCGCTGACCGCGATCGGTCCAATGAAGTGGGGCGCCATCGCCGTACGCCCGGCAGGCATCGCCTCCCCAGCAGCGACGAGGTCCCCCTGCACTGCAACCAAGACCGCGAAGCCCGGGGCGATCTCTTGCCACCCGTCGACGAGGATGCGCTCGACGCGGAAGTATGGATCCGCCACCCGGGGCAGCACTGACCCTTCCCCGGGGCCACGGATAGCAAGTTTGTCGAGCTCCTCCCGGTCGAGGTGTCGGTGGGTCACCGCTTTGAGCGCCAGATCGAAGCCGAGCCCCAGGTGCCCCTCTGCCGGGCCGTCGATTTCGAAGTCTCTCCATTCGAGGAGGATCGACAGGTCTTCCGGTTCCTGCACTTCGAGGAGGAACACGCCTTGGTCGATGGCGTGCAGTTGGCCTGGCGGGACGAATACGACGTCACCGGGCGCGACGTCGATGGGGTTCAGGAGGCTCAGCAGGCTCTCGGAGTCCTGCCGCTCGACGAGGTCGCGCAATTCCGAGCCTTCCACGTCTCGACGGAGGCCAAGGTGGACTGTGCCTCCTCGGAGGATGTACCACGCCTCGGCCTTGCCGTGTGCGTGGCCTAAGTGCGTGGCGGCGAAGTCGCCGTCGGGATGGGCATGTACGGGCAGGCGCTGGCCGGCGTCGAGCAGCTTGACCAGCAGCCTCGTGTCCGCCCCGAAGGCAGCGACGTGCTCGGGACCCAGCCATCCCTGCGGGTCCCTTTCGATCGCTGCGGGCATCGGGACACCGTTCGGAAGCACGGTGATGCCCACATCTGGCTGGGCGAACACCGAGGTCGTGGAGGCAATCCAGTCCTCGGGCTCGTGACTTGCGGCCGGCGGTTCTCCCCGGAAGTCTGTGATCTGGCGGCCACCTTGATAGAAGCGGTTGGCTGGGCGGTTGGAGGGCAGAACGATCAAGTCCACACTGACGCTCCTTCTGTAGCAAGGGCCGCCAGGAATCCTCCGACGAACGAGTCTCCGAGCCCGACGGTTGTAGGTGTGGGGATCGATATCGCCCGAGCCGCAACGGCATGAACGCCTGGACCGGAGATCGCGGCAGCAAGAGCCGCCCCCGCTTCGTTGAGCGGCAGGTCCGCGGTTCCTGCGTACTGCTCCACGGTGAAGTCGTCGCCGCAGCGGTAGCGGGTGCTTGCCATGGCTATTCCTCCGGAGAGCGCGGGGGCGCATTGCTCGGCGTGATCTCCGGCGGCCAGCGCCCAGTACTTCGTGTGGACCACGAATGTCCGGGCCGGAATGACGAAGGCGAGGTCCCCCAATGCTTCCCGCACCGCGACCGGGTCCAGTAGGTCGACCGCGTGGCCAAGGTGCACTTGCATCTCGTCCTCGTTCATTCCGTAGACGTCGATTCGGTCCAGCAACGCGGCGCGCACCCGTGCGCTCAAGGCTGGCCTGTGGAACCCCGCATCTTCGTAGTATACGAAGGCGCCCTCGGGCAACGCGTCCAGCGCTGATCGCAGTTCCGTGAGCCGGGCAGCCAGCACCCCCTCGTCCTGCATGGCGTTCAGACCGGACAGCAGGACGATATGCGCCTTGGCGAGAACCTCCGGCAGGTCCGGGCTGAGGCGCATTTCGGCGTTCGGTGGGTCGTTGACATAGATGAGCCGGTTGGGAAAGGGGGCGACGAGCTCCGTCCCGGGGATCCGGACCCGCGCCCCCTCCTCCCACTGCACGATCACGTGCGGCTCGATAGAGTCGTGCTCGGCGCTCGTAATCCACGAACACTCCGCCGGAAGCAGTCGCCGGAAGTGTTCGTTCACGCTGACCAGGTGGAGGGTCGATGGCATGCCGAGACGCGCGAGGGCGAGTCCGGCCCGAACTCCGGTTCCTCCCAACGTTACCTTGCGGTGAAACCGCGCGGCGAAGGTCTCCAGGGAGTCGGGGGCGGCAACATGCCGCTCTCCCCCGGCGCCCCGCCGGAAGTACTCGAGCACGGACAGCACCAGACTCCGCTCGTCAACGATCGGTGTGGTGTTCCCGAGCTCCTCGGCACGGATGCCGTGGCTCTCGACGAGGTCCTCGATAACTTTGGACGACCAGGCGATTTCGTAGTCAACACTGCCGCCGAGTCCGAGTACTAGGCGCGGCGTCATGTCAGTACAGCTTTGCCTTGCCGGCAGCGTTGAACAGGTCGATCTTCTCAGCCGCGGTGACCTTCATGGCCGCGATACACGGCGGCTGGATGCTGTTCGGCTCACGCAGACGCTCGTCCGTGCCGAGGATCTCGCGCATGCGGTTGTGGTAACTGACCTTGATGTCGCTGGAGATGTTGATCTTATTGATGCCGAGCGAGACCGCACGGGCCAACTCCGCATCGGGGTTGCCGGATCCGCCGTGCAGCACAAGTGGGATACCCACCGCCGCCTTGATCTGCTCAAGCAGGTCGTGGCGCAGCTCGGGCTTCTTTTCGGCCGGGTACAGGCCGTGCGACGTCCCGATCGCGATCGCGAGGCTGTCGACACCGGTCTCCTCGACAAAACGCACGGCGTCGTCGACGTTAGTGTAGATGATCTCGGCCGCCCCGGACTCGCCGTAGCTGTCGTTCGCGCCGATCGTGCCGAGCTCGCCCTCGACCTGAATGCCGACGGCGTGCGCCGCCTCCACAACCTTGCGGGTGAGAGCGACGTTTTCCTCGAACGGCAGCATCGACGCGTCGATCATGACCGAGGTGAAGCCGGACTGGATCGCCGTGATGATCTGCTCGTAGGTGCCGCCGTGGTCCCAGTGGATCGCGACCGGCACGCTCGACCGGTGAGCTCGCGCACGGATCGCGGCGATGAGGTCGGTCGTGATATGCGCGACCTCATCCGGGTGGATGGCGATGATGACGGGGGCTTCCTTCTCCTCGCTGATGTCCATGACACCGAGAAACATCGCCCAGTCGCTGATGTTGAAGGCCGGGATGGCAAAGTTGTTCTGGTTCGCGATGTCTAGAATGGTCTTTCCGTCGACGAGCATGGTGCATATCTCCTTGTGTTGGGTTGAGGTTTTTTTGAGGCGTTCAGTCTTTGACCGCGCCGGAGGTGAGTCCGCCGATGAAGCTCCGCTGGAACAGAAGGAAGAGCACGAGCACAGGGATCGACCCCAGGATGCTCATCGCCATCATCTGGTTCCACTCAAAGGAATGCTGGCCCATCAGCAGTTGAATGCCGATCGGCACGGTCCGCATGGCGTCGGTGCGGGTCAAGGTCAGCGCGAAGAGGAACTCATTCCACGAGATCATGAATGTGTATACCCCGACTGCCACGATTCCGGGTATCGAGATGGGCACGAGCACCCGCCACAGGGCGGTCCAGGCGTTCGCGCCGTCCACCTTGGCTGCTTCATCGAGTTCGCGAGGCAAGGTGTTGAAGTACGCGGTCATCATGATGATCGCGTAAGGGAGCGTGAACACCATGTGGGTCAGGATCAGGCCCGGATAGGTGTTGTAGAGGCCGAGTGCGACCATCAGGCCGAAGTAAGGGATCACCAGCGTGATCGGCGGAACGGCTTGCACAGAGACGATCACGACATTGATCAGCCGCTTGCCCGGGAACTCGTAGCGGCTGAAGCCGTACGCGGCGAGGATTGCGGTCACCAAGGTCAGCAGGGTTACCGATATGGCGACGATGTAGCTGTTCAGGAAGAACCGCAACCGCGACGGGTCGGTGAGGATCGCCGTGTAGGCATCCAGCGAGAAGCCGGACGTGATCAGTTTCGGTGGGAGGGCGAAGACCTCTCCATTCGCCTTGAACGAGGTGGAAAGCATCCACAGCACGGGCAGCCCCGCATATAGTGCCCCGATCACCAGGGCCGCGAAGGCTCCCACCTTGAGCAGGGTCTTCTTTCCCGCCCGCCGCCCGAGAGGGGCGTCGATCTTTTCGTCTCTGCGTCCCCGAAGAGTCAAGTTGCTCATCTCAATCACGCACCGTTTGATGCCGAACGTAGAAGAAGGCGAGGACCATCGTGAGCAGCAGCACGATGACCGCGGCCGCGGAGGCCGTCGAGAAATCGAAGTTGCTGAAGGCCTGCTTGTAGGTGTAGGTGCTCAGCACCTCCGTGGCGTTGAGTGGGCCCCCGCCCGTGGTCATCCAGATCAAAGCGAACTGCTGTGACGTCCAGATGAGGTCGAGCACCGCCATGCTGATAATCACCGGACGGATATGCGGCAGTGTCACGTACCGGAACCGCTGCCACCATCCCGCCCCGTCGACGCGTGCAGCCTCGTGTAGCACTGTTGGCACGCCCTGCAGGGCGGCCAGGAGGCTGATCATGAAGAACGGGTACCCTGACCAGATGTTGATGAAGGTCACGGAGCCCAGTGCCGTTTCGGGTGTGGACAGCCAGTTCGCCCCCCGGAGGCCAAACGTGCCGAGAACGTAGTTCACCACACCGGAGGGGTCGAGCATGAGACGCCAGACGACGGCGATCACCGCAATGGTGAACAACCACGGAAGGATGTAGACCACCCGGAAGATTGCCTTGGTGACGTTGCCGAGCAGCGAGGTGTTCAGCAGCAACGCAAAGACGAGACCGAGCACCAAGTGCACGACGGTGCTGAAGGTGATGAAGAGGAAGGTGTTGCCGAGCGCCACAAGGAAAGCCGGATCGCTGAGCACCTTCACATAGTTGGCAAATCCAACGAACACCGGGTTGGGCGCGATGATCGCACTATCCATCAAGGAATAGCCGACGACCATCACAATCGGCACCACAGTCAGCAGCGTAATCAGGGCCAGCGTCGGCGAGACGAAGCCGAACGGAGTGAGCTTGCGGGCACGCACCGCAGAGGCGTTCCGCTTACTCGACCGCAGGCCGACGGCGGGTCGTACCGTGCCGGGTCCCCCGACGTTAGTAGAGGACAGATGCATGTCTAGAACTCCTTTGTGGGGTCGTGCCGCAAGCTGGGCGGCACGACCCCGTCGAATCTTCGACGTCAGAAGATGGATTTCCATGCGGACTGGACGGTGCTGAGCGTCTGATCGACGCTCTGGCTGCCGGTGAGGGTCCGCTGCAGCTGCTCGTCGAAGGTGCGCTGCAGCTGGTCGGCCTTTGGCAGGCCGGTGAACTCATTCGCCGGGTAACCGGCCTGGTAGATATCGAAGGCCGTCTTGAACAGCGGATCGCTCTTGCTGAAGTCAGGCGTCGCCGTCTTGTTGCCCGGGAAGCCGTTCGCAAGGTTGCTCAGTTGAGCGTTTGTGTCCTTGCTCATGAGGAACTCGACGAGCTTGGCCGCCTCCGCCTTGTGCTCGGACTTGCTCGAAATGCCAACACCCCACGACGCGTACGGGATGCCACGTTTGCCGGTGAAACCATCCTCGGAAGGAACCGCTGCCACCGTGAAGTTGAGTTTAGGGTTGTTCTTCTTAATCAGGTTGATGTGAGCGAGCGAGTCAATCACCATGCCGACCTGGCCGTTGGTAAACTTCTCGACCTTGTCCTGCTCCTTCATGGTCAGGGCGCCGGGGGCCAAGACGTTCGCGTCGTAGAGGCTCTTGACGTAGTCGACTCCGCTCTTGACCTGCGCATTCGTGACGTCAGGCTCCCCGTCCTTGAGCATGCTGCCACCAGATGCCCAGACCCATGACATGACGTCGTTCTGGATGCCGTTGGGGACTGCGGTGTCGAGGGGCAGGGCCCAGCCCTTGACGTTCCCGCCGAGAGCGCTGATCTTCTTGGCTGCGTCGAGGAACTCACTGCGAGTGTCCGGCACCTTGTTCACGCCGGCCTGCTTGAGCAGGTCGTTGTTGACGAACAAGGGGTAGACGAAGTTGACCGCAGGGATCATATAGGCCTTGCCGCCAACCTTTACCTCGCTTGCCAGCTGGTCTTCGGAGAAGTTGTCAGCTTTCAGCAGCGGAGAGAGGTCGGCGATCGCGCCCTGCTTGGCGAAGTCACTCACCCAGGCACCGTCGAGGCCCAGGACGTCGGGCAACTGGCCCGAGGCTGCGTCGGCAACCATCTGCTGCTGGTCTGCGGAAAAAGGTGAGCTAAGGAGCTTCACCTTGATGTGTGGGTTCGCCTTCTGGAATTGGTCAATGAGGTTGGCCAGGGATCCTTGCGGGAGCTCAGGCTCCCACCACTGGGCGAACTCGAGGGTGACATCGCCGGTGGCACTGGCACCACCGGAAGGCGAGCCACTGCAACCTGACATTGTGAGAGCTGCAACGGCGGTTACGCCTAACGCTGCGAGCAACCGCGGGCGGCGGCCTCTCCTCATGCTCATGTCCACTCCTTCGTGTAATTGCTTGATCATGCGCATTCATTGCGTGATATAGGACACACTAGTCCTGTGAATGACGCAAATGCAAGCATAAAAATGCAAAGAGTCTGACTAAAGATGACAAGAACGGCATCCTGGTCTGAAGAATCAATGTATACGCGCTGACGAGCGGTTGATTTCCCCGATGTGCAACACTTCTGCAGTTCTTTGCTGTATTTGCTTCGGGCGAGTCAGTTCCGGTGCTAGCATCGCAGCGTGAGCGAGTTAGACAGCATGACCATAGACGAAGGGCGTTCGCGCCGACATCCAGCAGGCAGGAAGGCGCAGCTCGTCGCATACGTCACGGAAGTCGGCCAGGTGACCGTGGGTTCGCTGGCCGATCGTTTCGGTGTCTCGATCGACACCGTGCGCCGCGACCTCGACCAACTGGACGGCGAGGGCCTTCTTGTGCGCACCTATGGAGGCGCTGTTAGCGTGGCCATGAGTTCCCGAGTTGAGAAGGCCGTGGATCTGCGCCTTGGCCTGCAAGCCACGGAGAAGGAAAAGATCGGCGCCCTTGCAGCTCAACTCGTGCGGGACGACACCGGGATCATCATGAATGGCGGGACCACGATGCTTTCGGTGGCTCGTGCACTCCACAATCACCGGGACCTGACCATCGCCACGAACAACCTACTCGTGCCAGCGGAACTGGACCCTGCAGTCTGGCGGGAACTGTACATCTTCGGCGGCTCCGTTCGCTCCACAACTCTCGCAACGACCGGGCCCACGAGCCTGCGGATCGCAACAGGCGGGGCCGATCTGGACATTCGCTGCGACTTGGCGCTCATTGCCATCGGTGCGGTGTCAGTGCAGGGTGGCTACACCACAAGCAATGTCGGGGAAGCCGCCATGATGAGCGAGATGATGACCCGTGCCACCCGGGTTGCCGTGCTGGCAGACTCGTCGAAGTTCGACAAGCAGCTCTTCGCCCAAATCGGCTTGCTCGATAGCGCAGACTACTTCGTCACCGACACCCACCCTCCCAAGGAACTTGAGGCAGCATTCCGTGACAACGGCGTGCGCATCATCACCCCGGAATCGGGTCTGGAGCCTATCTCCTGATCCAAAGAGACCTGTGCGCCCCTCGACTTCGACAATGAGGTCAACGAACCCGGCTCTCCCCCCGTGACAGAGCTCTAGATCGTGCACCCAGAGCCAGAGGACCAAAGGCCCGCTGACCTGCGGAAACACGTGCCCAAGGTGGGGCTCGAACCGCATTCCGACCCCTGAAAACACTGGGAACTCCCGAAAACATAGCCAGTACGGCCCAGTCCGGCCGATGAACGACCCGGTCCGACGCCCAAAGTGTTGACACTGTCAACACCCGCAGATAGAACCAACGGAAGCGCCGTGGTGACGAATCCAGCACGTCGCCACGGCGCTTTCCATTACCTCTTGACATTAAACTGAGTTCAGTCATAATTGATTGTAGTCACTTTAGCATGTGTCATCCCGGGCGAAGTTGCCGTCGCCACCGGAGCCAGATACCAGAACATCCACCCAGAAGGAGCATCGCGGCATGCGGGCATTCGTGATCAACAAGTACAAGGAACCGCTGCGCGAAGCCGAGGTTGCTGAACCCGCCGTCGGCGAACGGGACGTGCTGGTGCAGGTGCAAGCTGCCGGCCTGAACCAGCTGGACGAGAAGATCCGCCTGGGTGAGTTCAAACAGATCCTTCCCTACAAGCTCCAGTTGGTCCTGGGCAACGACGTCGCCGGCACCGTGCTGCGCGTCGGGGAAAGAGTGAAGGGGTTCAAGCCCGGCGATGAGGTCTACGCCCGTCCAAACGAGGACCGCATCGGCACATTTGCCGAACGTATTGCCGTCGCGGAAGAAGACCTTGCGCTCAAGCCCGTCTCGGCCAGCATGGAGGAGGCCGGCTCGCTGCCACTGGTGGCTCTTACCGCGTGGCAGGCCCTCATCGAGCAGGGCAATGTGCAGCCAGGACAGAAAGTTCTCATTCACGCCGGCGCCGGCGGAGTCGGTTCCATCGCCATCCAGCTGGCCAAGCATCTCGGCGCGACCGTTGCAACCACCGCCAGCAGCTCCAACGCCGACTTCGTGCGGGACCTCGGCGCGGACATCGTCATCGACTACCGCACCCAGGACTTCGAGCAGCTCCTGAGCGGATACGACCTGGTGCTGGATAGCCTCGGAGGGCACAACCTGCAGAAATCACTGCGCATCCTCAAGCCCGGCGGGAAAGCGATTGGGATCGCCGGCCCGCCCGATCCGGCATTCGCCCGCAAAGCAGGCCTCAACCCCATACTGCGCCTGGCGATCACCGGGCTCAGCAGCAAGATCCGGAGGCAAGCCAGGAAGCTCGGCGTCAGCTATGAGTTTCTCTTCATGCGTGCCAGCGGCGACCAGCTACGCCAGATCAGCGCCCTCGTTGACGACGGCGTGCTGCGCCCCATCGTAGGGAAGGTCTTCGCCTTCGGCCAGGCTCCAGAGGCACTGCAATCCCTGGCCGCAGGGGGCTTCCGGGGCAAAGCAGTGCTCACCGTCACCAGCTGACCCTCCGACAGCCACTATTCAAGCAGAGAATCCAGGAGAACAACCGTCATGGACAACACCGACGCCCCGAACGAACCAGTCGTCACCTCGTACGCGAAGGCACCTGCCAGCACTGTCACCGCCGGAGGCGTCAGCTACGCCTACCGCGAGCTTGGGCCCAAAGGCGGCATCCCCGTCGTGTTCTTCGTGCACCTGGCAGCCACCCTTGATAACTGGGACCCCCGTATCATCGACCCCATTGCCAAGAACCGCCACGTCATCACCTTCGACCAGCCCGGCGTCGGCGCCTCCACCGGACGGGTCCCCGACAACATCGAAGCAATGGCCGACGACGCCTACACCTTCATCAAGGCCCTCGGATTCGACAAGATCGATGTCTTCTCCTTCTCATTGGGCGGCATGATCGCCCAAGACCTGACCCTCAAACATCCCACCCTCGTCCGCAAGCTCGTGCTCACAGGAACCGGCCCGCGAGGAGGCAAAGACATCGACAAGGTCGTCGGCACCACCTACCGGGACATCCTCCGGGCAACCCTGACCCGGTCCGACCCCAAGGAATTCCTGTTCTTCAACCGCAACACCACCGGCAAGCCCGCCGCGCAAGCGTTCATCAAACGCCTGCAGGAGCGCACCATCGGCCGTGACAAGCCGATCAGCACCCGTGCATTCCGAATGCAGCTGAAGGCAATCCAGAAGTTCGGCCGCTCCGCCCCGTCGGACCTGTCCACGCTCACGCACCCCACTCTTATCGCCAATGGCGACAACGACCGCATGGTGCCTTCCGTGCTCTCCGAAGATCTGCACCGGCGCATCAAGGGATCCGAACTGATCATCTACCCCGACTCCGGGCACGGCGGTATCTTCCAGCACCACCCCCGGTTCGCACCCGCCGTCGTCGAATTCCTCGCCCCCTGACCACCACGCTCGCGATAAGAAGGCATCAATGGGCACCTCACCACCAACTACCGGACTGCACCTAGAAAAGCATTTCACGTCCCCGGTCCTGCTCTGGGTGCGCAGCGGCCAGTCCCGTCAAACGGGCATGGACTACTGGAAGCGTCCGCATTCCGGCATCATCGCCGCCACACCAGGGCTGGAGGAGTACCGGCAGATCCACCTCGCCGAACACAACCCCGGCCTATGGCCCGCAACCACAGGGGTGGAGACCGCCATCCCCGCGGACCGGAAGATCGACGGCATAGCGGAAGTCACCTTCCAATCAGCGCTTTCGCCGCTCAAGGGGCGCAAGGAGACCGCCTTGGCCTATAAGGACGAGGTCAACGTATTCCGCCGCACCCTTCTCAACGCCGGCCCGCCGAACACTTCACACTGGTATCACGTCGCCTCCCCGGCAGAGACTGTCGGCGCTCGCGCGATCATTTACCTCCGCCGTTGCCCCGGCATCCACCCGGGCGAATTCAGGCGGCTCGTGAAGAAGGGACTTGTTCCTGCCCTGGCTGACACTGGGATGCTCAAGGAACTACGCACTCAATCATTCATGCCATGGATCAAGAAGACATGGGACACCCTAAACGTCGCCCACCACAACCCCAGTGATCAGCGCTTCCATGCATCCATCATCGTGGGATTCGCCAACAATGCCGCCCGCGCCACCTTCTTTGACAGCACCGCGGTCCAGGATCTGTCCCACCAGCTGAAGCCATTGGCCTCCGCGATCCACGCCTACGAGGTCGAAGCTGCCCTGACCTATGTCAAGCACAGCCAGATACTCCCCCACTACGAAGAGTAGCGGCACCGCGTGAGAGACCCGGTTCCCCCCGGGTTCGTTATACTCATTATTGAGCCCAGTCAGTTTAATTCCGGAGGAAACTCATGCCCGTCGTGTCCCAGCCGCTCGGACGGCGCGAGCGGAACAAACAGCAGAAGCTGGACCGCATTACCGCCGCAGCCAGTGAGCTGTTCGCCGAATACGGGGTCGAGGACGTCACCACCCAGCAGATCGCCGACAAAGCCGACATCGGCACCGGAACCCTTTTCCTCTACGCCAAGACCAAGGGAGAACTCCTCCTCCTCGTTCAGAATGCCCACTACGCCGAAGCTCTCGAGCGGGGCCGGGCGGATGCTGAAACCATCCAGGATGCCCTGGGTGCGGTGATGGCCGTCGTGCGGCCGATCGTGGAGTGCAACCGAACCCAGATCGACAACGGACGCTTCTATCTGCGGGAAATGGTCTTCGGCGACCCTACGGAGCCACAGCACAGCGCTGCTCTATCCATCGTTGGGCAAACCGAGGAGGCCATTGCCGCCATACTCGACAGAGAAAAACTGGCCGGCGCGGATGACGCCGCGACGGCGGCGCGCATTGTCTCCGCGATCATGTTTGTCAGCATGGCCGCTAGCGTAAACGCTGGATTGGAAACTGAAGCACTGGTGCAGGACATCAGGACACAAATCAGCCTGCTCATATCCCGCTGACGCGGCCGGCAAACTCGATCTGGACGGCAGCCACTCGTTACGTTTGCGGTCGAGGAGACAACCACTGGCCTCTGGCCATAGCACCTTGGCACACGAATCGCCCGAAATCAGCAGCACTGGTCGGCGAAGCCCCTGCAGGAATATCGGTGCCTTTGGGCGATGTCCACCTGCTCGGTGGTTATCAGGAGAGGCCCAAGGATCTGCGGGCCTCATCGAGGGAGCAAAAGTGATTGAT
The DNA here is from genome assembly GCF_052115205.1 of Arthrobacter sp. 2RAF6. Lineage (NCBI taxonomy): Bacteria > Bacillati > Actinomycetota > Actinomycetes > Micrococcales > Micrococcaceae > Arthrobacter > Arthrobacter sp. 2RAF6. The sequence continues at coordinate 7,039 of NZ_JBFRGF010000047.1, read as the reverse complement.
GCGAATGCGAAGAAGGAAGCCTTCCTTGCCGCCCAAGTAAAGCTCTACTAAACCCTGCGTGCCGGGGATTCATTTCAGTGACGGTTGCTAACGGGCTCAACTTTCGTGGGGTCGCGTTCAATCATTCTGGCCGGCAGGGAGGGGTCAGGTTCTGCCTCAGCAGTTGTTAAGGGGTAGTCACGCAGGCTGCCGATGGATGGCTGCACGGCCCTGCAGGGCTAGCGTGTCGGTGTACCACCCTCGACTTGATGACGTTCAGTAGTCGCTGGTTCGTGCTTTCACCTGATCGTCGCTGAGTCCAGCGACTTCTTTGATCCATGTACCGAAGTCACGGCTCGGCGCGTAACCGACCTCAGTCCAACCGAGCTTGCTGGGCCGGACGGGAGGGGCCGAAATGTCGAGGCCGAACCGCTCGACGACGGACCGGGCCCCACGAAAAAGGCGGTCTGCGGTGCCGATTGGATCATGTTCCCAATCGCGCAGATCGTTGGCCGACACTGTGTCCGGATGGAGGGCATCCAACACCAGACCGCCGTCGTTTCCTGCCACCCAGTCCACCGACAACACGATTGCGTCGAGCACATCATTGCGATCTACACGCTCGTAGAGCAGACCGCTGCCATAGTCACGGGCCCAATCCGTCCAGGGGACCAGTGAAGCAGGGCGGACCGCGACAGATGAGATGCCGTGACGCGTCCGGTGATAGTCCAGAAGCTGCTCGCCGATGACTTTCGTGAATCCGTAAACGTCCTCCGAGTCATGCCATGCCTGCGAGGAAAGCCACACCACTTTCCTGACACCCGCGGCGACCGCCGCCTGCAGGGTGCGGAATGTCCCGTTTACATTGAGTTCCCAGAATTCCGTTTCAGTGTGATCGACGACGTGGATGCCGTGCAATGCCGGCAGGTGCACGAGAATGTCGGCGTCGGCCGTCGCGGCCTGGAGGCCCGCTCCCGTCCGGAGGTCCGCCGCGGCGAAACGTGCTTCCGTAACCAGTCCGTCGACGGGTTTAAGGTCGGAGAGGGTCAAGTCGTATCCAGCGGCAAGGAGACGTGGTGCAAGGCCACGGCCGATGTTACCGCCGGCACCGGTAATAACGACGCACGTGCCGTTCGGTCCAGGAGCGCCCTGGTTTACGTGAATCATGATGCTCCTTTCGGGAAGTCAGGACATGCTGGATATTTCTTCCGGCATCCCTGATCCGAGCCTATCGGGGAAGGTTACTCGCCCTCAGCACCAGGCCGGGCAAATCAATGCCTGGGAGCGCGCCCCGGGGACGGAAGCCGCACCCCGGGACGCGCTCCTGGCGCGCCTTCGTCGGTCAGGGGGTCGGTCGGATGGCGGTGTCCGGGCTGTACGAAGTGATCTGGGAGGCGGCACCGCTGTCGAGCACTTTCGAGTGGGTGGTGGATGCGTCGAGGACGACGTGCTGGGAAGCGACGTCGCTGGCCACGTGGTTGAGCGCGACCACGTTGGCGTCCCCGCCGGCGATCAGGATCTGGGTCGGTTGGGCGCCGGCGGGGGCGATGTTGGCGGGCGGGACGTTGTAGGCGAAGAAGTTGTCCGAGATGAGGTTGTTGTCTCCCTCGACATGGACGACGCCGTAGAGGTCGTCGAGGCCGTTGCCGCGGCCGATGAACGGCGGGTACCCCTCGTTGGTCCGGCGGATGTGGTTGGCCGTGATGAGGTTCTCCTTGCAGCCGTTCAGCAGGCGGAGCATGCCGGGGTAGAAGCCCTGGAGCCTGTTCGAGGTGACCGAGCACCGGTTGCAGCCGGTGAATTCGATGAGGCTGCGGCCGCGGGGGAAGAGGTTGTTGCCCGTGACGAGGAGGCCTTCGTGGTTCTCGGCCAGCAGTGTGACCCCGTCGGGGCCGGCGCCCATGTGATTGCCGCTGACAATGGTGGCCTGCCCGGCCCCGGTGAGCTCGACGCAGTTGCCGCATTCGGCGATCATGTTGTCGTTGACGCGCAGCGCGTCGGCGCCGTGCACGATCAGGGCATGTTCGAGGTAGACGAAGCCCATGCCGGTGATGTGGAAGGAGTCGTTGTCGGAGGCGACTTCGATTCCGGTCTTGCCGTTGTGGTAACTGTTCTTCTCGGGGGTGAAACCGACTCCGTCGAGGCAGAAGTCCCGGAACACGATTCCTGAAAGACGGGGATCCCCCGCCCGCTTGACGAGGAATGCCTGGGGCGCGCTCGGAGAGGTCAGGACGCGGATGTGGCTGGCTCCGGGCTGGAGGTTCTGCCATCCGGTCGGGTTCGAGTTGTCGAGGATGCTTCGGGAAAAGAAGCCATGCCCGAAGCCTGCGATGGTCAGGTAGCTTATGTCGACGACGACCTGGGTGTGCAGGTCGTAGTCGCCCGGAGGGATGATGATCGCGGCTCCGGGACGCGCGTCCGGGGACGCCGGCCGTTGCTTGATGTCGGCGATGATGTCGTTGATGACCGCCCCGATGTCGGACTGCGCGGTGACGTCCGGGTGCGCCTTGATCCTCCACGTGGTCACGTCGTACGTGTTAGGCGAATCGAGGGGGGCGCCTTGCTGGCCGTCGGCCGCATTGGCATTCTGCATTGTTCCAAGGCTCAAGGCAGCCGCCAGCGTTCCGGCGGCTCCCGCGCCGATCAGCCGGCGTCGGCTCGGATTCGCCTTTTCTAGATTCTTGCCAGTTAACACGGGTTCTCCTCTGTGAGATAAGAATGCTGCGGTTCGGAATCGGGCACTGCCGGGTTGGTCTGCCTCGCGCTTGACTGTCCTTGTCATGCTTCGGCGGCATCACGCTTTTATTCCGGGAAACGGCTTACGTCCCACGTCGACTGATGCCACAACTGATATGCCAAACCGTTTGGGCTAACGAGAGATGACACTAGGAGCACGGTATGCCGGCTGTCAACGCCAAAATTCGGACTGAAGTTTTTGGCACATCCGCCGCGTCTACCAATGATTTGTGACCCTTGACACCCTCCGCGCTCTCCGCGTAATCTGATGCCAAGTCGTTTTGGCAAAACGGTTTTTCACCCAAAAGCCCGTCTATGTAGTTTCATTCCCGAGAAAGGGAGTCGACAGCGATGTCCTCTCGAAAAACAATCTCCAGGCTTGCCGCTATAGGTAGCCTTTCGACGGCCGTGATCCTGGCCGCGACCGCGTGCGGCGCAGGAGGCCCGGCAACGTCCGGGGGCGCCGCGGGCGACTCCATCAACGTCCTGGTGGAGGCAGGCGGCCATGCAGAACTGCAGCCGATTGCCGACCAGTGCAAGAAGGACAGCGGGGTCAACGTCAACTTCGTTGAACTCCCTTATGACGGCCTCTTCAACCGTCTCTCCAGTGAGTTCTCCTCCGGCACTGTCTCCTTCGATGTTGCTGCCCTTGACTCCGTCTGGCTGCCCAGTTTCAAGGACGCCCTGCAGCCCATCGATGAGCTCTTCACGGACGAGGCAAAGAAGGACATCTTTCCTTCACTGGTCAAGGAAGCCAACGTCGATGGCCACTTCATCGGAATGCCGGCGTGGACCAACGCCGAGATAGTCCTCTACCGCAAAGACCTCTTTGAGGACGCCAAGAACAAGGCCGGCTTCAAAGCGAAGTACGGCTACGACCTCGCCGCGCCGAAGACCTGGCAGCAGTACCAGGACATCTCCGCCTTCTTCACCAAAGATGGCATGTATGGCACGGACGTCAAGGGCGGCGTTGAAACCGAGTACCTCGCCCACGTGCTGCAGGCCGGATCGCCCATGGTCCTGGACAGCAACAACAACGTGGTCATTGACAATGCGGCCCACAAACAAGCGCTGGATTTCTACACCAGCCTCGTCAAGGACGCCCCGGCCGGTGCGGCCCAGGTCGATTGGGCCGCCGCCCAGAACCTCTTCAACCAGGGCAAGACGGCCATGACCCAGTTCTGGGCCCATGCGTACCGGCAGATCCCGAAGGACTCCCCGGTCTATGGCAAGGTCGGAACGGCCCCGATGATCGGCGGGTCCGCCGGTGTTGCCGGTGTTCCCGGCCCGTGGTACCTCTCGGTACCCAAGGCAACCAAGAACACGGACGCCGCGAAGAAGTTCGTCAAGTGCGCCTTCGACCACAATGATCTGGCCATCCAGTCAAGCCTTGGCCTGGCGGCACGCGTGTCCGCCTTCCAGAAGTATCAGGACCAGCCCGGCTACGAGAGTTTCAAACCGCTGATCGAAACCCTTAACGCTCCCGCGACGGCGACCCGTCCGGCAACAGCAAAGTGGCAGCAGATCGTCGACACCGTGCTGGTTCCGATGCTTCAGAAGGCCGTTGCCGGCGGAGACAGCACTACCTTGCTGGCGGACGCCAAGTCCAAGATCCAGGCCCTCCTTAAGTAAGACTCCGCGGCCGGCAGCAGCCCATGGCGTTGCCGGCCGCGGCCCCAACCAGCGGAAGAGAATCCCGTGCGCATCCCCGATCGCCGCTTCGCCCTCTACCTGATGACCCCCGCGGCGTTGTTCCTCACAATCTTTGTCGCCTACCCGCTGTTCCGGCTTGTCGCGGACAGCTTCTTCAAAATTTCCCCGATCGTCGGGGGCCCCCGTGACTTCGTGGGCGTGGACAACTACGTCCGGGCCTTCACCTCAGAGGCCTTCATCGGTGCAGGATGGCGGACCCTCGCCTACACCCTGATGGTGGTGACCCTCGAATTCACCCTGGGCCTGGGCATGGCCCTCCTGTTCACCACCCTGGGCCGGAAATCCCAGGTCTGGCGGACCATGTTCCTGTACCCGCTGATGATTGCCCCGATCGTGGCCGGGTTGTTGTGGAAGTTCCTCATGATCGATAACTTCGGCTTGCTCGGCACCCTCCTGAACCAGGCCGGCATCCTGCAAAACCCCAACCAGATCGGCTGGCTGTCGAACCCGGACATCGTCCTGTTCTCCGTCGCCGTCCCGGACATCTGGCTCACGACCTCGTTCATGTGCCTGGTACTGTTCGCAGGCCTGCAGAACATCCCGGGAGACCTCATCGAGGCGGCCAGGCTCGACGGCGCCCGCGCACCGTCGCTGCTGTTCCGGATCATCCTCCCGCTGCTCCGGCCGGTCATCGCCGTGGCGCTGGTGGTCCGCGGCATCGACGCAGCACGGGCTTTTGACACCATCCTCATCCAGACCAACGGCGGACCACAGTCCGCCTCCGAAACCATGAGCCTGCTCATCTACCGGACGATGATCCGCTTCGGCGACCCGGGCCTCGCAAGCGCCATGGGCACCATCTACCTGCTGGCCATGCTCGCCATCGCTTTCGTCGCCGTCACCACCATCTGGCGGCCAGGAAAGGACACCTGATGAGCTTGGCCCAGACTCCCGACGACAGCGGCGCGCTGGCGGCCGCCGTCCCCGACCGGCCACGCCACGCCGGCATCGCATACCGCAACGCGCCGGCACCGCACCAAACGGAGAGCACCATGCCAAGCCGGACAGCCCTAGCGCCTCAGACCACCAAGGAACCTGCGTCGGCCGGCGGAGGCCGCAGGCGCCGCGGCGTCAATCGTGAAGGACTCGAAGCCGGCAAGCGCAGCACCAGGACCATCCTGTGGATCCTCCTCGCCGCGGCGCTCGTCCTCTACGGATTCCCGTTCCTATACCTGCTGTTCACGTCCTTCAAGACGCCGATCGACACCATTGCCGTGCCGCCGACCATCCTCCCCAAGGAATGGACGCTGGACAACTACATCAACGCCCTGGGCCGCAGCGGGGTACCGGCGTCGTTCATCAACAGCATCCAGACCGCCGTCATCAGCACCCTGCTGTCCCTGGTCCTGGCCGTCCCGGCGGCCTACGGCATCACACGCTACAAAACAGCCAGCGGCCGCGTCTTCATCATGGCCGCGCTGGTCACCCGCATGGTGCCGCCGGTAGCCATCGGCATCCCGCTGGCATCCATGATGGCCTCCGTCGGCCTGGCCGACACCCCGATAGCGCTGTCCATCGCGCACACCACCATCTCGCTGCCGCTCTCCATCTGGCTCATGTCCAGCTTCTTCGAAGCCGTGCCACAGGACCTGGAGGAAGCCGCGACAGTGGATGGCTGCAGCCGGCTCGGAGCCCTCTGGCGGGTAGTCATCCCGGTCGTCTCCGGAGGCATCGCAGTCACGGCGATCTTCGCCTTCCTCGCGTCCTGGAACGAATTCCTGTTCGCGCTGCTCATGACCGCCGTCCGGTCCCAAACCACCCCCGTGGTCATCGCAAACTTCCAGACCCAGTTCGGACTGGACTGGGGATCCATGACAGCCCTCGCGGCCGTCTACTCGATCCCCGTCATCCTTCTCACTCTTCTCCTGCAGCGCAAGATCGTCGCAGGCATGACACTCGGCGCCGTCAAGGGCTGAGAAACCACAACACAACGGGAAGAACCCATGTCAAGCAACAACTACTACGACGTGACTACGTGGCCCGTCGGCAATCCGTCCCAGGACGTCGGCGAAGTAATCAACAGCATCATCGCCGACATCAAGGACCGGCAGAGCGCCACCGATGCGAACAACGGAGGAAAGCCAGGCGCGGTGATCTACCTTCCGCCCGGGGACTACCACCTTCGTACGCAGGTGATGATCGACATCAGCTTCCTCAGGATCCATGGCTCGGGACACGGCTTTACCTCGTCCAGCATCCGGTTCAACGTTCCCGAAGACGAATGGCCCGACTTGCATGAGCTGTGGCCCGGAGGCAGCCGCATTATCGTCGATATCCCCCTCGACGGAGACGAGGAGGAATCCAAGGGAGCCGCCTTCTACGTTGAGCGAAGCGGGAGCCCGCGGATCAGCTCGGTCGAGTTCTCCAACTTCTGCATCGACGGGTTGCACTTCAACCCGGACGGCTCGGGGATGCATCCCGAGAACACCTACATCAACGGCAAGACCGGCATCTATGTCGCAAACGCCAATGACTCATTCCGCGTCACCGGCATGGGGTTCGTCTACCTTGAGAACGCCCTCACCATCTACCACGCGGACGCGCTTTCCATTCACGACAACTTCATCGCCGAATGCGGAAGCTGCATCGAGCTGCGCGGCTGGGGACAGGC
>NZ_JBFRGF010000046.1:0-34649 GCF_052115205.1 Arthrobacter sp. 2RAF6 | reverse complement strand
TCTGTTGAGCCAGGGCTGTCCATCCCGGCGGTTCATAGCTTCGCCACGTCCCAGGACTTGATGTGGCGCCAGGTCATTTGCTCCCACCATGGCCCGTCCCAATCAGCACGAAACTCGAACAGCGTGTACCAGCGCAACGTAAACGAGGCAGGAGGAGTGAGCGGCAGCCCGGCGATAAACTCCCCAATTTCATCGGACAAACGGCCATCGAGGACAAGCTCGTGCCCGGTAAGACTCAAGTGCGCGGCGAAAGGATATTCGTCGACGGGGGTGACCAGAAAGTCATTGACCGGAACGGAAAGCGGCATGACAGCGGCTTTTACCTGGGATGCAACCTGGGCCAGGGGTTGATTGGCCGCCAACCCGTCCGCGGCAAGATTGATGTTGTACTCGAAAGCGTTTTTGCTGTTTCGTTCGAGCCCGCTGTTGTAGATCGGGATGGGTCCGACGGCGCAAAAGACAGGATCGAGGACTGCGATTAGGCCTTCCACTGAACACCCTGTTGCGAGGTTTCCGGCCAGAGTCGCGTGCGGGGCAAACGCTATCGCAGACATGCGCCCGAACTGCTGGTTTACGGCTTGGTAGATCTGGGTGACGGTCCAGCAAGTGGCAGGGTCCGGCCTGAGGAAGACCCCGTATCTGATGTCGTTCAATGTGCTGCTTTCCGGTGAATATTGCGCGCTGGGACCGAATGTCCTGTCCCAGCCCGCAAACGTGGAGGCTCGCTAGTTGCCGAGCTGGTCCTTGTATTTCTTGATCGCTTCTGTCGCGGCGGCCGCCGCCGCATCAAGTGCCTCCTCAACGGACTTCTGACCGGAGAATGCGGCCTGAAGCTGGCCGATGTTGCTGGACTTGATTGAGGTCATGGCGCCCGATACGCAGCCCGCGGCCGACGAAACGACCGGGGTGCTTCCCAGCTGGTTCACGAACGCCTGTGAGTTCGGGTTGGCAGCGAGGAACTCCTTCTGCGTTGGCGAGTCAGACGTTTTGACATTGATCGGGACGTAACCGGTCGCGTGGCTGAACGTCTCCTGTGTCTGCGGCGAGGTCAGGTAGGTCTCGAGCTTCCAGCCGGCGACTTGTTCTGCCGGCGTCGCTGTGGCGCTGAGCCACAGCGCAGAGCCGCCAATGACGGGACCGGACTTACCCGTGGGCCCGGAAGTCGGGTACGGGAGCGCCTCATAGTTGAACGGTGCACCCTTCTTGAGCGCGCCCAGGATGCCGGAGCTCATCATGATCATCCCCACTTTCCCGGCCTGGAAAGCGGAAATAGCCGCCGAACCGTCAGGGGCGCCATCAACGGCTACACCGGACCTGTAGAGATCGGCGATCTTGGTGATGTTCGTCTTTGCCAGACCCGTATTGATGGTAATTCCAGTGGCCGGGCTACCTGTTCGTCCATTGCCGGGTGCGCAGAAATCCTGGCCCGCCGTGGCGACTAGTTGCTCGATGTACCAGTCGTCGGCCTGCATGCTGAACCCCGACACGCCGGTCTTGTCCTTGATGGTCTTCGCGGCGGCCACGACGCCGTCCAAGGTGGCAAGTGAGGCGTTGTCGGTGATGCCTGCCTGCTTCAGGATGTCGCGGTTAACCCACAGCATCGGGGTCGAAACGTTCATCGGCACAGCCTGCTGCACACCGTTTACGGTGTAGTAGTTCGTGGCCTGCTTCGCGAGATCATCAAGCTTCAGGTCATCAGGGTTGGCTTTGGCCATGTCAGCGGCGGGGATGCTTTGCTTGACATCGGTGAGAAAGCCCGTTGCTATATCCCCCGCGAGAACGATCGTCGGAATGGACTTACTTCGAATCGAGGCGTTGTACTTCGCCAGGAGGTCTGCGTAGACGCCCTGGTACGTGGCAGTGACCTGGATCTTGCCCTGATTGCCGGCATTAAAGTCATCGATGGCTTTCTGGAATGCGGTGCCGTTGGCTGCACCCAGACCATGCCATATTGAGATTTTTGTGATGCCGCTGGCGTCCGCGAGTGCGGATGGGCCAGGTGCCGAGCTTTTCGATGAGGTGGTTGTTTCACCTGTTGAGCTGGATCCGCAGGCCGCCAGGCTTGCGATGACCACCGCTGTAAGCGCGACGGTCAGGCCTTTCTTTATCATGATGATTCCTTTGTGAGGGTGGGGTACGAACGGGGCAAAGCTAGCGGAGGACGCCTCGGGCGAGTCCGTTGATGAGGAAGCGTTGAGCGGCGATTACGAGAATCATCGTGGGAACAACGACAAGCAGCGTTCCTGCGAAAAGTACCGACGGGCTGCTCGATTCGGCGGCGGCGAGCTGTGAGATGCCCACTTGGATGGTCCGGGCATCAGCCGTATCCGTGATTAGCAGCGGCCAGAAGAAGCCGTTCCAGGCCGCGAGGGCACTCCATATGATTGCGGTGGTTACTTGGGGCCTGCACGAGGGCATGATGACCGTGAAAAGGGCCCGGAGGTCACCGCAGCCGTCGAGTTTCGCTGCTTCCCAGATTTCGGTTGGTACTGCAGCGAAAGCCTGCCTCAGTAGAAAGATTGGATATCCGGCGGCGAGATAGGGAATTGCGACGCCGAGGATCGTGTTTCGTAAGCCAATCTGGCTGACGAGTTCATAGTTCGGGATGACGATGCTCTCGCCCGGAATTGCGAGCGTTACCAGGACGACTCCAAAGGCCAGACCCCGGCCTCGCCATCGAGGGAACACAAGAGCGTATGCGGCCAGTGCGCCCGTGACGATCTGGGCGGTCGTTTGCAAAGTAACGACCGCGATGCTGACCAGGTACTGCGGGAGCAGGGCAATGGAGGTGACCGCTTCAGTGAAGTTCCCCAATGTCAGGTTGCTGAACCCGGGGAAGAGCCCGTTCCGTGCGATTTCACCGTTGGGGGTGAACGCGCTGACGAAAGAGACGTAAACGGGAAGGAAGACGATTGCCGCAACAACCAGCACGGCCCCGAATCTGATGAGTGTCGCCGCTCGCGGCGCACGCCAGCCGCGGGACCTGTCAAGGTTGCCGACAACCGGCCGTGCCGGAGAGATGAGGGTCTTTGTCGGGCTCACGTTGTCTTGTCCCGTCCAAAGAGCCGGAATTGAAGTGCAGTAATTGCTGCCACGATGACGATGAGCACGACGGCGGTGACCGATGCCCGGCCGAAATCCGGTGTTCCGCTTCCGAACGCCAACTGATAGAGGCGGTAAACGAAGTTCGTGGTCGCATCACTTGGGCCGCCACGGGTGAGGACCTGAATCTGAGCAAACGTCTGCAGCCCGGTGATCGTCTGCGTCACCGTGAGGAAGAGGATGCTTGGCCGCATTGCGGGGACCAGGATTCGGGCTGCCAAGCCGAAGCCGCTCGCACCGTCAAGCTGAGCCGCCTCAATGACTTCCGAGGGCACATCACGTACGGCTGCGGTGAGCACCAGGAACGCGAAGCCGAACTCGTACCAGGCGGTCGCGATTGCGATCGCCCAAACCGCAGCAAACGGATTACTCAACCAGTCGGGCCCGGCAACGCCCACATTGCCGAGGATGATGTTCAATATCCCAACCGAGGGCGCAAACAGGCCCGCGAACACCGCGGAGGCCGACGCTGCCGAGTAGGCGAATGGCAGCGAGAAGATCACATTAAAGGCCCCCTGGCCCGGCAGCCGGCTGCGAAGCAGGAGAGCCGCGCACAATGCCGCGAACGTTGCCAGGACCATGCCCAGCACGGCGATCACGATCGAGATCACGACCGTGTGAATGAACCCGGCGTCGGTGATCAACGCGAGATAGTTCCCCACCCCCACAAAGCGGGTGGGGTTTCCGATGATGTCACTCGCATAGCCGCTGAGCTGGACCGTTCTCACGAGAGGCCAGATGAGAAACACCGACAGCAGCAGAATCGCCGGAAGGATCAGCCACGGACCCAGGCCGTTCTTTCCCCATCTGCTCGCAGATCTCGAAGTGGTACTGCCACGCATTAGTAGCTCCCTACTGCCTGCACCCTTGCGGGCACGTTCCCAAGGTTTCATTGAAATTATCAGGGATCCATATGAATGACAAGCAGCCGAAAATCAAACAGAGTATGGATAAACCCCGACATTGCGGGGCTTGCTGAGCGATTGAATTCAGGTTACGATCTCAATTAATGAGGGGAACGTTCCCGCATAATGGGCTATTTTGCGAACTTTTTGAGTTGACTTGCCCTCGTCAAGAGCGGGTGGCCAGCTTGTGACGGACGTCCTGGTTCTTGCCGGCGTGCCCGCAGAACATGCAGGCCACGCGATCGACCTGGAGCTTGCGATGCAGCGGGTCAGCCTAGACGCGAAGGCTACGTGTACCCGTTGCCGGTGAGTCGAAAAGCCAAGAGTGCCTGCGTCGGCACGGAACGGCCGCGGGCCACAATCCGACGACGCCGACAGAAACTGAAGAAAGAAGTCAGATGAACATAAGCATTCCGGGCAAAGTCATCGTGTTTGACTATGGAGAGGTGATCTCAATCATCCCCACCGACGCCGACCGCGCCCAGCTGCTCGAGCTGGCCGGTTGCGAGGCCTCGGCTTTTTGGAAGGCCTATTGGTCCCACCGAGACGCACTGGACCGAGGCGCTTTCAGTGTGAAGGCATACTGGCGCAACATCCGGCACGATCTGGGAATGAACTGGGACACCGGAACATTGCACCGCCTCTGGTTGACTGATTTCCGCGGCTGGCTTGCCATCGACCCAGGCACCCTCGACGTTCTCATAGACCTCCAACAAGGCGGCACGCGGATGGCCCTCCTCTCGAACGCAGGTCCAGACTTCGCCTCTTACTACCGCCACGGGATGCTCGGGGACTTCTTTGAACAGGTCTTTACCAGCGGCGAACTCGGCAGCATCAAGCCCGACGCCGAGATCTACAAGGCAGCGCTCTCGGGACTTGATGTGAAGCCAGCTGAAATGGTGTTCATCGATAACCGTGAGGAAAACATCCGCGCAGCCCAAGCCCTTGGCATCGCTGGTCACGTCTTCACGACTGCCGAGAATCTGCGCGGATATCTCGAAGCCATCGCCGCACACGGCCCAACGGAGAACGGACTGCTGCCGGCCACTGCTACCTAGTCCGTCAGGCGCCGAGAGATCCTCGCGACAAGGTCAGTTACGGCAGGGCGGCCGCACCCACCAAATCCGTACGGGCACGACCGTCTAGCTATAGTTTTAGTAGGAAAGATCACTGGCTCCTTGACGTATTTAGGCCCGACAACCAGATAAGAGGCGGCAGGATGGAAAGAGCGAAGACGCCGACGATTATTGATATTGCGACTGAGGCCGGCGTGTCCAAGTCGTCAGTCTCGCGGGCCCTTCTCGGCCAAGGCCGGGTCAATGAGGCGACGCGTAAACGCATCGAAGACGCCGCGAATCGATTGGGATACGTAGCGAACGCGATGGCCAGAGGCCTGGCCAGCGCCCGGACGAGGACCCTGGGCGTCGTTCTTCGAGATGTCAGGAAGCCGTACTACGCCTATTTACAGGCCGGCATGCAGTCGCAAGCGGAGCGCCGCGACTACCGGATCGTCGCCACCACAAACGCAGGCGAGCTTGAGGTCGCCGACGCGCTCCGTGAGATAAAGAATCTGATCTCACTCCAAGTGGACGGGCTCGTGATCGCCCCCGCCCGCCTTCCTTCCGAGCAGTTCCTTCCGTTCCTTGAGCGCGTCCCGATCGTCGTTGCGGGCCGGCACGAGAAGAGCCGCGGCATGAGCAGTGTTGCCTGCGACGACACTGACGGCGGACATGCTCTCGCACAACATCTGCTTGCACTTGGCCACCGACAAATCGCCGTTGTTCTCGTGGACAAGTCTTACTCGCTGAGGTACAGCTCACGCGGGAATGCCATGATCGACGCCATACGCTCCGCGGGGGCGACGCCGACCGTGTGGAATTCGCCAACTGACCTCGCAGCGGCAGAAATCGTGAGCGCCCGTATTGGTGCCGCCGACGTTTCGGCAATCATGTGCCCCACCGACACTGCCGCCATGGACGTCCTGGAGGTCCTGCGGCAGCGGGGCAAGTCCGCCCTCGCCGACCACGCGGTGACCGGCTACGACGGCTTTGGCCCCCTTGCGGCTCCCTATCTGGGTCTCACTACTTTCCGGCAACCCGTGGAGGAAATGGGACGCACCGCTGTCGACCTGCTGATAGATCGCATCGAAGGGCGCACGGATCAGGACCGATTCGTGTCATTGCGAGGCATGGTGGTCCCGGGACGAACGGCACGCGAACTGGGTTCTACGTCCAACATCGTGCTGGACGACGTCAGCGATTCCCAGAGCGTGTCCTCTGCCTAGACCGTAACTCCATAGAACTTTTCATTCATGACGGTGAGATCACCCTCAAGGACGCTATCTTCCCCAGCCCTCCCTGACTCCCATGACGTTCTAAGCGCTGGACGGAAGTGCCACCGTGAGTAGCTGCATGATCCGCAAGGTGACCGCGTCGCATCCGGTGCAGGTGACTTACACGTTGACGCAGCCTTACGGAGCTCATCAAGGTGCTCGTACCGCGCTGGTGCCATGGGAGCCCGCTGGGGCATTGGGGCAGAATAGAAGGCGACCGCAAACCGGACGGCCAGCGTGCTTCGGTAATCGGGCTCTTCGCGAACGAGGGTGTAGCGGTGGGGTGAGCGGCGGCGGCGTGGTAGGCGTCGAGGTCTCCAGGACGGAGGTTCCTACGCCTTCTGTCCGAAAGACCTGAGGGTGCATCACGCTACCTTCCAGGTCCCTAACCTGACGACCTTCTGCCGCCTCGACGAACTCGGTCTCCGCGCCGTGGGACAGTGGCTCGGCCCGGACCGGACGGTGATCGGGTGCCATGTTTTCGAGCCGGACGAGTGGTGTTCTCGCTACGGCGCCGAGGGTGTTTCGCGTGGGTACGGATCGAGGCCGCTCGTCTCACTCGAGTTGGCCACGCCGACCCGATGACTACGCAATCCACGCACGCAAGAGCAGACACGTCACTCCAGCATCTGAGGCGCATACGGGATGGCCAACTAAATTGAGACGGCCGCGGCACGATTTGTCTCAACTTATCTGCCAAATGCCCACGTCAGCGTGGTCAACAAAACTGAGACCGGACACTAAGCCTGTGCGCCGCGTGGCACCGGACACCGCAGCCTGGACGGCCACACCGTGCTGTTGGACAAGCTGAGCGTCCCAGACGAGCTCGATTGGTACGCCTCCGCCGCGGTCGAATACGGGTGGCCCGGGATGTCCTGCTGAACATGATCATGAACAGGAAGCTCTCGGTCACCAGGTCGATCTACCGGGCAGGACCGGAGGGCATCAGACCAAGGACAAAAGGGGGTTACGTTCGACGGCAACGCGGGCCGGGATACTCGATAGCGGCATTACCGGCCCGCCCACGGCATCGTCACCGGTCGGGACGCTCTGTCGAAGACTTGGGCCGCGCAACCGGCTGACGGCAGATTGGCCCTGCGGACGGCTTCTCGCGACGTTGAGTGGATTCACGCTCAATCAGCTCGCTTTGAAGTTGGACCTCGCGCGGGGGTCCTGCGTAGCCCTTGGCTCGTTCGATCACTAAGCGTGTTGCCGTGGCACCAAGCTCGCTCACGGGCTGCGAAACGACCGAAAGAGCGGGGCTGAAGGCCTCACTCCATGGGGCGTTGTCGAAGGTAACGAGCGAAAGATCATCGGGCACCCTGAGCCCGGCGCGGCGGGCAGCTGAGAGGGTAGAAAGGGCAACCAGGCTGTCCGTGGAGAGGACGGCCGTTGGACGGTCACCTTCAGCGAACCGTGCAATGGCGGCTGGCTGGGGAACGGAATTCCAGCCGCCAATCCAGAAGAGCTCAGGGGTCGGTGTGATACCTGCCGCGCGTAGGGCCGCGCGCACTCCGTCGAAGCGCTCGGTCACGGAGGAGATAAAGGGTGCCTCGGGAGTGGCGCGACGGGCGTTCGATGTTACGGCGATCCGGGTATGCCCGAGATTAGTGAGCAGCTGGGTCGCCCTGAATGCAGCCGTGTAGTTATCAATGACCACGGTGTCGACCCCGAGCGCGGGGGCTTTGCGGTCAATCAACACGACGGGCGTCGTTCGGAGTGCACGTTGTAGATGATCGATCTGAAGGGAATTGGCCGGGGAAACGATGATGCCGTCAACGCGCTTGTCGAGCATCAGCCGAACTGCCGCTTGTTCCGCTTCCGGACGATCGTCAGTGTTGGCGAGGATGACGTCATAGCCGTTGTCGCGAGCGGTGTCGGTTATTGCGCGGGTGGCCTGGGCGAAGAACGGGTTCTCGACGTCGGCGAGCACGACGCCGATGGTGTGTGTTCTGCCGGAAAGCATGCCCTGGGCCAGAGGATTGGGCGAATAGCCGAGCCTTTCGGCGGCCTCCAAAACCTTCTCGCGGGTGGCGGCCTTGACGCCCGCCTGGCCCTTCATCACGCGGGACGCAGTGGAACGGCCGACGCCCGCGGCATCGGCTACGTCGATGATTGTCGGCGGTCTGCGCGTTCCATTCACCAAGTCAGGATACAGCGCATGACGGGGGCCCTTCACCAAGTCAGGATGCGGGTCTTGACTGTGTCATAGGTCTCATGGGAAGCTTCCCATATCAGAACTTGGGAAGCTTCCCATTTTATTTCGGGAAGCTTCCCATGAAGTCCATACGTTAAGTAAGGAATGTGCCGAGCGTGTCAGTCACCACCACCGTCGTCGACAAAGACGACCAGTTCGTATCCATCGTCCAGGGCGCGATTGCCCAGCGTGAACGCACCCAGCAGATCGCTCGGGAGGTTGTCGCCGCCGGCTTGAAGAATGTCTTCCTCATCGGCTGCGGAGGATCGCTGAACGACTTCGGCTCGATCCACTACGTACTCGAAAGCCGCAGCACCGCTTTCCCGGTGTTCCACATGAACAGCGACGAATTCGTCGTTCGCCGCCCTGGCCAGCTCGGCAAGGGATCGCTCGTTCTCGTGGCCTCCCACCACGGCACAACGAAGGAAACGTTGAATGCCGCCAAGGTTGCCCGTGAAGCTGGGGCCCGTGTGGTCGCTTTCACCAAGGACCACACCACGCCGCTTGCCCTGCTGGGAGACGACGTCCTCGTCTACGAAAGCAATCGCACCATCCTGGCGCCGAAGCAGGTCCTGATCTCGCAGCTCGGCTACGCACTACTCGAAGAAACCGGCGTGCCCGGGGACTACGACGGCATCCGCCGCGCCTTCGAGGCTCTTCCGGCAGCACTTGACCGCGCGCACGATGAGGCAGACAAGTTCTTCCCAGAAATCGCACAGTCCCTCGCCGCCGGCAACCAAACCTACGTGCTTGCCGGCGGCCCCAACTACGCGGTCGGCTACGGCATGGCCATGTGCTACTTCCTCGAGATGCAGCGGATGCGGGCCACCGCCTTCCACGCCAACGAGTTCTTCCACGGCGCCTTCGAAATCATCGACAACGACACTCCGGTGCTCGTTTGGAGCGGTGAGGACGCAAGCAGCGGCCAGATCGACCGTCTGAAGACATTCCTGGGCCGCTACAACGCCAACCACCACATTGTTGACTCCCACCGCTTCGCCCTCGAAGGCGTCCCGGCTGAGCTGCGCGGCGAAGTCACGCCGCTCCTGCTCTCAACTCTCTCGAAGCGACTCGCTGAGCACCTGGAAGCCATCACCGGCAACCCGCTGACACGCCGCCGCTACATGTTCACGGTGGAGTACTGAGATGGTAGTGCGTCTTTGCGGCCTCGGCGACAATGTCGTGGACCGCTACGTCGATCAAGGACTGATGTACCCCGGTGGCAACGCCGTCAACGTGGCCGTACATGCGCGGCGCAGCGGCGCAGTCACAGCGTTCGTCGGTGTGATCGGGACAGATGACGAGGGCGACCTCGTGGAGTCGAGTCTGCTCTCGGAGGGCGTGCGCATAGACCGTGTCCGCCGCGCCGAGGGCGAAACTGCCTTCGCAACGGTGTACACCGACGAGACGGGTAACCGCTCGTTCGGTCTCTGCGAAAAGGGCGTCTCGATCTTCACCCCGGATGACGCGGACCTCGACTATCTGGCCGGGTTCGACATCGTCCACCTTTGCGAGACGATACGGATGGAGGCGGCATTGCCTGCCATCGCGTCCCGTACCGCCGTCTCGTACGACTTTTCCGACCGCGACAATGCGTACGCGAAGCCGCTCCTGCCCTCGGTGACTGTAGCGACGTTCTCCCGACCGGAGAGCACCCCCGCCGAAGTGGAGGCGCAGATCGCCTGGGCCCACGCGCAGGGCGCCTCTTGGGTGATCGTCACCCGCGGGGCCCGCGGGGCCGCGATCTCGAACGGTGAGCGGATCCATTATCAGGAGGCCGCTCCCGCGCAGGTCGTCGATACCCTCGGCGCCGGCGACTCGTTCATCGCCCGGCTGGTTGTGCGGCTGTGGGAGGGCGTTGGCTTGACCGAAGCAGCCGGGGAAGCGGCCTTCTACTCTGCAGAGGTCTGCGGAGTGCCCGGAGGATATGGGTACGGCCGGTCACTCGTCCCGCCGACCGCCGGCTCGGCCCTAGCCGAACTAACGAATGAAGGAAGACAATGACACTCGCGTTTCCAACCGTCGATGACTATCGAGCTCGCCTGGCGCGGCTGCAAGGCGCTATCCGGGATCTTGGGTTTGATGCCTTCGCCTTGAGCAGCTTCGATAACCACCGGTTCCTTGGCGGGGTCGATGGCATCGCCACCGTCCGTCCCATTTGGGTCGTGGTGCCGGCGAACGGCGAACCCCGCTTCGTCTCTCCGCGCATAGAGACCTCCGAGCTCCGGCAGCAGTCCTGGATCCCGGTCGCCGAAGAGTGGATCGAATGGGAGGAAGAGGGTGTAGCCCGCAGCGCGATCGAGGCGCTGGTGCGACAGCTTGAGCCGTTGGGCCCCTCCGCACGCATTGGTATTGACTACGACGCCACATCCGCGGCTGCGCTTGAAGCCCTCAGGGCAGAGCTCGGCGCGGACAGGATCAGCGATGCTACACCCGCAGTTCGGGAGGTGCGGAAAGTCAAAGACCGGGCAACCATCGACGTCGTCCGTCGCTCGGCCGACATCGCCGTCCGGCAGTTCGAGGCATCGGTCGCCGCGGCAGCTCCTGGAGTCCCTGAATGGGAAGTCGTTCGTGCCTCCCGCGATGCGGGCATCGAGCGTGCAGCGTTCTGGTGGGGCGGGGACATCGAGCACTCCCCGCTGATCCAGGGCATCCACGTGATGGGCTCTGGTCCTGACCGCTCACATCGGCCCCACGCCGTAGGCGCAGGCAGGGAAATGCAGAACGGCGACATCCTCCAGGTCTGTTACTGCGGACGTCCGTTCTTCGGACACGGGATCTGTTTCGACCGTCCCATCCGCATCGGAGAGGAGCCGTTCTCACCGGAGGTACTCCGGATCGTGAATACCGCACGTGCCGCGCAGGAAGCCGCCATTGACCGCATCAAGCCGGGCGTCACGACAGGCGAAGTTCACCAGGCCGCGATCGACGCCATCGAGGCCGCCGGCATCACGTCCGCGCTCAGGCACCGGACCGGACGCGGAATTGGACTCAGCGACCCGGAGTGGCCCGAGATCAAGGCCGGGGACCCCACCGTACTCGAGCCGGGGATGATCATCGCGATCGAACCAGGGGTATATGTAGACGGTGTGGCCGGCGCCCGTTTCGGGGACACTTTGCTCATAACGGACGACGG
The DNA here is from genome assembly GCF_052115205.1 of Arthrobacter sp. 2RAF6. Classification (NCBI taxonomy): domain Bacteria; kingdom Bacillati; phylum Actinomycetota; class Actinomycetes; order Micrococcales; family Micrococcaceae; genus Arthrobacter; species Arthrobacter sp. 2RAF6. Next base: position 22,977 of record NZ_JBFRGF010000046.1, on the reverse strand, counting down.
GTTTGAAGCACTTACACCGCTTGATCTGGGCCGGTCGTTCTGATGTCAGAGACCCCACTGATGGAGGCTACGATGCCCAAAGAAGATCCTGGTCGGGAGGCAGTCGCACTGTCGCTGCGTGGCGTGACGCAACGCTACGGATCTGTGGCCGCAGTGGACAACGTGTCCCTCGATGTGCGCAAAGGCGAATTTTTCGCCCTTGTCGGGCCGAGCGGTTCGGGCAAAACGACCCTGTTGATGCTGATCGCGGGTTTCGAAAGGCCGCAGTCCGGGCAGGTAGAGGTCAACGGTACCGATGTCGGCTCCGTTCCTCCGCAGGACCGCAACATCGGCGTCGTGTTCCAGAACTACGCCCTGTTCCCGCACATGACTGTCGAGGACAATGTCGGCTTTCCGTTGCGGATGCGCCGGATCCCCAGGGAAGAGCGGCAGGAGCGCATCCGGGCGGCACTTGACCTTGTCCGCCTGGGCAACAAGGCACGAATGTATCCGGCCCAGCTGTCCGGAGGGCAGCAACAGCGCGTCGCTCTGGCTCGTGCTTTGGTGTTCGGTCCGCCGATCCTTCTGCTCGACGAGCCGCTCGGCGCGCTCGATCGCGCGCTGCGGGAGGAAATGCAGATCGAGCTCAAACGCATCCAAAAGCAGCTCGGGATCACGGTCATAACTGTCACCCACGATCAGGTGGAGGCCATGTCGCTTGCGGACCGGATCGCGGTGATGAAGGACGGCTGCCTCCAGCAGATTGACAGCCCACAGCATATGTATGCTGTGCCGTCCACTCACTTCATCGCCCGGTTCGTCGGCGAAAGCTGTTTTGTGCATGGAACCGTAACCAGCGACGCCGCCCACGTGTTGGTCTGCGGAGCGAGCGTGCCCATCACACCCACGAACGATATCGCGGCTGGGGCCCCAGTCGATCTGGCCCTCAGGCCCGAAGTGATCCGCGTTGCTGCGACAGGAGACGGCGTTGCCGGATCTGTGGTCGGCGCCACCTACTTCGGCCCGCTATGGCGGCTCGCGATCTCTCTCGCCGACAACCAGCAGGTCGTTGCTGCTGTCCCCGGCATCGCCCAGCCGTTCGCGGTTGGTGATGCTGTCCATGTTTCGTGGTCGCCGGACGACGCCGTCGTGCTGACCCCGAGTACCCCAGAAGGCAACACCCTTAAATCCCCAGAGGAGATTCCCAATGCACCACAACCCAAGTCCTAACAGTCGCCGGCTCCGTGCAGGAACGGCCATCATCGCAGGAGCGGCGCTCATGGCGCTCACCGGATGCGCCTCGTCCGGTGGCTCAAGCTCCGGCTCAAGCTCCGGCGCCGGCTCCATCGTTATTGCGTCGTATGGCGGGTCGTTCCAGGACGCACAGACCAAGGCGTACTTCAACCCGTTCGCGACAGCGAGCGGCACCTCTGTAACAGGTACCCAAGGCTCGTCCTACGACAAGGTCAAAGCGATGGTGAACAGCGGCCAAGTGGACTGGGATGTCGTGAGCGCGGAGAGCTCGGCCTACACTAACGAATCGGCCGACGGCCTGCTCGAGCCGATCGACTACAGCACGGTCAAGGCCGACGGAGTCCCCGCCAAGCTCAAGCAGAAGTACGGCATTGGTTATCTGACCTTCGGCCAGAATCTCGCATGGAGCAAGACTGCGTTCCCGGGCGGGATGACCCCCGCTCAGTTCTTCGACCCGTCGGTTAAGGCTCGCCGGGCGCTGCCCGCCGATCCTCAGTACACGCTTGAGTTTGCACTCCTCGGCGACGGGGTCAAGCCCGCGGATCTGTACCCCCTGGATGTCGACAGGGCATTCAAGGCCCTCAGCCGCATCAAGAGCCAGGTCGTCGCGTTCAAGGGTGCTGCCGACATCCAGTCACTCATCCAGCAGGGCGAGGTTGACGCGGCGGACATTCCCAATGGTCGCGTCGAGGATGCGATCAAATCCGGGGCGAACTGGGATTACAGCTGGAACGGCGCGGTCGCCGACACCGAGTGGTGGGTTGTTCCGAAGGGTGCCCCGAACACGGCAGGCGCCATGAAGTACATCGACTACGCGACCTCGGCAAAACCGCAGGCTGCGATGTCGGAGGCGATCCTGTACGGTCCGACCAACACCAACGCTTTCCAGTATCTTGACCCGGCACGCGCAGCACGCCTCCCCGGTAACCCCCAAGCCAAGGACGTCAGCGCCATCCTGGACCCCGCGTGGTGGGGAAAGAACCTTAGCACCGTCAAGACGCGGTGGGATCAGTGGCTCCTGACAAAGTGATCACCGCACCTATTGCCCGGGCTGCGCGTTCGCGCGCTGCCCGGGCGCAGCCCTCGACCGCCTGGTACCTCGTCCCCGGTCTCGTCCTCCTCGTCGTCGGGTTCTTCTTTCCACTGGCGACAGTTGTGCCCCAGCTGTGGGCCGACGGCGGCGTCTCGCTTGCGCAGGCGCTGAGCCCTATCGATCTTGGTGTTGCCGGAAACACGCTCCTCATCAGCGTCCTGACCACGGTGGTCACGCTCGTGGTTGCGTACCCCTTGGCGTGGATGATCAGCCGGGCGACGGGCGCCAAGCAACTTCTGCTCATCCTCCTTGTGCTCGTGCCGTTTCTCACGAGCGTGCTCGTCCGCACGTTCTCCTGGATCGTTATCCTCGGCCGCGATGGCATGATCAACTCAGCGCTTGAGGCGGTGGGGCTGATACATCAGCCTCTGGAGATGCTTTTCACCACCGGGGCGGTCGTCGTTGCCTTGGTTCACGTCACCATCCCACTCATGGTTTTCTCGCTGGTCACGGTCATGCAGCGCATCGACACCCGTGTGCTGCTGGTAGCCGAGAGCCTCGGCGCAAGTGCCCCTTCCGGCTTCCTACGCGTCATCCTGCCACTGACGATCCCGGGAATCCGCTCCGGTGCGGCACTGGTCTTCCTCTACTCCATGGCGAGCTTTATTGCGCCGGCCGTACTGGGAGGCACCGATCAGACCATGCTCGCCCAGGTCATCCAGTCGCAGATCGAATCCGGTTACAACTGGAGTCTCGCCGCGTCCCTGGGCCTGGTCCTCGCCGTCATCGCGATCGTTGTAGTCTCGCTGATAGGGCTGGCTGCGCGGCTGGCCACACCCTATCTGCATGCTCGCCGCGTCACCCCGGCAGGACCTGAGCGCACCGGAATCGACCCAGCCGTGCTCCGCAGTCCGCTATCTACCCGATACACGGCTCCGGAAGCGCTACGCCGGACGCTGCGGATGGCAGGACAGGTGGCCGCACGCGCCTACTTGCCCCTGCTGACCTTGTTCCTGCTCCTGCCGCTGGTCGTGTTGGTCCCGGTCTCCCTATCGTCCGACAACACCATCGTCTTCCCGCCGCACGGTTTCTCGTTCACCTGGTTCCAATCGGTGTTCAGCGATCCGAAATGGATGGGAGCAGCGGCGACCAGCCTGCGCATCGGCTCGGTCGTAGCCCTCGTGGCGACGGTCCTGGCCGTACTGATCGTCCTGGGGTTAGGCCGCCACCGGAACACCGTCAGCAGCTTCATCGAGTCTCTTGTGATGGCGCCCTTGAGTGTCCCCGCGGTGGTCTTCGCCCTTGGCGCGTACCTTGCCTACTCGCAGTTGTTTCTCTGGACCGGCCATCGTCTGCGGCTTACCGATAACGAACTGGGCATCATCATCGCCCACACCGCACTCGTGCTTCCGTTTGCGTTCCTGCTCGTTTCAGCCTCTTATATCGGCGTCGACGAACGGCTGGAGCGTGCTGCCGCAAGCTTAGGTGCGGCCCGGCGTCACGTGCTGTTCCGAATCACGTTGCCACTCATGGCTCCAGGACTCCTGGCCTCCGTGCTGCTGTGCTTCCTACAGTCGTTCGACGAGTCTGTAGTGTCCCTCTTCCTGAGCGGGCTGCGGGTGACCACCCTACCCCGGCTTTTGTGGGATGGTGTGCGATTCGGAACCACCCCTGCAGTAGCCGTGATTTCGGTGCTCCTTCTCCTCATCACATGCGTGATAGTGGTCATGATCGGGCTCCTACTGCGGTGGCGGCAGCGTCAGATGAAGCGCCTCGGGGACGAGATCTAAGGCACGTGCACTCAGAGCCGTGGTTGCTGGTGTGCTGTCGCAGCTGCCAGTCATGTCGGCCACAGAAAATCATGCTGGAAGTTATTCGCTGCGGGCGGTTGTCGAGGTCAGCGACAACCGCCCGCAGCGACTAGCACCCAAGAAAACAAAGGCTGCAACCGTAGCCGGACCGGACGTAAAAATGGTGCCGCGCCATCACGGCAGGGACCCAGCCGGTCAGCTTAGACACAGCAGGAGTGGGGACGTGAGGGGAGCGCCAGAGTTGTCGAGCGTGCAAGACCGAGGGGAGGAGGGCAAGATGTGGGAATGGTCTAGGAAATCGGCAACGGTCGACGACGTTGCCCGACTTGCGGGTGTGTCGAAGGCGACGGCTGGGCGAGTCCTCGGCCGGTACGGCTCTTCGAGCGTCACTACACGCGCCGCAGTGCACGCTGCGGCCGCCGCCCTCGACTACCGGCCAAATGCGGCCGCGAAGACTATGAACACAAGCAGATCAGAGTTAATCGGCGTTATCAGCCCTATCGTCACCACCTCCCGCTTCGCACTCGTGCTGGACGGCATCACGGCTGTCTGTAGAGAAGCTGGGATGGGTGTCATCACGGCAGGCAGCGAATATGACGTTGCCCTTGACCGGGCAGCCATTGAATTACTGCTCAACAAGCGCGTGGACGCCATCATTGCCTCACCAGCACACGGAAGCAATACCGAACACCTACATGCCGCGCACCGAATTGGCGTTCCCATCGTGCTGCTGGAGCGACACATCAGCGAACTCGAAGTACCCACAATCGAGTCCGACACTGCAGGTGCCGGTCGAAAGCTTGGCCGGCACCTTCGAAGCCTCGGCCATACCCGTGTGGGCTACATCTCAACTTCACGGCACCCCGAACGATACCGGTTGGGGGACCAGGTCGGTTCATCCGTGACCACCGACCGCCTGCAGGCGATATACGGCAGTTACGCGGAGGCCGCCATCCGACCGTCCACGGATCTCGTACGATTTACCTCCCGGTCTCCCGCTGCCATCCAGCAAGCGGTCATCGAACTACTCGGCAATGAGCTCCCGCCGACCGCTCTGATCGCAGACGACGAACAAGTCGGCCTTGAGATGCTAACTGTCATACGCTCACGCAGCATTTCGATCCCTCGGGAGCTGTCCCTGGTCATGCTTGAGGACACGCCCTGGGCTACGCTCATCGATCCGCCCCTCACGGTCGTGAGGCAGCCGACGTACGACATGGGCCGCACCGCAGCGGTGGTTGCCCTCGCCTCGATTGGAGCTGAGGCGGACTTGCCGCGGGTTCCGCTGTTCCCGGCTGAGCTTCTGCTTCGAAAAAGCGTAGGGCCAGCACCTCCTTAAGTAAGAGGAGGTGCTGGAACGGTCGAACCAATCACCTCAGACGGCGCAGCTGCCTGGGACATAGTGCACCAGGTAACTGGTGCAGAAGAACCATCACAACGTCATCACCGGAGTGCCTCCGGTGAGTCCTTTTCTCTCCCCCATGCTTTCGGACTCCCCGAACGCCAGCGAACACTCGCCAGCGTCGTGGGTATCCGGGAGCAGTTTTGAAAGATCCACATTGTGAACATCCAAGGTCTCATCGACGACATCGTCGCCGAGAACAACATGGCCCCGCCGGCGGGTGCCGTTGCAGATTACATTCCGGGGCTGGAAACAATCGACCCGGACCAATTCGGCATTGCAGTAGCAATGAATTCAGGCGAGACCTACAGCGCCGGCCACTCATCAATCAACTTCTCCATCCAGAGCATCTCCAAAGTATTCACCCTGGCCCTGACCATGGCACTTGACGGCGACGGTTTGTGGAGGAGGGTCTCCCGGGAACCATCTGGGACTCCTTTCAATTCACTCGTCCAGCTCGAGCAGGAACACGGAATCCCACGAAACCCCTTCATCAATTCCGGGGCCCTCGTCGTGACCGACCGTCTTCTGACCATTACAGGAGACAGCCAAACGAGTCTCCAGGCCTTCCTTCGCCAGCAGAGCGCTAACCCTTCAATCCAGGTAAATGAGGCTATCGCTGCAGCAGAAAGAGCCACTGGCCACCGGAACGCATCACTCGCCTACTTCCTCACCAGCTACAACAACTTGGTCAATCCTGTACCACAAGTGTTGAACGCCTATTTTCGGCAGTGTGCCATAGCCATGAGCTGTGAGGACCTTGCAACGGCAGGAGGTTTCCTCTCGCGCGGCGGGCAGGGCGTGGACGGACTCCCGGTTCTCACGGCCGATCAAGTCCGCAGGCTGAATGCTGTATTGCTTACTTGTGGAACCTATGACGCCGCAGGCGACTTTGCATATCGTGTCGGGCTTCCATGCAAGAGCGGCGTCGGGGGCGGCATACTCGCGGTGGTTCCAGGTACGTGCACGATAGCGGTGTGGGGTCCAAGGCTGGGTAGATCAGGGAATTCGTCCGCCGGCGTAGCCGCTTTGGCCAAACTGACTGCGCGTACGGGGTGGTCGATCTTTTGAATCCGTCTGAAACGCCACGTCGCAGCCCGGAAGTCATCTTCCACGACCCGCTAGCTCAGGGAACGGACCAGCCTGCCACAAAGCGTCTCCAACAAGGGCTCAGCAACATCGCACGCAAGCCCAACCGAGGCCAAAGGCGTGGTCTTAGTCAAGGAGCACGTCTGAGAGCCATAAAAGCTGTTAGCCGTGATCTTTCCATACTGGAAGCGGAGAGAGCACCCAGAAAATCCCGATAGGTGGGCGACGTCGCTTCTTGCCCGAAGTGCCGTCCTCACCGATTTGGATCACGACAAGAAAGAAAGGTACAAAATCTTGCGCACTGCAGTTGTTACTTCCGAAGGCGTAATTCAGGTCCGGGAAGTAGGGGATCCGTCTATTGGAGATTTCGAAGTACTCTGCCGCATGCTCTACGGGACTATCTGTGCTGGCACGGATACCCACGTTGTGAATCGTGAATTCGCCGATGTTTCATATCCCTCGATCATCGGTCACGAGAGCATCGGGGAGGTCGTTGAGATAGGACCGAACGTGAAGAATTTCTCGATCGGGGATCACATCACTCGCGTCAGCGCCCAGACATCGTCGGCAGGGCTGGCACTCAGTTGGGGCGGGATGTGTGAATACGGCGTGGCGCGCGATCACGAAGCGATGAAAAGTGCAGGGCTACCGCGAGAGCAGTGGGAGTCATTCAGAGTGAACCAGGCCATCCCCGGCGGGCTTTTGGAAGACGTCTACGAGCCGATGTTCATCACATGGAGAGAGACGCTCAGCTTCATCCTTCGCCTCGGCGTCACCCGCGGGGCCCGAGTGTTGGTTTCCGGATCGGGCGCGAACGGGTTATCGCTAGCAGCGATGTCCAGCGCTTTGGGGGCGGAAGCCACAATCATCGGCTCAGCCAACCGAAGCCGGGAATGTTTGTCAGTCGCATCAAGCTACATCGACTATCGAGATGAGAACGGGCTCGCATCTTTCATTGAGCAGGCTCGCGGAACGATGGACTTCCTGATCGATGCGACGGGGAATTCGTCAGCGCTCAACAAACTGATGCCGACGCTCACCGGTGGGGGATCGATTGCTGTGTATGGCATGGATGAGTTGGAGGGATACACGCTGTATCCACTGCTGGCAGGCGGGAGTTTCAGCTTCTACAACGACGGCTACGACGAAGCTGAAACCCACGGCCGGGTCGTCGAGCTTGTACAGCGCAATGAACTCGACCCGGCCATCTGGATCGATCGGGAGAACGTGTTCGAGTGGTCGAACATCAACGAGGCGTTCGTGGCAGCCGCGTCCCGAACTCAAATCAAGCCTGTAGTCAGGCTTACTACGAAGGAGAAAAATTGAAGCTTCCAACATCTCGACTGGGCCGTACCGGTATCGACGTTAGTCGACTCGGGTTTGGCGGACTTTGGCTAGCGAGGGAGAACGAATCAGAAGTCAGAGACTCACTCGCGATTGGTCTGAAATCTGGTATCAGCTACGTCGACACAGCGCCTGCGTATGGTTCCAGCGAAGAAGTTCTCGGTCAGGTTCTCCGAGATCTGGATTCCGACCAGGATCTCATTGTCTCCACGAAGCTTGGTGGCCGCCCTGTGCCTTTCGATCCGAAGGATGAAGTCGGCCTCCTATTCTCAGTGGAAGAAAGCCTCCGGATTCTCGGCCGAGACCGTATCGACATATTGTTCGTTCACGAACCAGACAGGAAGAGAGAGCACGACTGGTGGTCTGACGATCTGACATATGAGGGCCCGGTCCGGCGTGTTCTGGATAAGCTCAAGGCCGAAGGCCTGATCCGCGCCACTGGAGTCGGGGGAACTACAGCTCACGAACTTGCCCGAGTTTGCGACAGCGGCGCATTCGACGTCGTGCTCACTGCCTGCAATTTCAGCCTCCTGTGGCGCGAGGCGGAACTCGAGATTTTTCCGGCGGCCAGACGCCACAACATGGGAGTAATCGCAGGCTCCCCTCTCCAAGGTGGCGCCCTCGCACTTCGACGTGACCAAGAGGTAGCCCGGGCCCCCTGGATCAGCGAAGCCCGCAAGAAACAGTTCCGCGAACTCTACGGCCTGCTGGACGATTATGGCCTCGACATCGCAGAAGTAGGTCTCCGCTTCGTGTACTTCTCTTCACACGTGGACTGCACACTAACGGGCATCAGATCACCACGAGAAATCGAGCTAAACCTCGACGCCATCAGCAAGGGCCCTCTCCCGAAAGAGGTTCTTGACCGGCTCGACGATATCTACAGGATGGTCCCGTTCCGACCGAGCTTGGAGAACTTCAATCTGCCATTCGGAGACGACGTTGTCGGTCATGGAAAATTCTACTAATCGCAGCATCGCTGGATTCGGTTGGCCGCCTACACGACCCTGTAGCTCAGATTCGGTGCGCAGCCGAGCCAAAACCGCCCATAGGACGTGCCTGAGAGGCTGCAGATGGATGGCTCTTTAGGTGACATCAACTCACTCCGGAGAACCGATAACGACTCTTCCCCTCGGATGGTTGAAGTTAGAGTCGAAAGGGCCGCGGATCTAGACAAGGCTCTCAACGATGCCGTCGCGCTGATACTCAATGCCGCTACGGAACTGAAGACCGGAATTATGGTGACGCGCATGGGGGACGGCAGGTACATCGTGCAGGCTCACCCTGAAGTCCCTATCGGTCTCATTCGACAACGCCACATATGAAGCCGCACCTATGGGAACCCCCAAGCGTAGCCGTGTTTCGACCTGATGGTGGCTCGGTTTACATGGTCCTCAGGTGGTCCACTCGAGAAGCTCCTTTGCTCCGATAGTTTTACCGACAAAGCGGCTTGGAAGCAGGCTGACCCGTGGCTGCCGGAGGTACCGGTCGACGAGGCTGGTTGATCACTACGACTGCGGGCCGTGCCCATGTTGAGTTGGCCGTCGGACTCCCGATCACCTCGCCCCAAGCTAAACACCGCCGGGATACCAGCGGTGTTTAGCTTGGGGCGATCGATGATGGGAGTGGGAGCAAGTGCGGCGCCCACTCCCGTGTCGGCGCTCCAGCCGGGCCACGATGAGCATCGGGGACCCCAAATCCCCCGTGGAACTCCCGAAAGGACAGTCTGTGACAGAGCCGCAACAAGACGACGACCCGCACCTGGAAGAACAGCACCGCGAAGGGGTACAAAAGCACCCCTTAGTGATTTGGACAAGTCTCAGCCCCGGCGACGTCGTGTCGATTCGAGGGCTCAGCACCCGGGACTGGGTCGGAACAGTAGGGTCAAGGACCTGCGACGGGCTTGTTATCTGGATAAGAGACGACCTCAATCAGAGGATATCTTTCCATTTTCGTGAATGCCGATCCTGATCGGCAGCAAAACGCACGCCACCGGCGAGGGCGACCCAGCAGCAGAGAACGCCCGGGTACGGCGGTTGTTTTTTCAGTGCGGCTATTCTGCCGTCTCGCTGAGGGAGATGTTGGCGACGCCGTCAATCTGGTTGATGGTTATTACTGCAGCTTCCATGGCTGCGGGGGCGCCTGTGAGCCTGAGAATGATGTCCTGGCATTTCTCGTCTAGGTCAGTTCCGTGATGAGTCCGTCGTCCAGATCCTGCATTTCATCGATGATGAAGATCAGCCCCGAGCAGGTCCACCTCGACCGATCCTGATTCAGCGAGGTCATGATTGAGGTTCCCACCGATGCCTATCCCGGTCACGCCCAGCTTGGGAGAGAAGTACGCGATGCTGCCGAGCATTGCCGGATCTTTGCCAGCAACAGGTCAAAGGTATCGATTTCCTTCTGGGCCCGACCAGCTCAAAGGGCAAGCGGCCCATTTAGGTGCTTCCGCAGGGCAGGCACGACTTCCTGGTCAACATTCCTCCCATGATGAGTCAGCAGCAAAACCCCTCTTTGTGCCTTCTAGGCGAAGCGTTCCGGGCGGAACGTGGCCAGCATCGGGTGCTTCTCGCCGGAAAGGATTTCGTCGGAGAGGAGTTCTCCGGCGATGAGACCCAATGTGGCGCCGGAGTGGGTGAAGGCTACAAAGCAGCCTGGGACTTTCTCCAGTTCACCGAAGACCGGCTGGCCGTCGCCGGGAATCGGCTTGTAACCGATTTTCCATGATGCCGGCTTCAGTTCCGGGTTGCCGGCGAGCAGCTTGGAAGCCTCGTCCGCGAGTTCCTGGACCACCGCGTCGGGGATGCTGAACGTACCGTCAGCATGTTCGGTGATGTCATCTTCGTACCAGTCGTGGTCCAGCGCATAGGTGTTGCCGGGGTTGGGACGCAGGGCGGCGCGCGGCGTGTTCACTACTGCCCTCACATCGCGATGCACTGGTTTGGTAACGACCAGCATGGACACTGGGGAACCGCTAGGGATCCCGACACCGAGCGGGGCGACAACTGCCGGCGTGGCGGCGCCGCAGGCCACCACGACAGAGTCGGCGTGATACACCTTACCGGCAGCCATGACGCCGGTAGCTCGGCCCTCTGCGACTTCGACGGACGCCTTGCCGGCGTTGAGTACCAGTTCACCACCGCGGCCGTGGAACTCCTCCAGGAGGAAGTCCACGAGGCCCGGCAGGCTGACCCAGCCTTCCCCTGGGTTGAAGATGGCGTTGTCCGGGGCTGCGGATTCGTCGATGCCGGGAGTGACCGTGGCGATCTCCGACGGCGCCAGGAGCTTGGAGTCGTAGCCGGTTGACTTTTCGTAGGCATGACGCGCCTCGGTGACCTCCCGCTGGCCGGTTTCATTCCACCTCAGGCCGCCGTCGAACCTCAGCCATTCCCTGCTTGGATCGGCGGCGAAGAGGGTTCGGTAGCGGTCAATGCCTGCCAGGCGGAGGAGGTGGTAAGGGGTGGACCGCCCTCCGGCCGAGTTGAGCCAGGATAGGGAACGCCCCGTGGCTTCGCTGGCCAGTCCCTTCTCGGTTACCAGCACGACGGACGCGCCCTGGCGGAGCAGGTGGACTGCGGTGGAGACACCGATAATCCCGCCTCCAATGACGGCAATGCGCTTTGAGGCAACTACGGAGGACATACTAGCTCTCTTTCAAAATTGCGATGATTGCATACGCGGGACGCGGCTGGTCAGGCGAGGGCGTGGATTTCTTCTATGATTTTGAGGACTTCGACGGACTCGGCAGGATCCACCGACAGAGGTCCGCGTCCGTCGAGGGCCTCTGTGATCTGGGCGTAAAACGCAGGATAGGGCCGTTTTCGGCCGGAACGGCCACGACGGCGCCGTCGACCCCCAGAATCCCCAGGACCCCTGGGGGGCGATACTTAGGTTGGATCCGACGGCGACACGCCGGCCGCCAGAGCTGGTTCCTCGCTGTCCAATCCCCATTTGGTGTATCCGGTCACAGAGCCCAGAACGTGAAAGCGCGGACCGGCCTGCGCGGCCATGCCGTTCAGCCATAGGCGGGACCGAACGCCGCAGTCGTCGAGCAGCGAGACGGGCCTCCTGGTCCGAGCCTTCACCGTCGGGGGTGTACTGCCGGGTCTCGCCGTGGCTGCGGGTCACCGGCCCGAAGAACTGGTGACCTGGTCGACAAGGTGAGCACCGGGGTCGTGCAGGATACCGCCGCCTTCACCGGGGTTCCAAAAGGCTCCACGGTGAAAGCGCACAAGGTCCCTGGCTGCGGGTACCGGCAATCCGGCAACTGTGTCGGATTTCGCTGTCCTCATGGGTCGAAGCCTATCCTCTCCAGAGGGTCGCTTCATCGAACCAGCGCACGATGACGTTGCCCCCGTGGGCACGGGACATGGTTTCCAGCAGCCCATCGGCCTGTCAAGTCCGGTTCGGTTGCGCGGTGATGATTCCGGCGTACTTTCGCCGTGGCCATCGGAGAAGTGCCGGCAGGGGGTACAGGTTCGGCGGGGCCGCCCGTTCCTGTGTCCGAGTTCCTTCGAACAGGATGGACCATGCTGCGCGCGGAAACCCGGTGGGCTGTTCCCCTCTTTGTGGGTAGGTGTTCAGCGGGCCGGGCCGTTCTTGCCTCTCTCAGAACCTGCGGCTGTTCCTGGACGGGACTTCCTGCCCTTGCCCATGGTCACGGCTGTGCTCCTCAAGGAACTGCTCCACGACGGGCCTACCGTTGCGGGCCGGTGATCTCCGGTCGGGCACCGGGTGGTTCCGGTGGGCGTTGCGGTTTCCGGAGCGCTTGCCGGGCTTGTTCCAGGAGTTGCTTGATGTGTTCTGATGCTTCGGGGTTGGACCGTTGGCTGCGCTGGGCGTTCAGGTACCAGTCGAAGCGTTCTTTGATCGCCTCGATGCTCTTGGGCGAGTTGGTTCCGACGCCTAGGCTGACCGAGTGGTCCAGCGCCGGCCGCTGGCTGTCTGCTTCGGTGCGGACGGCGTGGAGAACTTGGCTCTCCTTGCCCTGATGCACTAGCCTTGACTCAGAAGCAACAGCCGGCCCTCCGCCTCTTTGAGCGCCGACAGTTGGCTGGACCCCCGGACCTTGCTGCGGCAGATGGGGGTCGCTTCCTTTAACAGCCAGTCCGGTCCGGGCGTGCAGCACCGTCGTCACCGGGGCCAGAGGCTTGAACCACGTGCTTTCGGATCTGGCCAGCTGGTGGTAAAAACTCCAGGACGACAGATCCGCAGCCCACAGCAGTTTCTCGTCCCAGGGCGAGATTGATTCGATGACCACCGAGCGGTGGAGAAGCCCGGCGTTCCGCAGGCGCGCGAACACCTCATGGTCTCTGGCATTGCCGCCGGGATAGGCGTCTTCCTTGAGCTGTTCGAAAACCATAAGACGGGGAGGGTCATCCCTGCGGGAGCTGGTCGCAGCACGGGCCAGGGTGGTGATGCATTCCTCGCGGGCCTTTTGCAGGGCATGGTCCCCGGTGCTGATTTCCGTCTGAACGGTGACGATGGTGAAGTCCACGACCCGGGCGAGATATTCGTTCAGTTCCAGGATCCTTGGCCGCAGTTCTTCCACGGGCCCGAGCTTGCCGTTGTATGCCTCGGTCGTGTGCCAGTAGTTTGCACCGACGATGCGTTCGAGTTCTTTGCGGACGATGTCCAGTGAGTCTTTGGGGACCGTGACGCCGCTCATGGTGTAGAACGGGGGTTCACCGTAGCTGTTCCCTGGCGCACGGACGCTCTCGTCCACGAAGACGACCGGCCCGGGAGTGCGCGCGTAGAGGGTCTGCAGGCGTTCTTGTGCTGCGCGGCCGCGAAGACTCCTCATGCTCACCCCTTTGCTGTTCAGACCGGTCCTGCCGGTCTGAACAGCCTACAGTCGCGGGCCGCGGTGCCCGGTGGACGGTCCCCCGGTCGTGGGGCCGTCCTGCTCGCGGCGGCGCTGCCCATCCTCGGCAGCAGCTTGCTCTGCGCGTTGCCGGCGGAGCCGTTCCACTGCGGAGGAACCGTCCGTGCCGGCCCCGGCCGCACGTGACGCGGCGAGGCGTTCGGCAAAGGTTCCCGGCGGCTGGGCGGCTGCGGTCTTGTCTGCTTCCTCGCTGCGCCGGCGGGCGGCGATGTCCTCCAGTGCTTCTTTGACCGATTCCGGCCGGCCCTCCGTATCATGGCCGGTCGTGGACCGGTTCTCGCGTACTGTGCGGGCCAGGGCGGCGATGCGTTCGGCGCGTTCCTGGGCCGGGCTCAGCTGCGCCTCGGCGCCGCGGGTTTCCTGCAGGTGGTCGACAACGTGTTCGGCCGGGGTGGGGGTTTCCTTGACGAGGGCCTCGACCTGGGCGGCTTCGGCCATGTGTGCAGCGTCCGAGGCCGTCAGGGGTTCCTTGGCGGTCTGGGCACTGTACTTGTGCATGGCCGTGATCCTCGCGGTCAGCTGCGCACGCGTGCCGTTCTCCTGGTGCTGGGCGGGAACGGGTGATGTCTCGGACTCCGGCACGCGGTAGGTGTCGCGGTAGGTGGAGATCTCGAGGGCGAGCTGGCGCCACTGCTCTTGCCGGGCAGGGTCCGAGGGTACCGGGCCCAGGGCAGTAGCCCAGGCCGGTGGCTCGGCGGCGAGCTGGGCGCCCAGTCGGGTGGCTTCGTTGGCCATGAGCTCACGCCGTGCTGCGAGTTCCTTCCGCCACAGTGCCGGGGTGTCCTGGTGGTTCATGACGTCGGCCGGTGCCATCCACCCGGCCAAGCGGTCCGGCGCCGGTTCCCGGGTAACCGGGGCCGGCAGCTGGCGGCGCAGTTCGATTTCGGCGCGGATCCGGCGCTGGATCTGTGCCGCGGCCTGGATCCGGGAGGCGTGCTCATCCCGGGCGTAGTTGGTCACTGCGCCGCGCTCGTAGGCTTCATCGGCCCGGGCTTCCGGGTTCATCAGCTCACGCAGGGCCTGTTCCTTCTGCAAGGAGGATGCAAGCCACCGGGCTTTGCTGGTCGCGGCGGTGTCGTTGATGGTCGTGTCGGTGCGCAGTTGCTGCGTCGCGGCGGTGATCCGGGCGGCCAGGTCATCGTCGCTCATGTGGCCGTGCAGGCGCCGCTGCCACGGGGTGTCCTTGCGTTCGGCCAGCCAGCCGCGCAGCAGGGTCTTCCGGTCGGGTTCTTCCATGGCCGGTATCCTGGATGCTTCGGCCTTGGCTCGCATCAGCTCACCGACGGCGCGCTTGTCCAGACGGTCCAGGACGTCGTCGCTCATGGATTCCAGGGGGCGACGGCCCGGGTCCTGGGCGCGCTCACGCCACCTGGCGAGGCGGTCTTCGACGCGCCAGGCCAGCACCGCGCCGGGATCGTCGGAGGCGTCGAAGTCGCCTTCGTTGATGCTGTCCTTGAGCAGGTTGGTGATGTTGAAGCCGTGGTTCTCGGCGTGGCGCAGGTGCGTTGCCACGGCTCCCCACGCGGTGGACTTGGTGAAGCCGGCGGCTGTTCCTTCGCCCAGGACACGGGCGGCGAGGTTGGCCATGCGCAGCTCGTTGGCCTGGTCATCGATGTCCCGGTACGCGGCGGACATGTCCGGCAGGGAGCGGGTCCGGGCGCGGGCGGCGTCCATCTGTTCGTGCGCGGTCAGGTTGGAGTCGTGGTTCGCGGCCACATTGGCCAGGACGTCCTCGAGGGTTTCGCCGTCGGCCACGACGCCGTAGAGCTTGTTGGACTCCCGTCCGCGGGAGGCGGCGACGTAGGCCAGGGACCGGGACAGGCCGGAGCTGATGAGGGCGTGCGTGGTGTCGCACGTGAGGCCCTGGGTGCGGTGGATCGTCGCGGCGTACCCGAGCATGGTGTGGGCGCGCACGTACTCGGCGGGCAGGGTCAGCGTGCCCTGGTGGCCGTGGTGTCTGACGGTCAGCGAACCGTCCTGGTGGGCCTTCACGACGTCCCAGACGTCGTTGTTTTTCACGAAGTCTTTGCCCCGGTTGGTGGAGAGCCGGCGGTTGTTCTCCCTGGTGACCACAATGTCACCGGCACGGGCGGTGAGGCCGTCGCGCAGCATCGCGGCCGGCTTCTTCGCCTCCAGTTCACCGGTGGCGATCTTGTACGCCTGGGCGCGGGCGTTCAGCTCGGTGACGGTGGCGTTGTCGAACGCCATCATGATGGAGTGCTTGCCCGCGTTCGTGTCTTTCTGCCACGCCTCGAACACCAGCGAGGTCATGGTTTCGGCGTCCCCGCCGACGACGCGGCGGTTCTGCCGGTAGAACGCCCACGGGTCATCCACGCCGGTTGCCGGGGGTTCGCGCAACGCCAGGGTCGCAGCCGCTTCGGCATCGTTCGGGGATCCGTCCGCGTTGCGGAAGCGGTGCAGGTCTTCCAGGTACACGGCGCCGACGGTGTTCTTCAAAAGGCGCAGCGCACCACCGGATGCGACGGCCGAAAGCTGCTGGTCATCGCCCAGGGCACGGACCACGGCACCATGCTGGTCCGCGATCGTCACCGCCGCGGCGAACAGCTGGGTGCCGACCATGCCGGCCTCGTCAATGATGATCACGTCCCCGGGTTTCGGGGTGGTCTTCTCATCGGCCCGGCCGCTGCTGTGGGCGAGAACGAAGAAGTCGATCGTCGTCGCCGTGGCACCCAGTTCGACACCCATCACGGCGGCTGCGACGGCTGTCGGTGCGAGACCGAACACCCTGCCACCGGCGGCGCGGACGGTGTCCGCTGCGAGCTTCAGCGCGGTGGTCTTGCCGGCACCGGCAGGACCGACACCGACCACCAGCAGCCGGTCGCTGGTGGCGAACTCCCGGGCCATGGCCAGCTGGCCGGCATCGAACCGCCTGTCCTGCCTGGCCAGCGCGGCGTCGAAGGATTCGACGGTGGCCGCGGGGATGACTATGCGCTGCGCGGCTGTCAGAAGGCGGTCTTCGCTGTGCAGGATCCCGGCAGAGGTGTACAGGGTGGCGTTGGCGCGGCCGTACTTGGATGCGCCGTTGGCCAGCCGCAGCTCCTTCAGTTCCGGGACCGGGGTTTCGGGGGTGATGCGCAGCGAGTACTGGTCGATCGCCCGGGCCGTGACCTGCTCCAGCAGGGCATCAGGGATGGGTAATTCGCCCAGGCGGGAACCCAGCCGGCGCAGCGCTTCGGCCTCGATGTGGTGCTCTCCCCACACTCCCCTGTCGCGTTCCAGACGCTCGATGATCGCGGCCGCCTCCACGGCCGGGTTGAGTTCATCAGCGTGCGAGACAAGCCAGCCCGGCTTGTCCTGCTCGCCGGCATCGCGGGCGTCGTGACGGTGCGCGCGGGCGTGTTCCAGCGCCTCGGGGCCGACCTTCACACCGGGGATGGATCCAAGGTCCTGCATCCATTCCCCGACCAGGACGGAGAGCTGCCGGGCTTCCTTTTTGGACGGCCTGGTGTCCAGGGTTGCCTGCTGTGCCAGGGCGATCAGCTGCTTCTTGGAGGGCCCGTAGCCGTGCTTGTCGATGAACCCCCGGGCCAGTTCATCCAGCACCGGCTTGATGCCTTCGCGGCGGGAGGAAGCGGCGTCGATGGCGGCGACGTCGACGCCGGCGATCTCGATCACCGGCCGGTCCCCGGCAACTTTGCGTTCGGTCAGGCCGAGGCCCAGGCGTGCGCAGATCTTCTCCATGACCAGCCGGTTGTACCTCTCGGAGGCGGCGACGTTGAACTGGTACAGGTGACGAGCGTCCAGGCTGGACCATTTGCCGTCACCGCCCAGGACCTTGTTCGACACCACCACGTGATCGTGCAGCTGGGGATCCCCGGTGCGAGAATCGTAGTGCCGGAACTTCGTGTAGATCAGGCCTCCGTCGACGTCTTCCTGGCGGACGCCGTTGCGTCCCCGGCGTGTGAACGTCGCCTCCTTTTCGAGGAAGGTCATGGTCTCGGCGATGGCCTCGTTATGGGCCGCTTCGATCTGTTTGCGGGCCTCATCACCGCCGGTTGCCCACAGCACGGAAGCGGATTTCGCGGGCGCGAACACGAGGTCGAAACCCGCCACTGCCTGCGAGCCTGGCTTGGTCTGGGCGGTGACGAAGCGCCCCAGTTCTTCCTTATCCTTGGCGTTGCGGCCGTTGAGTTCACGGAAGTACCGGGCGCCTTCCTTCATGCGGATCCGCCGCCGCGTATCGGCGTCAGGATCGGCATGGTTCATGCGCTTGTAGTCGCCCATCGCGACGGTAATCCGGCCCTGCAGCTCGTGATCCTTCTGCGAGAACTGCTTGAAGCGGGCCCCCAAACGCACGTCAGCATTCTTGTCAGCGTCCACCATCACTTCTGCGTTCGGATGGATTCCTTCGCCAAACAGGGCTGCCATCTGGGCCTCGGTGACCTCACCCGAAACGTCCAGGTGGGCCGCCCCTCCCCCGCCCCACTGACCGGGAGGATTGCCGTCCACCGTGTAGTAATCGCCCAGCTGACGGCCCGCCGAGCGCAGCTCATCAGCGGAGGCGACTTCACGTGTGTAGTACGTGTATCCGTCGCCGGCACTGAGCTTGTGCACGGTCATCACGAACCCCAGCATAGCGCCCGAACCGCCCCACTTATCGATGATGCATGAGGTGTGACAGATCGTGGCGTTTTTTGGTCTATGGAAGTGGCGCGACGAAGAATGAGGCAGCTCAATGGAACAGGGTGAAAAACGGTAGGATCGGGCCATCAAGTTTTTGATGCGGTTCTGCACATGAGAATGGGCGGTGGGTAACACGCTTTTCCGTTATCCATGGTCCGTTCGATTGTGTAGAACCGCCCCGCTCGGGTTATCCCCAGGTGGGCAGCGGAGAGACCGTCCTTATCTCGGAGCTGTCCACCTGGGGATAACCCGGGACACAACCAGCCCGAGCGCAAGCGAGGACCGCTCCGGCCGCCAGGCCGGCCGTGGACCGGACCCCGCGCTAGCCGTTAGGTCTGGTCCACTGGAAATCTGAGGAAGGGGAGCCGACACATGGCAGCACCACGGAAGTCTGCGCAGCAGGTAGCGGCCCGCGAGAAAGCTCGCGCCAAGGCCAGGGAACTGACGGAACGTCACGAGCGGCTGATCGAGATGGCCGCGGAGTTCTTCGAGCAACAGGAGCAAGCCGAGCTGTTTCGCGCGGAGGCAAAGAAGAAAGCAGAAGCCATCCTGGCGAAAGCTGAGGCTGACGCGCAGAGCGCCGTTCAAGCCGCAGCAGAAACAGTCAAGGCGATGCTGGACGCGGGAGAAGCCAAGTCCGCCGTCGCGGCACGGCTTGGCCTGAGCGGCGCCGAAGTGAAACGGATGGTTGAGCTGGTCACAGAGCGTCAGGAACCTGCGGAACCGGACGGGGTGCAGGGCCCGGAGGTTACAGAGCCGGGTGACGTGGAGGCCGCGTAGCTAGACGACGCCGTCCCATTTTGGACGCATGGTGCTTAAGCAGAAAGGGCCGGCTTGTGAGCCGGCCCTTTCTGCTCCTCGGCAAAAGGAAATCCGTGGTTCAGTTTAGCTGACGGTCGGTGGCGCGTCGCAACTCGTCGGTGAACATCGTTGTCCCTGGTTGCGCGGCTGTGGGGTGCAGGTTCGGGTGGCCGCGTCCAATGGCGGTCCGCCGCTGGTGAGTGGTCGCTCTGGTTCGCCCAGGGCGGCGGACCGCCCGACATTTCACGGTTCCTGGCCTGCGGGTGGTGAGTGGCCGGGGGCCTTGCCGGGCGGTGGGGGTTCCGCCCGGCAAGGGGTTTACTCAGTGCCGGGATCCCCGGCGTTGTCCTCGGCGGCTGGTGTGCCGCTGTCGAGGACAATCTGCTCAACCTCGCTTGCGGTGTAACCCCAAAGAACCAACTGGTTCAGGTAGTCCCGGTGAGTCTGGGACGGGGACCGCCATGAGTCCTTGGCGATCGTCTTCTCATACCCTGCGCAGACCAGCGCGATCAAAGAGAACTCGGGCCGCGCCGTGGACTTGGCCACGTGATCCCGCAGCGGGTTCCACGCCCATGCGTTGGATTCTTCGAATTTCGCGCCGACCATCTCAGCGGCCACCTTGCCGTCGTAGCCGCTGGCGGTTTCGGGGTGGTGGGTGATCGCGTGGACGGTGAAGTACTGCCATCCCTTCGGGGCGGTCTTGCGGGCCAGAAGGGTCTTGACCCAGTCCCGGCGCACGGTCGTTGCCGATTCCATGGCTTTATTGTTGGCTATCAGGGTCTTGCGCTCGGCTTTCTGCTCGTCGGTCATCGGGCCTTTCTGGGTCTGAGTGCCGCCGTCGTGGCGTTCGTACTTCGGGGTGAAGCCCTGTTCCTTCCAGCCGGTGATGACGGGCTTCGCGTTGTGCTGGCCCCGGTAGTCGGTGCTGATCACGTAGGCGTTGGCGTCCTCCTCGGTGGCCGGTTCTCCATCTGCCCGGTTTGCCGCTGAGACGTAAAGGTTCTCTTCGTCGGCGTAGTTCCCGGCGTCCTCCACGATGGTCTTGCCTTGGGCTTCCAGTTCCGCGATCAGCGCCGCGAGGGCGGCGGCCCGCTCGCGCTCGTCGCGCAGCTGCTGGGCTACGTGGAACAACTGCTCGGGTTCGTCCATGATGACCGATTCCAACTCAGCGATGGCTTCCTCATCCGGCTCAAACTCGGCGAGGATCAAAGCTTCCTCGATGGTGCATCCCTTGCCCAGGGCGGAGGCTCCGGCCTCGGATGCCTTGGCCTTGAGCGCTCCCTCGACGGTGGTCTTGGTGCGTCCTGTTTTCTTGGCGATCTGGGCGGCGGACACTCCGATGAGGGAGAGCTGGTGGTAGGCGTCGGCCTCGTCGGCGTCGGAGAGTTCCGTGCGCTGGATGTTCTCGACCACCTGTGTGAGGATGCGGTCGGCCTCTTCGGGGCTGGCGATGATCATGACTGGGATGCTGTCCCGTCCGGCTTCCACAGCGGCGCGGGTACGGCGCTGTCCCATCAGGACGTGCACGGTGCCGTCGTCCCTGCGGTGGGCGATCACGGGTTCCATCACCCCGTGTTCCTTGATGCTGGCGATGAAGTCAGCGGTCAGGGCGGCGTCCTTGCGGACGTTGACCTCGACGGTCAGCGTGGCGGGGTCGATCATTTCGAGCGTGGGCGTGGTGTTCATGGTGTTGCTCCTTCTTTGCCGAGAAGTCGGGCGAGTGGGGCGGCCCAGGTGACCGGCCAGCGTCCCCTCTCCCCCGTTGTTTTTTGGTTGCTGGCAAGCTTGCTTGCTCGGCGGCCGACGGAGCCCTGTCTACCCTTGGGCAAGGCGTGGGAAATTCCCTCAAGGAAATAAGCGACGAAGGAGCGCCGCAGGGAAATTCCTGCGCCGCAGGCCCCGACGAAGGAGGGGCTAGACAGGGTGGAGCGGACGCCTAGAATCCGAAGGACAGCAACCAGAAAACGTCGTAGACAAACAGGTGATGACGGGCAGGAGCTCTGCGACGGACCGTCAGCACCCAACAGCCGGCCACGGAGCTTGCGGAGTGGACGCCCGAAAGGGGTGCGAGCCCGCGAGCATGCTCTTGGCCTGGTCACCGCCGGGCCGGCCGGGTACGGCAAGGCGAAAGAGCCGGCGCTGAATGCGCCGGCTCTTTCTGTTTTCCCTCGGAAAAAGGAAATCTGTGGATGCTGCTGTGGGTTACGGCTGCTCGAGCCGGTGGTCTGTTACGGGAAAGTCTACGGGCCCGGTTTCCGGGCCTGCCGTGAGCAGGCGCAATTCCAGCAGGTCTTCGACGTGGCTGGCATCGGGGCCGACGGTATCGTCCTCGGTCATGCGGAACTCTGATGCCATGGCGGGGTTTCCTTGCCTGGGTTTGGGACGGGGTTGTCCTTTCACCCTAGCGGCGGATCCTGCACACTGTCTGGAATTGGTGCTGCGCCCGCGTCAGCGTTGACGGCCGGGGGAGCGCAGCGGAGGAGGCCGCCGCCGCACCCTGGAGGATGACCAAGGCCGGACCCGGTATGGGGTCCGGCTTTGGTTCGTCCGGTTACCGAATGGACGGTGTGTAGGACATTGCCTTGTTCCGTGCGCAGTCGGCGACGAGTCCCCGGTTGAGGAGCTCGGTCAGCAGCGAGGCCAGCCGGTAGTCGGTGACGTCCTCCATGGCGAGCTTGAAGTACCGGGCGGCGAAGCTGGACTTGCCCTTGAGCCATTCCAGCCAGCCGATCAGGCAGAGCATCGGTGCGCGCTGGCCTTCCGGGGTTGCCTTCATCAGTTCGAATGCGATTTCCTGGGCGCGGTCAACGCGTGCCCAGTCCGGACGGGCAAGGACCACGCCCAGCAGGACGGAGGTGAATTGCTCCGGCGCGGTGGTCATGACGTCGGCCATGAGGTAGTCCCGGACCGTGGGGTGCTGGAATGCTCCTGCCAGTTCGTGCGCGCGCCCGGCGGTCAGGGTTTCCGGGTTTTGAAGAACCTCGGCCCATATGGCCCGGCTTCGGTCCAGTTCCCCCGGCCACCTTTCGGGGGTGTGCGCCTTGATGGTTTCGCGGACAGTTGCGTCTCCGGTGAAGGGAACAGGCGCGGTGAATCCGGTGACGTGGCTCCCCCGGTAGATCAGTTCGGCGTTGCCGTTGCTGGTCGTGATCGCCTCCAGCGGTTCGTCCGGGCAGCATGCGGGGTCGGTGCACAGGTAGTTCCGCCACGCGTGGGAGGTGACCATCCATGCGTCCTTCAGCGGCATCTGAGCGGTGGCCAGCTCTGCGCGCAATGCCTCGACGTGTTCCGAGTAGGGGCGGGGGTTTCCGGGGCTGTTCTCGTCGGTGTAGATCACGAGGAGGGTGCCCGTGGCGTTCTCGTCCGCGCTCAGGTGGCTGACGAGCGTCTGGGCGTAGCCGCGGGGGTCCGCTCCGAACGGTGCATCCACGCGCAGGGTCGCGCCGAGCCGCGTTCCGTTCATGGTCAGCACGACGAAGGATTCCGTGGGCTGTTCCCCCAGTGTGTGCGGGATGAGCGCGAGGATGTCGGCCGGGTTGGTGAAGCTGATGAAGTCGCTCATGGTTGTGTGTCCTTTTCCGAGGATGTGGTGGGTGGGGCGGCTTAGGTGACCGGCCAGTTCCCCTTCTCCCCCCCGTTGTTTTTTGGCTGCTGGCGAAGCTTGCGGAGCTGTGGCCGACGGAGGCCTGTCTACCCGCAGGGCAAGGACCGTGGAATCTGCGCAGGAAATAAGCGA
>NZ_JBFRGF010000045.1:0-36307 GCF_052115205.1 Arthrobacter sp. 2RAF6 | reverse complement strand
CGCCGGGACCCGGCAACCGCCGAAGCCACGGGTCCGCTTCTGGGCACCGTCGGCATCATCGCTTCCGTCACCGAACCATTCTGTTCCGATTGCCGGCGCACCAGGATCACCGCCGAAGGCAAGATCATGAGCTGCTTGTTCTCCCGCGACGAATTCGACCTCCTCGGCTTGCTTCGGCACGGAGCCAGCGACGAGGAACTCGCCCAACGCTGGCAGGACGCCATGTGGATCAAACCCAAGGCACACGGCATGGACCACACCGGCCTCGGCGCACCCGACTTCGTCCAGCCGGACCGCAGCATGAGCGCCATCGGAGGATGAGACTTTGCTCGTACGATACTTCGCTGCCGCGCGCGCCGCGGCTACCAGTTGTCGGGTGCCGCACCAAAGGGCACAACGGCTGGCCTGTCGACCGTGCTGTCGACTTCAATGACCCGATGCTCTTGACTCGCGCGCGTGATGGCGTCCATGACCTCGAGGATGTGGAACGCTACCCGTCCGGAGGCCCGATGTGGGCGGTCTGTCTCGATGGCTCTGGCCATGTCTGCGAGGCCGTAACCTCGCCCGGCGTCCTCGTAACCAGCAGAGGTTGGCACCTCACGCCGTTCCGGTTCTTCCCTCGTCACCAGTTCGACGGGGTCGGAGAATCGGTTCGGGTCGGGGACAGCGATGGTGCCATCGGTGCCGTAGATCTCAAAGAGCGGTGTCCGGGTGGCCCAGACTTCGAAGCTGACCGTGATCGTGGTGGTCACCCCGTTCGCGTGCTCGAGGATCGCGCTGACATGAGTGTCGATCTCCACGGGGATCGGTGTGCCGGCCAGGGGGCCGGTCTCGACGATTCGCGCACGGTCGGACCTTGTGGCCACTCCCGAAACGCGGACGACGGGTCCGAAGAACATGACGAGGCTGGTCAGGTAGTAGGGACCCATATCGAATAGTGGGCCGCCGCCGGGTTGGTAATAGAAGAGGGGTGACGGGTGCCAGCGTTCGTGTCCGGGTGCCGACCAGTGAACTTGCGCCGCTACCGGTGCGCCGATGGCACCTGCGTTGAGCAGCTGCAGGGCAGTTTGGACGCCCGTGCCGAGGACCGTATCGGGGGCACTCCCGACTCGAAGTCCCAAAGAGTCGGCAAGCTCCAGCATGGGGAGGGCTTCTTCCGGGGACAGCGCGAGGGGCTTCTCGGCAAAGACGTGCTTGCCGGCGTGGAGCGCCCGCGTCCCGACTTCGACGTGCGCGGCGGGGATGGTCAGGTTGATGATCGAGTCGATTCGGTCGTCTCCGAGGAGCTCATCGACTGTCAGGGCTTCGACACCATGCTCGGCTGCGACCTCGTGCGCACGTCCTTCGTTGATGTCTGCGACAGCGACGAACTTGAGACCGGGCAGCTTCGGGAGGCTTTTGAAGTACTGTTCGCTGATCTTTCCGACGCCGATGACTCCGACGGTTAGCGGGACGCCCACAGCAATCCCCTTTCGATGATGGTTTTGACGTTCGGGTTCTCGAGGATGTCGACACGGTGACCGGGCGTAGAGACGAAGATGCGGCCCTTGCCCCACTGCCTGGTCCAGATGGCGGGTGAGGTGATTTCGCGGTTCCACGGGTCCCAGGGCCGGACGGCCTGGGTGGTGGTCGCGAGCACGTCGTTGTAGTCGTCGTGGAGTACCCAGTACTGCTCAGTGGTCAGCTCGAAGTCGCCGATGCCTTCGGTGACGGGGTGCGAGGCTGCGGCTTCGGTCATGTTGATGGTGTGAGGGCGATAGTTGTCAGCCTGCTCGCCGGTGAGCTCTCCTTCTCGATCGAGGTCATCGTGTTCGACTGGACGATGAGGTCGACCGAGGGCATGTAGGAGCTGTCAGCATAGACCGCGGGTGATTCCTGCACACGCACCGTGTAGCGGCGCGCCTCGAGGAACGGGATGAAGAGGTTGGTGGCCTCGACGGGTTGGTGTCCGTCGCAACCGCCGCGCACGACGAGTGCGGTTTTGGTCGTCGATCGTGGATCAGGGGTACTCATGTTTTCCTTGCTGCCGCCATGCGACATAGTTCGTTGATGCGTTCTTGGGGGCGTCGCTCAGCGGCTGGAAAGCGACCCGCCGATTCCGCCGACCGAGAAGTGCTTGTTGAGGAACGCGAACAGGATGATCGGCGGGAGCATCATCACGACGGCGACTGCCATGACGAGGCCCCAGTTGGTGGCGTTCTGCTGGAAGAAGGATTCCAAGCCGACCGGAAGGGTGTAATTCGGGTCGGACCGGAGGAACACGACGGCAATGAGGTAGTCGTTCCAGGCCAGGAGAAACGAGAAGATCGCGGTTGAGAGGATACCCGGCAGGGAGTTCCGGAGGACGATGCGGGTGAACGAACCGAAGATCGAGGCACCGTCTATCCAGGCGGCTTCTTCGAGAGCGATGGGGATGGAGTCGTAGTAGGCGGCCATCATCCAGATCGCGACCGACATCGTGGCACCGACGTAGATGATTACGACGCCAAAGAGGCTGTCGACCAACCCAAGGTTCGCGAACAAGATGAAGAGCGGGATCGCCGAGGTGACGACAGGCAGGGACTGCACGACGAACAGGATGAGCGAATATCCCGACACGAGCCGGTTGCGGGCCCTGGACAGAACGTAACCGGCGGGAGCGGCGACCGCGACGGCGACAACGACGGTGAAGGCGGTGATGACAAGGCTGTTGCCGAGCCAGGTCAGGACGGCCGTCTGGGTGAAGATGTTCCCGAAGTTCTCGAAGGTGAGACCTTCTGCGTTCGAGCCGAGTGACGGTGTCAGCGACAGTCCGAAGACGGCGACGATCGGGACCAGGACGACGGCGGACATGAGCAGGATCAAGACGAAGCGGGGCCACTTGCCTCTCTCACGGATGTCCCGGGAGGTCTGGCGGTCGGCCGGAGTCCCGCCCCTGTCCCTGGGTCCCGTTCGGACTTCTTCTTGAGGAGCACTGGTCGTTATCATTCGACGTTGACCTTTCGGATCTGGCGGTAAAGAACGACCGAGATCACCACGAGGACGAACGTCATCAGGAACGCGATGGCGACGCCGGGGCCGGTCTGGAAGTTCTGGAAGACGGTGAGGTAGGCGAGGAGGACCAGGGACGTCGTCGCATGTGCCGGGCCTCCGCCGGTGAGCAGGAAGATCGTCGGGAAGTCGTTCACGCAGAAGATCGTCATCAGAATCCACGACACGAACGTCGTGCGCGCAATCAGCGGGAGTGTTATGAGCCGGAACGCCTGCCATCCAGTCGCCCCGTCGACCTTTGCCGCCTCGTAGACGTTCGTGTCGACTGAGGAGAGAGCTGACGACATCATCATCATCATGAACGGGAAGGAAATCCACACTTTGAAGAGGCAGACCACGACCTGCGCGAGCATCGGGTCTGCCAGGAAGAGCACGTTTCCGAAGCCTAGATGCTCCGCGATCACTGGAAGCGGGCTCTGGGGTGTTGCAACCAGCCAGTTCCATGACGTCGCGGAGACGACCGTGGGAACGATCCACGGCAGGAGAAGCAGAACCTTGAACAGTCCGCCGGCCGGGATGTGGGTGCGTAGCAGCAGGCTCAGCGCGAGTCCGACGAGCCAGGAGCCGAACACGCCGACGACGGTGAAGACGATGGTGAACGACGTCGCTGACCAGAACGAGGGCTGGGCGAGTACGTCGGCGAAATTCTTCAATCCGACGAAGGGCCCGGTTTCGAGAAGGGTGCCGTCATGGAGTGCTTGAATCAAGGCATAGACGAGGGGGTAGACGTTCAGGAGCAGAAGAAGAATGAGGGACGGTGCTGCGAATGCTATGAGTGTCCAGGTGGGCGGTGTAAACCGTCTCCTGGCCCGACCGGCGGGCGCCGGACCGGGCTGGCGTCCCGTCCCGGCCGGTCCGACCCCACGGCGTGCACGTTTGACGCTCTCGGCGATGCTCGTGGATGTCATGGGTCAGCCCTTGATGAGCGACGTCAACGTGGCCTGGAATGTCGTCAGGGCGTCCTTCGGAGACTTACCTGAGAGAACGTTCTGGCCGAAGTCGGAGATGGCGGGCGTGCTGTCGACGTAAGAAATGTTCGAGAAAAGGGCGGTTCCTCCGGGCGCTGCCCAGGTCTTGGCGATGGGCTGCCACATCTTGACGATCTTGACTGCGTTTGGGTCCGACTGGAATTCCGGGGTCGCCGCGATTGATTTCAGAACCGGGAGGCCGATGCCGGTGTTCTGGGTCCATAGGGCCTTCATGTTCTGGTAGTAATAGGTCATGAACGCCTCCGAGCCCTTCTGGCTGGGTGTGTTTTTGTACATCATGATGTTGTTCGGGAAATACAGGGCGCCCTTTTTGCCGCTGGCGCTAGTGAGCGGATCGCCGACCACCAACTGCGATGCGGACGCTCCACCGACGTTGGCCGCGAGGTTGGGGACGTCGAAGCCCATGCCGAACTTCTCGGCCTTCCACTGCGAGTTCGCGTTCGTCGCTGTGTAGCTGATGGCGGCAGGGTCCATGTAGCCCTTGCTGATGTTCTCGCGCACGAACTCGAGCGCTTCGATGTTCGCGGCGGTCACCAAATTCGGCTTGTGCTCCTCGTCAAAGATACCGCCACCATTGTTGATCATCAGGCCCACGATCATCTGGAAGGCGTTACCGCCACTAGCGTTGCCGTTGGCCGCGAACCCGTACACGTCGATCTTCTTCAGAGCGGCCGCTGCGTCGAGGTAGGACTGCCAGTCGGTGGGAGGAGTCGCGCCCGCCTTTTCGAGTAGCTCCTTGTTGTACCAGTTCACCCGCATGTCAAGGTTGTACGGAACGGCTACGTATCCGGCGTCGGCCTTCATCGTGTCGAGGACTCCAGGGAGGAAGTCATCGTAGATGCCATTGGATTTCCAGCTCTCGATGAGGCCGTCCGCGGGAGCGATAAAGCCTTGTTTAGCGAATTGGAACGCCTGGGTGCCGCCGCCCGAGGAGATGGCCGGCCCGGTCTTCGATGCGAGGGCAGACGAGAAAGTCTGGTTGAAGTTTGCCCACTGGATCGCCTGATAAGTCGCCGCAGGAAGACCCGACTCCGGCTTGTAGCCAAGGGTGATCTTGCTGTCAAGGGTGTTGAACGCGGGAGTACCCCAAGGCATGTTCCAGAACTTCAAATTAGCACTTGCCCCACCGCCACCGCCCCCAGTCGAGCAAGCCGCAAGAGCGGCGACGGCCGCGCCGGTTCCGACAAGGCCCAAGAAGCCCCGCCTCGATGTAGTAAAACGTGAAGTCTCCATCGACTTTCCTCCTCGACCCGCCAGCGGGTCATCGAATATTGAAAAGTTGCGCAATTTTCAAATATCCTTTTGCGCAGAGAGAGTATACATATCGCCATTTGGAGATCAAAGGAAAATTTTTTTGCGCAAAAACATGAGTCCCGCAGCGGATGGCAAGAACCCGACCTTGGCCGACGTAGCAGCCGCGGCCGGCCTCAGCACACCGACAGTGTCAAAGGTGCTCCGCGGAGCGACAGACGTGTCCTTCGCAACGCGTGAGCGCGTGGTCCGGATCGCACAGGAGATGGGTTACGCGAAGGCCAAGGGATCACGCCCGGCGGGTCGCTCGCCCGGGAACACGCCTCGCCTCGTCGACCTCGTGGTGAGCAACATCGAAGGCTCATGGGCCAACAGCATCCTCACTGGCGTCGAAGAAGCCGCGGCGGTCGCGGACTGCGACGTGGTCCTCACGATCGCCCGCGCGGGCCGCGACTGGGTGAGCCGGCTCCTGCGCCGCCCGTCAACCGGAGCAATCGTCGTCCTGGTCGATCCCACGTCGACACAGCTGAGTGCACTAGATACGGCTGGCATACCCGTCGTCCTCATCGATCCGATGAGCCCTGCTCCGCGTAATGCCGCAAGCGTGGGCGTGGCGAACTGGGAAGGCGGACGGATTGCGGCCGAGCACCTACTGAGCCTGGGGCACAAACATTTCGCCCTCATCGGAGGAGTGAAGAATCACCTCTATAGTCGAGCGCGCCTCGACGGTTTTCGCTCCGCCCTGTCGGCCGCGGACCTGCACGTCGATCCTCGGTTAGTCGGTGCTGCCGATTGGAACCGCGACGAGGCACGCGATTTCGCCGTCGACGTCCTGAGCCGCGAGGACAGGCCTACGGCCATCTTCGCAGCGTCGGACCTGATGGCTCTCGGCGTCTACGACGCCGTGCGCTACCTCGGGCTCAACATCCCCGGGGACGTCAGCGTCGTCGGATTCGACGACATTCCCGAAGCAACATGGGCGACACCACAACTGACCACTGTGAGGCAGCCCATCCAGGAGATGGGAGCGACCGCCTTTCGCATGCTCCTGCGCCTAACGAATCAGAAAGAAGGTGTCGACGCAAACACGGAGGGACCCAGGGTTGAGCTCGCAACGCGGTTCATCACGCGGGGTTCGACCAGCGTCCCCCGAACTCAGGCGGACACATAGCTGACGGGCCCTCGGAGCCACATAACTTCCCAAGGCAGTGGCGGGACGCTCGGGGCCCGGTTCAAGTGAACTGGGCCCGAAGTTTTTCTCTTTGATGTTCCAAACACCGTGTGTCCAAAGCGGGACCCGGAAGAGGCAAAGGGTTTGATTGGCGAGTCGGTTGCAATGGGAGACAATGCCGTCGTGGGATGGATGGTCATCCAATGGTTGGTGCTCTAGACCCACCCACTCCCCCGCGCCAAGCTCGCTTCCGCCCGATATCCCTGTCCCGTCTCAGCGAAGTTGGCAACGCTCACGCGGGTTTCGTCAAGCTTAATGAGACTTGCGGTATGGGTCTTGTTAGTCGTGATCGGTGGATAGGGCGACGTGCCGCCAGGTATCCATCTCCTTGCGGAAGCTATCGAGCTTGGCTTCGACAGCCCGCAGGGTGTCGGCTCCCAGTTGGAGGCGCAAGGGCGGCTCGGCGGCAGCGGCCATCTCAACGACGGCGCGGGCGGCCTTGGCCGGGTCGCCGGGCTGGGCGTGGTTGAGGCCTGCGGCGGCCTGGCGCATCGTCCCGGCGGTGGCCGCGTAGTCCTCGATCATGTCGGGACCAGTGTGCAGGCTCGCCGGGTCGAGGAAGTCGGTGCGGAAGAAGCCAGGTTCCACGAGCGTCGTTTGGACGCCCAATGGCGCCAGTTCGGCGTGGAGCGTTTCGGTGAATCCCTCGACGGCGAACTTCGTGGATGCGTAGATGCCCCAGCCCGGTGCGGTGGCGAAGCCCACGATGGAACTGATGTTGATCACGTGCCCGGAACGCTGGCGTCGCAGCAGAGGCAATACAGCGCGTTGGACGGCTAGCGGGCCGAACACGTTGGTCTCGTACACGGCACGCACCGCGGCGTCGTCGGATTCCTCCACGGCGGCGAGCAGGCCGGTTCCGGCGTTATTGACCAGGACGTCGATTCGTCCGAACCGTTCCACCGCCGCGTCGACGGCGGCCCGGATGCTCTCCGGGTCGGTCACGTCTAACGGCACGGCCAGGAGCGAATCGCCGGCGCAGGGTAGCTGTTCGGGTACGGTTTCCGCATTCCGTGCGGTGGCCACCACTTGGTGGCCGGCGGTCAGCGCGGCGCGGGCGATTTCCAGGCCGAGCCCGCGGGACGATCCTGTGATGAACCAAACGCTCATGATGTTCTCCAGTGCTCAGTGGGTGGTCAGGTGGAAGGACGCCCGGTAGTGGGCGATGAAGTCCCCGACGTCGCGAGGGTCGGCTCCGCCGATTGTCTTCACGAGGTCGTTGGTGCCGGCGAAGATGCCGTTGCGGTGGTCGACGGTGAGAAGGTGTTGGATGAGGGGTCGGACGCGCCGCGCCCGTGCAGAATGGCAACGACTTTCTTGAGGGGTCGCTGGGCGGGGCGTGTTCGAGAGGGGCCGTACCCGTTGCGCGATCGTTCGGAGCGGAGGCGGGCCCACAGTCAGTTCGTGCGGCGGGGCCGGAGGGCGAGCAAGGCGGTGCCGGCGGCAAGTCCGGCGCCGGCCTGGACCCACCAGGCGTGGTCGAATCCCTCGATCGTGGCGTGAGGCGTGAGGGCGACGAGCACGGCTACGCCCACGGCGCTGCCGATCTGCCGGCTCATGTTGAGCACGGCGCTGCCGGTGGTGGCGCGTTCGGGTGCGAGGGTGCCCGCCGCGGCGAACAGCGGCGCTTGGGCCAGGCCGCCCGCCAGACCCACCAGGATCAGGCCAGGGAACATGCCACCCCAGTAGTCGGGGGTGGTGTGCACGGCCGCTAGCCAGTAAACGGCGGCAAGGGCCATGATCAGGGTGCCGGTCACGGCTGGGGCGATGCGCCCGAAGCGGCGCTGCATGGGCCCGGCGTTGATCGCGAAGGCGATCGATGCCAGGGGGGCGGGGGCGATGCCGGCGCCTGCGCTTAACGGGCTGAAGTGCCACACCTCCTGCATGAACAGGGCGGTGCTCAGCAGGACGATGGCGAAGCCAACGAAGAACAGGAACAGAGCCACTGTGGCAGCGGTGAACGGCCTGCTGGTGAACAACTGCTTCTCGATCACCGGTGCCTTGGCGCGCAGGGTCCGCTCGATGGTCGCGGCCCCGGCCAGGACGGCGGCGGCGAACAGCGCAACGGTGCGTGCGTCGGTCCAGCCCCACTCCGGTCCTTGGACGGTGGCAAGCACGAGCATGCTCACGGCCAGCAGCAGCGTGAGGGCCGAAACCGGGTCCGGCAGGGAGGCACCCTTGGGCTGACGGACCTCGGGCAGCAGCAGCGCGCCGGCGACGAACGTGGCGACCCCGACGGGAACGTTGATCAGGAAGATCAACCGCCAGTCAAGGGTGACGAGCAGACCGCCGACGGGCGGGCCGGCCGAGGCCGCGATCGCGCCCACCCCCGCCCACAGGCCGACCACGAGGGTGTGCTGGCGTTTGGGGAAACTCGGGTAGAGCAGGCCGAGGGAGGTCGGCACGATCATCGCGGCACCGACGGCCTGGATGGCGCGGGCGGCGACCAGCACGCCAAGACTCGGTGCGGCGGCCGCGCCGACGGAAGTGAGGGTGAAGACCACCACCCCGGCGAGCAGCATCTTCTTGCGTCCCCAGTGGTCCGCGATCCGACCCGCGGGCACGAGCACGGCGGCGAAGACGATCGCGTAGGCCGAGAGGACCCACGAGACGCTCGCGACACTCGCGCTCGGGAACGACTGGCCGATCCCGTCGAGGGCGACGTTCACGACGAAGAAGTCGAGCTGTGCCATGAAGGCGACCGCACCGAGCACCGCCATGATGCTCCAGCGGCGGGGGTGGCCCGTCTCCGTGACGACCGGAGCCGGGCCGGAGTGTGGTGTCGTTGCGACCGTCTGCAATGAAGCCTGTGTGGACATGTCGTCCGCTCCCTCTCTTGAAAATGGGCTTGCGAGCCCTTTTGGACTCAGTTCAATGGAACGGCATAAAAAAAGGGTTGTCAAGCCCATTTTTCTGATAAAGTTATCGTCATGACCGCAAGCAGCGAAGCGTCGGCTCAGAAGCTGACCCCCAAAGGGCTGGCCACACGCGAGCGCATCATCAAGACGGCCGCCGAGCTGATCTATGAGCACGGTGCCCAGAACACCAACAACGAGCAGATCCGCGCCGCCGCCGGGATCAGCGGCTCCCAGCTGAACCGCCACTTCCCCACCAAGGAGTCCCTGGTTCGCGCGGTGCTCGCCTGGCAGGCCGACAACATCGTCGCCCGCCACCAAGTACCCGAGCTGGGCGAACTGGACAGTTTCGCCGCGTTGCACCGGTGGTACGACACTTACATAGGCTCACAGGAAATGCTGCGCGGCGGGTGTACGTTCGGCTCCTTGGCCGCAGAAGTCGTGAAAACCGAACCCGCCCACCGCGACGCGGTGGCGGACGGCTTTAGGCGATGGCAGGAGCTGTTCAAGCGCGGCCTGAACAAGATGCGCGAGCGCGGCGAACTGCGGCCGGAGGCCGACCCGGCAGCGCTTGCCCACCTGCTCGCCGCCGCGTTCCAGGGCGGAGCACTGCTGGAACAGGCGGCTGGCGACAGCACGCCGCTGCGCGACGCCCTGCACGGCGCCCTGGCCTACGTCGAGTCGTTCGCCGCACAACGCTGACCACCCCTGCGACTGCCCCTCAAGCCGCGCCTACTCCCGGCTCCCGAAGACGACTCCCCCGATGGGGCGTGTCACCCGCCGCTCGTAGGTCCCGCGGCACACTCCGACCGTCAGGCCACTGCCTACACCGGCTGGCGCGCGTCGTGAGGGTCACGGTACGCCGCCTCCGGCTCATGTCCTTCGAGACTGTCATGCGGCACGAGGATGCCCCGGCTGCGGGTGTGGCCGGCGGCCACGAGTACGACGCCGAGAGCGACCCAGCCGGAGAGCACGAGCCACGGGAATGTGGTCGCCGCGTCCGGGAAGTATGACAGATCGCGCAGCAGTGTGGCTGAAGCGCCTGGCGCGAACCATTGCCCCACTGCGCCCCAGGGATCAGGCAGGAACTGCCGTGGCTGCGTTGAGCCGGACATCGGGTTGCCGATCAGGAGAGCGAGCGCCGCGCCGATCGCAACGCCTCGGGGCCCAAGGAGAGCTGTGACACCGACGACGAGGCCGCCTATCGCGAGCGTAGATGAGCCGATCGCGATGCCGTTCGCGATGGCGTCCCCCTGCAGAATGCCGAACCAGTCCTGGGCGATCGCGACGACCACAATCCCAGAAGCAGCAGCGTACGCCATGACACCGACGAGTCTCCGCCAGACCCCGGCGACGAACAACGTGAACAAGACTCCGCCGACCACGCCACCGATCACGAGAGGGAAAGCGAGCGCGCCGAGTCCGGCACCGCGCTGATCCGTCGAGGCGAAGGACACCACATCTGTCACTGGCACCGTGGGCACTTGGGCCAGCGGGACGCCCTGCGCAGTCAACTGCTTGGTGCGTGCGACCTGGATCTGCCCTGCGACCGCAGTCATGACCTGCGTGACGGTGGCGCCGTTGGCCCCCGCGACCAGTATCTCCGGGCCCGCCGTGGGAGAGTCGCCGATGACGACGGCGCCGAATACGTCGCGCGTCTTCAGAAGTGACACCGCGTCCCCACGGGCGCCTACACGGGTGACCGTGAGTTCGGCGCCTGCAGCCTGCTCGAGTTGTTTGGCGACGGCATCGGCCTGCACCCCTGTGCCAGCGACGGCGACCGGAATATTCTGCACGGTCGACGTGACGGACGGCCAAGTGAAAGCCAGCACGAAGACGCCGATGACGACGGACGCCACGACGGCGATCGCGACCACAATTGCCCAACGCGTGTGTGGCCGGGCCGAAAGGGAGGGGCTCATAGCTGTGTTCCTTTGGCGAGCAGTTCGAGGGTGTCGATGACGCGGTTCGAGAAGCCCCACTCGTTGTCGTACCAGGCGGCCACCTTCACGTGCCGCCCGTCGACCCGGGTGAGCGCGGAGTCGAAGATTGACGACGCCGGGTTGCCGGTGATGTCGCTGGAGACCAGCGGGTCGTCCGAGAACTCCAGGATTCCCGCGAGCGGGCCTTCCGCCGCGGCCCGGTAGGCGGCCAGCACCTGCCCGCGTGTGACGTCGCGGGCGACGGTGGTGTTGAGTTCCACGATCGAGCCCACCGGAACCGGCACCCGGATCGAGTCGCCGGAGAGCTTGCCCTCAAGCGAGGGTAGTACCAGGCCGATCGCCTTCGCCGCGCCCGTGCTGGTGGGCACGATGTTGATGCCGGCGGCGCGGGCGCGGCGCGGGTCGCGATGCGGGCCGTCCTGCAGGTTCTGCTCCTGCGTGTAGGCGTGCACCGTGGTCATGAAGCCGTGCTCGATGCCGGCGAGCTCGTCGAGCACCGCCGCCAGCGGGGCGAGCGCGTTGGTGGTGCAGGAGGCGTTCGAGACAATGGTGTGCACGGCCGGGTCGTAGGCATCCGTGTTCACGCCGAAGGCGAGGGTGACGTCGGCGCCGTCGGACGGCGCGCTCACGAGCACCTTCTTCGCGCCCGCGTCCAGGTGTGCGCGGGCGGCGGCGGCCGACGTGAAGTGGCCGGTGGCCTCGAGCACGATGTCGACGCGGAGGTCGGCCCAGGGCAGCTGCGCCGGCTCACGCTCGGCGAGCACGCGGATGCGCCGGCCGTCGACGACGAGGGTGTCTGCGTCGACGGTCACGGGGCGGCCGAGACGACCTGCCGTCGAGTCGTAGGCGAGGAGACGGGCGAGGGTCGCGGGATCGCCGAGGTCGTTCACGGCGACGACCTCGAGGTCACTGCCGCGCTCGAGCAGGGCACGCAGGGCGTTGCGCCCGATGCGGCCGAATCCGTTGATGGCGAGACGAGTCATGGATGGGGCCCTTCCAGTCAGGAGAAATAAAAACGAATAACCGTTCTTTATTGTTGGGAAGTCGGGTCGACTTGTCAAGAACGAATAATCGTTTTTAATAGGACCATGCCAAAAGTGAGCGATGACCACCGCGCCGAGCGACGCCGTCAAATCGCGACCGCTGCCCTGCACTGCTTCTCGCGCAAAGGCTTCGAGGGTACGTCGATGGCCGACATCATTGCCGAGTCGCAACTTTCGGCCGGCGCGATCTACAACCATTACAAGAACAAACACGATCTCGTTGAGCGCGTCGTGCACGACGTCATGTCCGGCCGCACTGCCGATCTGGCGGCTCTCGAGAAGCAGACCCCCCTCCCCCACCCTGCCACCGTGGTGCGCGAATTTCTCGGAGGGCTGGGTCGCGATCTCGGCGACCCCAGCATCCTCGTGCAGGTGTGGGGTGCTGCCATTGTCGACGCAGGACTCAAAGAGATCGTGGGCGAACTAATGCGGGAACTGATCGGGCTATTCGAGCGTTATTTCCGGGCTTGGTTCCTCAAGCGCAACCTTTCCGCGGCGGCGGCACGGCAGCGCGCAAAAGCAGTCGCCCCGGTGATCGTCGGGATCTGCCAGGGCTACCTGCTGCAGGCCGCGATCGTGCCAGGGTTCGACGGAGACGCCTACCTCTCAGCCATCGAGCTCGTCGACCCGGATTTCGTGCTCATCCAAGCCCACTGACGCTGCCCGATGATTCCGCCCGCCTGGACAAGCCCTGAGATTGCCTGAAGGGCGTCATGTTTACGGTTCTTCTACCCGAACGTTGATCAGCGTCAGGACGCCCCCAATCACCGGGAGGAGCGCGCCAAGGCGAGTACGCAGGCGCAGACGACGTGCGAACAGGGCCGTAACACCCACCGCAAGGTAAAGCGCGCCGTGAATCGGGCCCACAGTGACTGTTATGGCGTGAAGGTGTACCGCAGAGATGTTCAACAGCAGCACCAGGACGCTCGCCAGCTCGAGGATGGACAATGCCGCAAGGACTCGAAGCACACGTCTCATGAATATTTCGATCCGGGACGCACGATCATCATGATGACAACCAGAACCCAGAGCACATTGAACACGCCGGCTAGTATCCGGATGCGACGGAGTCTCATCGTGTCACCCGGAAGGTCGAGAGCATCGCGCTGCTCCGGGGCGATTCTCAATACGAGCAATGCCCCCGCCACAGCAGTCAGAATCATGGCGACAGATATCCAAATTTCACCCAGGCGACCCTGGACGAATGCCAGAACGATGCCGATAACAGGAACGCTGACCGCCAGAGCTCCATAAATGCGGATGGTTCTGTGCAAAGCCCAAGCAACGGCAATATCTCCGTTATCAGAAGGGCCCGGGTGAACTCCGGCGCCGCTCGGCGCGTACCGGGGAAAGAGGCTGACCACTAGGGCCACAGGCCCCACGAACAGAATGCCTGCGATGACGTGTATAGAAAGAAGAGTAGCTTGCACACCTTCAGTCTAACTGAAGGTTGCCGCGTTACATCATCGTGTTTCGAGGACGGATTCTTTTAAAGCTCGGACGAGCTGCGGAAACCGCCCCGCAAGACTCTCGTCCAACGTCCCAACTTCCCTTTTGGCTCTCGCTAACAGTTCTCGCCCGGCTTCCGTCAAGCGAAGGGTCGAGGCCGAGCCCGGCGTTGCCGTGGCATCTTCAACAAGGCCCGCCCTAACGAGGCTTTCGACGGCAGTGTGGGTGCTTTGCACGGTTATCCGGGAACGCCGGGCGAGCTGGCTGAAGGAGACGGAAGGTGTGGCGTCGATGTGGCCGAGCAAAGCGAACTTACGGATGTTGACATTCAGGTTTTTGAGGGCCGCCCCAAGCTCCGATTCGTACTGCCGTGCCACAGCCAGTAGGGCAATCGTCGGACTGAAGGGGGGAGCATCTGACATGCTCGAAGTATACGGGCGTTCGCAGATGCTCTGCGGTTCGGTATGCCCGCGGACGTGATGGCCCGCGCGGAAACTAGACGGGCGCTCCCGTCATTAAAGGGTGGATAATCTCAAACTCGTAATGCGCAAGGGCAGCAGCAATCACAGGATCTCGCCCGTCTTCAGGGGCCTCGCTTATCCTGTCCAACAGGTATCGGACCGCCGCATCCAGCTCTATACCTTTGGGGTGGGGAATGAAACGCGCGTCCGTGATATCAGCGCCGCGGCTTCCAATGTCAGGCCTTCGGCCCCGGCGGGGGCGGAGAGCGCAACAGCTCAGGGCCACATCGGAACCGGTGTTGGATTCGAACCGACGAACGCCGTATGGTCACAGCCCGCTGCCGGCCAATTTCCACCAATAAACCCGCAGGTCAAAGCCAAACTGAAAGCCAACTATCGGATTCGAATCGACGACCCCCGTTTTAGCCTCGGGCGCCCACGGTGGGCCGGGAGAGTGTCGTTTTGCCCGGAATCTAGAGGTTTCTGTGCTCAACGACAACTGATGAATAGTTGTCGTTTGCCGTTGATTGAGGTGAGGATCTGAGAGGTCTGCTTGGTCCTTCATGGCCAGACTTGTCCGGCAGCGCATGACCTGGGCTATCCCTCAGACTTCCAGAGAAGGCGGGCAGGACAAGGACACTATCTAGGGATCAGGCCACTTCCCAGAGCACCCTCAACTGGCCCGATAGCCGACCTTAAATAGAGCTCTCGGTCTGAGCAACCGATTCACCTCTACTTTCTGAAGATGGTCTCCGAGGATAGAGTGACTGCTCCAGTTTTCAAATCGACGTCGAACCGCCGAAGCTTGCCGTTTCCTAATTCGTCGGCTGCACGTTCGGCCAGAAGCAAAGCGTTAGCTGCGCAGGATGACTGCCATGAGTGATCGGCGTAAAAGCTTTCGATCACCTGATCAGGCACAAATCTTCCCCCGAGTTCCGCGCGCAGACGCTTCCCGGATTTCGGCCACGCGCTCGGTCATGCCCGGCTTTGCCAAGATACGGTCGAGCCGGTCGTTGCCCTTCCTAAATGTCTTCCTCACCATTTTCATCAATCTCCCTTTCCTTTTCCATCCGCAGGCTCCTCTGCCTGAGAAGAGCCCCGCTACCCAGCCGCCGATACGGCCATCTTGGAGACTCCTCGGTGGCGTGGACCCATCGAGCGGGGTAGCATCATTCAAAGTTCACCAAATTCACCCGGAAGCCCAAATTCACCAAATTCACCCGAATTCACCTGAGGGACGTGACGTGCTCAACAAAGACAACCCGTTCCGGCCCACGGCCGGAGCCACCCCGCCGGAAGTAATCGGCCGGTCCGGGCTTCTGGATGAATTCGAATATGGTCTGCGGCTCGGCTCCGGAGCGCCCGGACTGCTGTCCATCTTCACCGGCGCTCGAGGCATCGGCAAGACGGTCATGCTTGGAGCAGCCCACGACATGGCCATGGAAGACGGGTGGGCAGTAGTGGCGGAAACCGCGACCGGAACCTTCATGGGCCGGATCGGCGAAAAAATGCGCCGACTAATCCAGGAGCTTGACGACCAACCCGAATCCCGCCGTCGTATCACAGGGGTGTCGATTGCCGGGTTCAGTGTCACGTCACAGCTCTCGCCCGAACGCCAGGTGGACTGGTGGGAACTGGGGGAAACGCTCCTGAAACTACTGGACGAACGCGGGACCGGGCTCCTCATCACGGTAGATGAGATCCATGCGGCCGACCGAGCCGAATTGGCGCAGCTGGCGGCCAACGTACAGCACTTCATCCAGGATCGCCTGCCCATCGCACTGATCTTCGCAGGCCTGCCCTCTGCAGTATCGGACCTACTGAACGAGGGCGTGGCCACGTTCCTTCGCAGAGCCGACAAGATCGATCTCCATGCCGCCGCGATACGCGATGTCGAAAGATCCTTCATGGAAACATTCGCCACCGCCGGGATCACCATCACCCCGGACCTGGTCCGCAGGGCAGCCGCAACCACCGGAGGCTACCCCTTCCTCATCCAACTGGTCGGCTACTTCCTGTGGCGGGAGGCCGAGAACCACGACGGCTCCCTCTCCCCCGCGGCCGTTGACCGGGCACTCGGGGCCGCCATCCGGCGCAACGAACGCGTGGTGATCGAAGCGGCCCTCGCCGCAGCCTCCGCGAAAGACCTGGAGATCCTGCACGCCATGGCCGTAGACAACGGCCCCTCAACGGCAGGCGACATAGTCCAGCGGACCGGCTCGCGGCCGAGCCTCGTGGCCAAATACCGGACCAGGCTCCTGGCCGCAGGACTCATCGAATCAACCGGACACGGAAAAACCGACTACGCCATTCCCGGACTACGACAGTACCTGCGCAAAAACCCGCCATCCTGACGCCATGCCGTCGACGACGGGCTCAACACGTCAGAGTCGCCGCAATCCTGTTAGGGTCCCGCCTCGAAACGTCCCCAATCCACGGCGCCGAAAAACAAGCACATCACACAGCCACAGCGCTGATTGAGGTGAGTTAAAGGTGAGTCACGGTTGGATTAGACGTCTTCCCGGCCAGCCGCGGAACTAAAGCTGCAGGCCACCGCCGTGCCGGAATGTCCGTCGGATTCGAACCGAGGAACCCCGCCGAATCAAGGCTGGATCGGCCCCTTCATTAGCAATCAAACCTGCAGCTCAGAGCCAAACTAAGAGCCCCCTGTCGGATTCGAACCGACGACCCCCGCTTTACAAGAGCGGTGCTCTGGCCAACTGAGCTAAGGAGGCGCGCTCCGGCGGACCGGAGCTGGTTGCCCGGACGGACCGGAGCTGGTTGCCCGGACGAGCCGGAGCTGGTTGCCCGGACGAGCCGGAGCTGGTTGCCCCGTAAACCGGAGCTAGTACGTGCGAGCGCTAGATAAGGGTAGCCCAAGACCTCCCGCCCACGGAAATTCCCAGCGGACGGGAGGCCTAGGCCGAGAACTACTTCTTCGCTGCGATAGCCGCATTCAGGACGGTCATGAAGTCCGCCTTGTTGTCCCACTGCTGGCCGTCGACGAAGACGGTGGGCGTGCCGGAGATCCCGATGGTCTTGGCCTCCTGGGTGACCACCTTGACGAACGGCCGGTACGTCTTGTTGTCGATGCAAGAGTCGATATTGGCCGATCCAGCCTGGGTGGCCAACTTCTTGAGGTCGTTGTCCGAAATGCCTGGGCTGCCCTCGGCGGGCTGCTGTGCGTACAACAGGTCCACGAGTGCCGAGTACTTGTCCGGCGACGTGTTCGCCACGCACGCTGCGGCGTTGGCGGCGCGGGAGGAGTAGTTGGTGCTGGAGCTGGCGTCCAGGAAGCCGAACGGACGGTACTCCAGGGTGATCTTGCCATCGTCGCGCAACTGGGTCAGCTGCTGGCTGTACGTGGTCTCGAAGTTCTTGCAAATGGGGCAGATGAAGTCGATGTAAGCCACGACCTTGACCGGTTTGCCGGCTTCAGCCTCGGCGCCGGGCGCGGTGACGGTGGCG
This sequence comes from Arthrobacter sp. 2RAF6, assembly GCF_052115205.1. Taxonomy (NCBI): domain Bacteria; kingdom Bacillati; phylum Actinomycetota; class Actinomycetes; order Micrococcales; family Micrococcaceae; genus Arthrobacter; species Arthrobacter sp. 2RAF6. The sequence continues at coordinate 18,587 of NZ_JBFRGF010000045.1, read as the reverse complement.
GGCGCGGTGGCAGGGGCTGACGGCAAGGACGCCAGGCTGACGGTGCCGGCGGCCACCTTCGTCACATCCGTGCCCTTCAGCAACGTCACGCCGCCGTGCACGTTGGCGTTCGCCGGCGTCGGACCCTGATCGGCGATCGGGGCGTTGTTGGCAATGTTCTGGGTGACCACGAGGGCAATGACCGCGAGGATCGCCACGACGGCAACAACAATGCCCCATCCGATGAGCAACTTATTGCGCTTGTCCTTCTTCAGCTGAGCTTCGCGGATCTCGCGGGCCTTTTCGCGGGCCTGGGCGGTGCGCTCTGCCTTGGACAGGCGTGGTTCGTTTGCGGGGCTCATCAGTTCCTCGTGATTGATCGACGGCGTTGGTTTCTAGCTTTGGCAACGGGGCCAGTTTACGGGAGAAGACTGGCAGCTTTGCTGGGGTCTTCGACTCCAGTCTGAGGAACGAGCAAGTGTCCTTGATGATTCCCGCCGGTAGGGTGGGAGATGAGTCACAGGCAACCCCAGGGGGCAGCAATGCAAGAAACGGCAAGCGAAAAAATCGACAGCGCACCCGAAGGCAATCAGGCTCCAAAGGCCCGGAAACACGATTTCATGGTGGTCTCGAACCGCCTTCCGGTGGACCGTTGCTCCAGCGATGACGCGGAAAACAACGACGACGGATGGCGTCGCTCTCCCGGTGGCCTGGTGACCGCCCTCGCGCCGATGATGACCAAGACCGACGGCGCGTGGGTCGGCTGGCATGGCGCCCCGGACGAGCCCCTTGAGCCTTTCAGCCACGAAGGCATGGACCTGGTTCCTGTCGAACTCAGCACGGACGATGTTGAGCTCTATTACGAAGGCTTCTCCAATGCCACCCTCTGGCCGCTCTATCACGACGTCATTGCCCCGCCGGAGTTCCACCGCACCTGGTGGGACAGCTACCGCCGGGTCAACCGCAGGTTCGCCGACGCCGTCATCCAGTACGCGGACCACGGAGCCACTGTGTGGGTGCAGGACTACCAGCTCCAGCTCGTGCCGAGCATGCTCCGCCAGGCGCGCCCGGACCTGCGGATCGGTTTCTTCAACCACATCCCGTTCCCGCCCCCGGAGATCTTCGCCCAACTTCCGTGGCGCCAGGCCATTATCGAAGGCCTGCTCGGCGCTGACCTGGTCGGTTTCCAGCGCCCCAGTGACGCGGCGAACTTCATGCGATCGGCCCGCCGCTTCATCGGCGCCAGCGTCAAGCAGCAGCAGATCCACGTCAAGGGACCGGATGGCCGGATCACCCATATTGCCCGCGCACAGGCCTTCCCGATCTCCATCGCCGTGGATCAGATCAGCGAACTCGCGGGGCGCCCTGACATCATCGAGCGTGCCCGGCAGATCCGCCAGGACCTCGGCAACCCCAAAACGATCCTCCTGGGCGTGGACCGCCTCGACTACACCAAGGGCATCCCCCACCGCTTGAAGGCCTTCGAGGAACTCCTCAAGGAAGGACGGCTCACCGTGGAGGACGCCACGCTGATCCAGGTCGCGAGCCCGAGCCGCGAGCGCGTGCGGCAGTACAGGCTCCTGCGCGAGGAAATTGAAGGCACCGTGGGCCACATCAACGGCAGCTACGACACGATGCAGAACACCGCCGTTCGCTACCTCCACCACAGCTACCCGATCGAGGAGATGGTGGCCCTGTACCTTGCGGCCGACGTCATGCTGGTGACGGCATTGCGCGACGGCATGAACCTCGTGGCCAAGGAGTACGTCACAGCCCGGACCAACAACACGGGCGCATTGGTCCTCAGCGAGTTCACTGGCGCGGCCGATCAACTCAAGCAAGCACTCCTCATGAATCCGCACGACATCGACGGACTCAAGAACACGATCATGAGGGCCGTGCACCTGCCCCCGAACGAATCCCGCCGCCGGATGAAGTCCATGCGCAAACAAATCCTCGACCACGACGTCGATCATTGGTCCGCCGAATTCCTCGCGGCCCTGGCAGAAATCGTGGTGCGCGATGACTCCTGAGACAGCAGCCACTCCCCCGCTGAGCCTGCCACCCGAACTGCTCGACGCCGTCCGCAGGATCGCAGGAACCGATCACCTTCTGGTGGCCATGGACTTTGACGGCACTATCTCCCCGATCGTGGACCACGCCGACGCCGCGCGCCCGCTCCAACGCTCAGCCGCCGCTTTCGCTGAACTCGCCAAACTTCCGAGGACGACGACGGCGCTCATCTCCGGGCGGGCACTGGCCAGCCTCCGGGCGGTCGCCTCGCCTCCTGAGGCCACGCTGCTGATAGGCAGCCATGGCGCGGAGGCCTGGATGGGCCCCGGCTCGGCGGAGCTTCGGCTCGACGACGCCCAAAGGAAACTCCTCGCCGAAGTCCGAGAGGTCCTGGCCGGAATCTCGCAGGAAGCTCCCGGGACCGTCCTCGAGGACAAGCCCGCCGGCGTCGTACTCCACACCCGGCGTGCTGCCGATGACGTGGCGGAGGACGCCGTCGCGGCCGCGCGGGCGGTCCTTGAAGGCCGACCAGGAGTCTTCCTCAAGAACGGCAAGCGGGTCCTCGAGACCTCCGTGGTGCATTCCTCCAAAGGGGAGGCTGTCGAGTTCCTGCGCCAGGCCACCTCCGCCACCGGGATCCTTTTTGCCGGTGACGACGTGACGGACGAGGACGCGATCGCCAGGCTTGGCGCCGGCGACGTCGGGGTGAAGGTCGGACTGGATTTCACCCAGGCCGAGTTCCGCGTCGAGGCTCCTGTCCACGTCGCCGAACTCCTGGAGGCGGTCCTTCGCGAGCGTCGCCGGGAGGTCTCGGGAGACTCATCTCACATGTGACATTCGTAACATTTAGGCGAATAAGCCGAGGTGCTGCCATACTCTTGGTTGTGATGTGGCGCACAACAACCGTGCGGCGTCACTCAGTCTCCCTTGCCCGGGCCCAGCTCGGGGCGGGGAGTCCAACTGAATAAACATGAACCATTCACAACGGATCGTCCGGCACGTACCTGCCGGTGAAGGGATTGATAACTGTGGCAACAGTTACTTTTGATAACGCTACGCGTCTGTACCCGGGCACAGATAAGCCCGCCGTCGATAAGCTCAACATCGACATCGCCGATGGCGAATTCCTGGTCCTCGTTGGACCCTCCGGTTGCGGTAAGTCCACCTCGCTGCGCATGCTCGCAGGCCTCGAGGACGTGAACTCCGGCCGCATTCTGATCGGTGACCGCGACGTCACGGACGTTCCGCCGAAGGACCGCGACATCGCAATGGTCTTCCAGAACTACGCCCTGTACCCGCACATGACGGTTGCGGACAACATGGGCTTCGCACTCAAGATCGCCGGCGTCTCCAAGGAAGAGCGCGCTGAGCGTGTCCGCGAAGCAGCCAAGCTTCTTGACCTCGAGCTTTACCTGGACCGCAAGCCGAAGGCACTGTCCGGTGGCCAGCGCCAGCGCGTTGCCATGGGCCGCGCAATCGTCCGTAACCCACAGGTCTTCCTCATGGATGAGCCCCTTTCGAACTTGGACGCCAAGCTCCGTGTCCAGACCCGTACCCAGATCGCGTCCCTGACCCGCCGCCTCGGCGTCACCACGGTCTACGTGACCCACGACCAGGTCGAGGCCATGACCATGGGCGACCGCGTTGCCGTTCTCAAGGACGGCCTGCTGCAGCAGGTAGACACCCCGCGCAACCTGTACGACCGTCCGAAGAACGTCTTCGTTGCCGGCTTCATCGGCTCCCCCGCCATGAACCTGCTGGAACTGCCCGTCGTCGACGGCGGCGTCCAGTTCGGTGGCACCGTCTACCCGGTCCCGCACGATGTCCTCGAAGAGGCACACGGCAAGACCGTCACGCTCGGTTCCCGTCCGGAAGACCTCGAGACCGTTGGTGCCGGCGAAGGCCTCGAAGTTGAGGTTGACGTCGTCGAAGAGCTCGGTGCTGACGCCTACGTCTACGGCCACACCACGCTTGATGGCAAGAGCCACGACATCGTGGCCCGCGTCGACGGCCGCCGCCCGCCGATGAAGGGCGAGTCCATCTTCGTTCGTCCGCAGTCGGGCCACGTGCACTTGTTCGACACCAAGTCGGGCCTGCGCCTGGGCGACTAATCCCCACCAGCCCCCTAACCTCGCTCCGCTTCGGTTAGGGAACCCTGCTGGCGTGGGCCCAGCTCACCGCATTACCGACGGCGGCCCTTCCGAGTGGACGGGCCGCCGTCGTCGTTAACAGCAGCCTCCATACGGAAGAATTGACCCCATGACCGAGCAAAGCGGTGCCAAGTGGCATGACGAACCCACCGACTACGCGCAGATCGGCAAACTCCCGCGCACCGAGGCTGCCAGTGCCAATGACATCGCGCCACCGGCGAGTGTGATCGGATCCCTCAACATCACCGCAGCAGCAGCGGATCCCGAGCTCCTGGATCTGCCGTGGCACATCGCCCTCGAGGACTGGCCTGCCGCGAACCTGGCCGCCCTGCCCCGCGGTATTTCCCGGCATATCGTGCGTTTCGCTCACCTGGCCGGTTCCGTCATCGCCATCAAGGAAACGTCCGAGCACGTTGCCCGGCACGAGTATCACATGCTCCGCAAGCTGGCACGGATGGATGTGCCATGCGTCGAGCCGGTTGCGGTCATCACCGGCCGTACCACGATTGACGGCAACCCGCTGAACCCCGTGCTGGTCACCCGGCACCTCAAGTTCTCCATGCCGTACCGGGCGCTCTTCTCCCAGATGCTGCGCCGGGACACCCTGACAAGACTCATCGACGCCCAGGCGCTGCTTCTGGTGCGCCTGCACCTGATCGGTTTCTATTGGGGCGACGTTTCCTTGTCCAACACCTTGTTCCGCCGCGACGCCGGCGCGTTCGCTGCCTACCTCGTAGACGCCGAGACCGGCGAGCTGTACCCGGATCTGTCGGTAGGCCAGCGCGAGTACGATCTGGAGATCGCCCGCGTCAACATCGCCGGGGAACTCATGGACCTGCTCGAAGGCGGCCTCATCGAGGAGAAGGTGGACCCTGTGGCGACGTCGGAGCTCATCATGGACTCGTACCGCCGTCTTTGGGCCGAACTCACCGAAAAGGAATCGTTCGAGCTCGGGGAACGCTGGCGCGTGGGAGCGCGCATCCGCCGCCTCAACGAACTCGGCTTCGACGTCGAGGAATACGCCATCAAGACCACCGCGGACGGCTCCACCATCCAGCTACAGCCCAAGGTCGTCGACGCCGGCCACCACCAGCGGCGACTGCTCCGCCTCACGGGCCTGGATGCCCAGGAGAACCAGGCCCGCCGGCTGCTCAATGACATGGATTCATTCCGGGCGGACAACAACCCGGACATGGATGAAGAAATCAGTGCCCACACCTGGGTCAGCCAGATCTTCGAGCCCATCGTCCGGTCCATCCCGCGCGACCTCGCAGGCAAGCTTGAGCCGGCGGAAGTGGTCCACGAAGTCCTCGAACACCGTTGGTACATGAGCCAGAAGCAGGACAGCCACATCCCCTTGGCGGAAGCCGTGCAGTCCTACTTGGACACCGTGCTGCGCCACCGGCGTGACGAGGCTGCCATCATGCTCAATCCGGACACGGCGTTGCTCAAGATCCTTGAAGCCGAAACCGAGGAATCACGGTACGACGAGGACGAATACCCGGATTCGGACGACTAGCGAGAGGGTTTAGGGCTCCAGCGTCTCCGCGAGTCCCTTAAGCACGGGTTCGCGCCCGAGCTCGATGTGGGAGTACGCCAGCGTGTAGGCGAGATCGGCCTTGCCGCCGAGGATGGCGTTGCACAGTTCCATGTGCTCGTCGCGCTGGAGTTCGTTGCTGCGGTTGTGGGCCAGCCCGAAGATCCAGCGCATGCGCCCAAACAGCGGTTTGACCGATTCGATGAGCAGCCGGTTGCCTGACAGCCGGACGATTTCGGCGTGGAACGCCGCACTGAGGCGTACGACGTCGTCGGTCCGGTCGTCGTCGATCGCTTGCCTCGTGTCGTCGAGGAGTTCCTGCAAGCGACCACCCGGTTCGCCCGCCGCGACGCGGACGGCCGCCATGCGGGCCGCGAACGTTTCCAGGCAGAGCCGCACGTCGAAGAGTTCGTTGACGTCGGCGAGTGTCAATTGGCGCACCACGGCGCCCCGGCGGGGGAAGGTTTCCACGAAACCATCCTGCTCAAGGCGTTGGATGGCTTCCCGCACAGGGATTCGTGAAACGTTGTAAAGCTCGGAGAGCTCCCGCTCGCGCAGCCGGACGCCCTGCTCGTATCTCCCCGCAACGATTCCTTCAAGAACCAGCTGGTAGACCTGTTCGGCCCGGGCTTCGTCATCGCGGCCAGTCAGCGTTTCGGGCATCGGCTTCGGCCACCCTTCCCTTCCCCATCGTCTTGCATTCCACCCGAGCATACACGGGCGGAAACGGCTCCGGGCCGTTGCCTCCGCGTTCACGGCGATTCCTTTCAAGAGTGACTTGTTTCACGAAATTTAGCTGTTTGGTATTCCAGATAGCGCAATATTTGTGATTTACATCCCATCAAACGTGCTCTACTCTATTTTTGGTATACAAAAATCCGGAGCTTACTCCTTGGATCATGAATCGAGCACCCCCGTTGACCCAGCTACAGTCCACCGTCGAAGCTACGGCTGCGAGTCCATCACCCAGCACGTCCCCGAATAGACCCACCGCCGAGGCGCGGTCGCTCCTGGCCACGGCCTGGTTGCGGATCCGCCGGAGCAAGATTGCCTTGTTGAGCCTCTGCGTGGTGGCGGCCATCGTGTTGTTCGCCGTCCTCGGCCCGCTGCTCAGTGCCATGTCCGGCAACGATCCATTCACGTCCAACACGAGCCCCGAGGTCCTGGACGACCTCCAGACTCCCGGGTTGCCGCTCCCCGGATACATGTACCCCTCGGCAAGCCATTGGCTGGGCGTGGAACCCGGCCTGGGCCGTGACCTGTTTGCACGCCTCGCCTACGGTGGCCAGGTATCCCTCACCATTGCCCTGCTGTCCACTGCGGTCTCGGTGGTACTGGGAACCGTGATCGGTGCAGCCGCGGGCTACTTCGGCGGCAAAACGGACGCCATCATCAGCCGGATCATGGATCTCTTCCTCGCCTTCCCGCACCTCTTGCTGGTCCTTTCGCTGACACCCATCCTGCAGTCACGGCTCCGGGACACCCCTCTGGGCCAAGGCAGCTTCCTCCCCATGGCTTCGCTCGTGATCATCCTGGGCTTCTTCGGCTGGGCATACCTCGCCCGCATCGTCCGCGGTCAGGTGCTCAGCCTCCGCGAGCGCGAGTTCGTCGAGGCTGCCCGGTCCTTCGGCGCCTCGCACTTGAGCGTGCTGTTCCGGCAGATCATTCCCAACGTCATGGGCGTCGTGCTGGTCTACGCCACTATGCTCATCCCCACGAATATCTCCGCGGAAGCCGCGCTGTCCTTCCTTGGCGTCGGCGTCAAGGACCCCACGCCGTCGTGGGGCCAGATGCTCAACGCCGCCCAATCCGGCAACTGGTACCTCAGCGATCCCTGGTTCCTGGCAGTCCCCGGCGCCATGCTCATCGTCACCGTCCTGGCGTTCAACCTGCTCGGCGACGCCGTCCGGGATGCCCTGGACCCCAAGGCATCGCGCCACTAATCCCCCTTCATGTCCGTTCCACCCACCCCTATGAGGAGCACAATGAATACCCCCACCAGAGCGCTGGCCCTTGCCGTGCTGATCGCCACCGCCGCCACAGGCTGCGCGGCGGGACAGAACCAGCCCGGAACTGCCGCCACCGGCGCTTCGGGCACCGAGCAGGCTCCCGAAGTGGTCAAGCCCGGTTTCACCACCAAGGGCGGCAACATCAACGTCCTGATGTCGTCGGACTTCCAGACCCTGGACCCGGGCAACAGCAACTACGTCCAGACGGCCAACGTCGGCCAGCTGTACTACAGGAACCTCACCATGGCGAAGGAGACGGCCGGCCAGCCGCCCACCATCGTTCCGGACCTCGCCACGGACACCGGCCAGGTGTCCAAAGACGGACTCACCTGGACGTTCACCCTCCAGAAGGGCGTCAAGTTCGAAGACGGCCGCCCCATCACCTCCGCCGATGTCAAGTACGGCATCGAACGCACGTTCGCCCAAGACGTTTACACCCAGGCCCCGCAGGAGCTCAACGCAGCGCTCGACGCCGGCGGCTACAAGGGGCCGTACAAGGATCGCTCCGCTGACCTCAAGGCCGTTGAAACGCCCGACGAACGCACCATCGTCTTCCACTTGAAGAAGCCGTTCGCCGAGTTCCCGGCTCTGGCCTCCCGTTCCAACACCTCGCCTGTCCCGAAGGACAAGGACACCAAGCTGGACTACACCAACCACCCGGTGTCATCGGGCCCGTACATGGTTGATTCGTACAGCCGCGGAAAGTCGCTCAAACTGGTGCGCAACCCGAACTGGGATCCGTCCACCGACCCCAACCGCTCGGCACTTCCGGACACGTTCAGCTTCTCGCTCTCCACTTCGCAGGCCACCATCAGCCAGCAGCTCCTGGCCAATTCCGACCCCAATGCCCTCACCTTGGACTCCAACGGTGCGCTGCAGACCTCGGATTCAGCCAAGCTCGCCGATGCCCAGGTCAAAGACCGTGTTGCATCGGGACTGCTTGGCTGCAACGACGTCCTCAGCCTCAACACCGAGAAGATCTCCGATCCCGATGTCCGCAAGGCGATCGCCCTGGCCCTGGACCGTCAGTCCATTCTGGTCCAGTACGGCGGACGTCGCTTCGGTGAACTCACCCAGACCCCGCTCAACGCCAAGATGCGCGGCTACGTAGCCCAGGACCTGGAGATCGACCCCGCCGGCAAGCCCAAGCTGGAGGAAGCCAAGAAGCTCCTCGAAGGCAAGAACTACCCGAAGACCCTCACCTACGGGTACGCCAACAACCGGGACGCCTACAAGAACACGGGCACCGTGATCCAGCAGAACCTCAAGGCCTTGGGCATCGATGTCCAGCTCGTCCCGATCCCGGCTCCGAACTACTACTCCGTCCTGGCCAGTGACCAGCTGCCGGACATTGCACGTTCGGGCTGGTGCGGCGGCGCCGACCCCGCGTCGGTGCGTACGTCAGCCGATCCCATCCTCGGACCGAACAACGACGGCACCAGCTACGGTTTCTCCAACACTTCGCGCTACTTCGATCCGCAGATTTCGAAGGCCATGTTCGAGCTCCGGAACACGGCCGGGACTTCGGAAGAACTCGGCAAGAAGTGGTCTGAGGAGTTCGGCAAGGCCCTGAAGACCTACCCGATCATCCCGCTCGTCCGTAGCCACACCAACAGCGTGGTGGGCTCCAACATCCGCAATGCCCAAGTGGGCTACTTCTTCGGCGGTATCGACCTCTCGATCGTCGGCGTCGAGCACTAACCAGGCCTAATACACACAACCCGGCCTTTTCACACCAATCAGGCCAGCCCAGAAGGGAGGCGGGCCGTCCGGCGACTACCGGGCGGCCCGCAACCAGCACCATGATCAGATTCATCTTTCGCCGGACAGGCTCCCTGATCCTGCTTCTCGTAGCCGTCAGCTTCATCACCTTCACGCTTTTCCAGCTTGGACCTGCCGATCCTGCGTCGGCCGCTTGCGGCCAGGAGTGCACTCCCGAACGCATCGCGGAAGCCCGCGTGGCCCTCGGCATGGACCATCCTTTCCTGATCCAGTACATCGACTACATGCGCGGTTTGGTCTCGCCGCGGATGATCGGTGCTCCCGGAGCCGAGTCGATCTGCCAGTGGCCATGCCTCGGCAAATCGTTCCAAACCAATGAAAACGTCTCGGACATCATCGCCCGTTCCTTGCCCTACACGCTCTCCATGGCGGTCGGCGCGCTCGTGCTCTGGACCGTTTCCGGCGTCGGGCTCGGTTTGCTGGCCGCCCTTCGCAAGGGATCCGCCACGGACAAGTTCATCGTCGGCGCAGCGTCCGTTGGTGTCTCGCTGCCTATCCCCGTCACCGGCCTGTTTCTGTTGCTGGTTTTCGTCAACCAGTTGCACCTCCTGCCCTTCACGACGAACGAGATCAACAGCCCCTTTGGTCCGCACGGTCCGGGGGCCTGGGTGCTCAACTACTTCCTGCCCTGGGTTGCCCTCGCGGTGCTTTTCAGCGCGGCGTACATCCGGGTCACCCGGACCAACATGATCGAGACCTTCAGCGAGGACTTCATCCGCACGGCCCGTGCCAAGGGCTTGGCGCCCCGAACCGTGACGTTCAAGCACGGCGTCCGGGCCGGTATCACTCCTGTCGTGACCATGCTTGGCATGGACATCGGGCTGCTCCTCGGCGGAGCTGTCCTCACTGAGCAGATCTTCTCCGTCCCGGGACTCGGTTTCACGGCAGTCCGGGCTGCCATTTCCGGCGACCTCCCCGTCACCATGGCCATCACCATGCTGGCCGCTTTCTTCGTCATCGTCGCGAATGTCGTTGTCGACCTCGCCTACGCTGCCATCGATCCCCGAGTGAGGCTCCAATGACCCAGCTCCAACCCAGTCCGGCCGGTCAGCCTGCCGCGGGGGCCACGCAGCCGGCTACGCGAACCGGCCCCTTCCTGGACGTCCGCAACCTTTCGGTGAAGTTCCCCACCGACGACGGCCTTGTCTCGGCCGTCAACGGGATGGATTTCTCCTTGGAGCGCGGGCAGACCCTCGGCATCGTCGGAGAATCCGGGTCAGGCAAGTCGGTCACCAGCCAGGCGCTCATGGGACTGCTCAAGGGAACCTCCGCCCGGGTCACCGGCCAGGCGTTGTTCCAGGGCAAGGACCTTGTCACGCTGCCCGAGTCCGGCATGCGGCAGCTTCGCGGCCGGAACATCGGCATGATCTTCCAGGATCCGCTCTCTGCCCTGCATCCCTTCTACACCGTGGGTCATCAGATCGCCGAGGCCTTCCTCGTCCACAACAAGGCGAGCAAGAAGCAGGCCCGCACAGCCGCCGTCGACATGCTCGGAAGGGTGGGCATTCCCAGCCCCGAACAGCGCTACGACGAATACCCGCATCATTTCTCCGGGGGCATGCGCCAACGCGCCATGATCGCCATGGCCTTGATATGCGAGCCGGAACTGCTCATCGCGGACGAACCCACCACCGCCCTGGACGTCACCGTGCAGGCACAGATCCTGGACCTCATGTCCGAGCTCCAGGAAGAAACGAACTCGGCCCTCATCCTCATCACCCACGATCTTGGCGTCGTGGCCGAAGTGTGCGATTCCGTGCTGGTCATGTATGGCGGGCAGTGCGTCGAATCGGGACCCGTGGACGAGATCTTCTACGACACACAGCACCCCTACACCCTGGGCCTGCTCAAATCGATGCCCACGCTGGGCAGTTCCTCGGGCAGGCTCAACCCCATTCCCGGCCAGCCGCCGTCGCTCCTTGACCTCCCGAAGGGCTGCATTTTCAGCGCACGGTGTGAATACGCAGCCCTCGCCGGCGACGGCGTGTGCGCGAGCCAGCGGCCGGAGCTCGTGGTCGAGGGCGGCCACGGTAAGCGCTGCCACTTGAGCGGCCCCCAGATCGTCACCATTCGGAATACGCGTTAGGACCCGTCATGGACACGCAGGCAATTCTCCAGGTGGAGAACCTCCAGAAGCATTTCCCCATCAAAGGCGGGCTGTTCTCCCCGAAAGGATCCAAGACAGTCAAAGCGGTCGACGGCGTCTCGTTCAGTCTCGCGCGCGGCCAGACTTTGGGGCTCGTGGGTGAGTCCGGCTGCGGAAAGTCGACCACAGGACGCATGGTCGCGCGGCTCTTGGATCCCACGGGCGGGAGGATCCTGATCGACGGCGTGGACATCAGCCGGCTGGGCGGCCGCGATCTGTACAACTTCCGCCGCAAAGTCCAGATGATCTTCCAGGACCCTTTCGCCTCGCTCAATCCACGGCAAACCGTGGGCACGGCCATCGCGGCGCCGATGCTGGCGCAAAAGATCAACCCGGCCGGCGGCCTCAAGAACCGGGTCAAGGAACTCCTCGAGCAAGTGGGCCTCAAACCCGAGCACTACAACCGTTTCCCGCACGAGTTCTCCGGCGGACAGCGCCAGCGCGTGGGAATCGCGCGCGCCATCTCGCTGAACCCCTCCGTGATTGTGTGCGACGAACCCGTATCTGCCCTCGATGTCTCAGTACAAGCGCAAGTGGTCAACTTGCTGCAGGAGATCCAGCGGGACACCGGAGTGGCATACATCTTCATCGCGCACGATCTTTCGGTGGTCCGACATATCTCGCATGAGGTGGCGGTGATGTACCTCGGCAAGATCGTGGAACAAGGAGCCCGCGAGGAATTGTTCCGTGATCCCCAGCATCCCTACACGCAAGCGCTCCTGTCCGCGGTGCCCATGCCGGATCCCCGGGCAGCCCGCCAGCAGCAAAAGATCCGGCTCCGGGGAGATCTACCCTCGCCGGCAAACCCTCCCAGCGGTTGCGTCTTCCGCACCCGGTGTCCGTTGTTCGGCACCTTGGGCGCGGAACAGCAGCAACGCTGCATCAGCGAAATCCCCCTACCAGCCAGCGCCGCCGCCCCGGCTTGCCATCACGCAGGTCTGGAATCTGCGGCCTTCGCTGGTGTGCAATAGATCCCATATAAAAGGAGCAATACATTGAACACCCTGATTCGCGCCGTCCGCCCCTGGGGACAAGCGTTGAGCGACGTCCTCATTACGGACGGCAAGATCACCGGAGTCGAACCCCATGACCCTGCACGAGCCGTTCCTGGCGACGCAACCGTCGTCGAGGGCCGCGGCCGTCTCCTCGTGCCGTCGTTCTCGGACGTCCATGTGCACCTGGATTCCACCCGCATCGGGCTGCCGTTCCGCGAACACACCGGCGGCCCTGGGGTGTGGACCATGATGATGAACGATCGGCAGAACTGGCGCAACGCCGAGGTTCCACTGCAGGAACGGGTCAACAACACCCTCGGACGGATGATCGCGCGCGGCACCACGCGCGTCCGTTCCTATGCCCAGATCGACGTCGATTGCCGTCTTGAGCGTTTCGATGCCGTGATGGCCGCCAAGGAGCAATTCAAAGGCCAGGCCGACGTCGACATCATCGCGTTCCCGCAGGCCGGCCTCCTCCTCGAGGACGGCACCGTGCCCCTCATGGACCAGGCCCTCAAGGCCGGCGCCAATGTCATGGGCGGCATCGATCCATGCAGCCTCGACCGCGACCCCGCCCGGCACCTGGACATCGTCTTCGGACTGGCCGAAAAGTACCAGGTCCCCATTGATATCCACCTCCACGAGCCCGGCGAGCTCGGTGTCTTCAGCACTGACCTGGTGATCGAGCGCACCCGCGCACTGGGGATGCAGGGCAAGGTCACCATGTCCCACGCGTACCAGCTGGGCAGCGTCTCCGAGGCCACCACGCGCCGCCTCATCGACGAGTTCGCCGAGCTGGACATCTCCATGGCGTCCGTGGCGCCGGGCTCCGCCGGCGTGGCGGGCCAGCTGCCCATCCCGCTGGTCGCCGAAGCCGGCGTCCGCATGGGCTTGGGCGAGGACGGCCAGCGCGACTACTGGTCCCCCTACGGCAACACGGACATGCTCGACCGTACGTGGCAGCTCGCTTTCACCCACGGCTTCCGCAAGGACGAGCTCATCGAGCACTGCCTCGCGATCGCCACCGTGGGCGGCGCCAGCATCCTTGACCCGTCCGCCACCCGCCTGAAAGGCACGGCACACCGCCCGGGCGTCGAGGTCGGCGATCCCGCCGAACTCCTGCTGCTCGACGGCGAATCGGTCGCCTCCGCCGTCATGGACCGCGGCACCGACCGCACGGTGATCCACCGCGGCAAGGTCGTGGCAGAGCAGCTCGAGCTCATCTAATTCCGCGCAAAAAGTGGCCGCGTATGCCCAACTAGTCCCCACCGCCACCCTCGCCTCGCAAGTCCCCACCGGCTCCCAGCCTTCGCAAGCTCAGGCAGGGACCCTCGCCGGTGTGGCCCCACGGCCAGGGAACCCTGGCGGCGCGGGCCCACGCATTTGTCGTTATGTGGGCTCATAACGACAACTACTGCAAGTCAGACGGGCCGAGTGGGAGGCCCGTGCGTGGTTTGGTTTGCGCCCTGCCCCATTGGGCTTAGCGCCCGACGGCGGCGGGCTCGCCAAGGTGCTCGGTCTCGGCCGCTGCCACGGACACCGCGCGCCCGCGCACCGCGAGGAAACCGGCAACTGCGAGCAGCACCGCTTCCGCCGCCAAGGCCCAAAAGGAAGCGTCCCAGCCGCCGGACCACTCATGCAGGAATCCCGCCCCCAAAGGCCCCAGGGAGGCCAACGCGAAGCCCAAGCCCTGGCTCATGGCAGACAGGCTGCCGGCGCTCTCCGGCCCTGCCGAGCGGATGACGACCAACGCCATTCCCAGCCCGAACCCGGCGCTCTGGACGATCCCCAACAGGCCGACCATGAGGAATTGCAAAGCTACGGGCGCCGTCAAGACTCCTATCAAAGCCGCCGCGACGAGCAGTCCCAGGCCGGGCGCCATAACCTTCAGGACCGCGCGACGCCCCGCGAGAACGGGGGCCAGCAGGCTCGCGGGCAGCCCTGCGACGCTGAACCACGCCAAGAGCCCTGCTGCGTCGGCCGCGGTCTGGCCCTTCGACACCAGGAACACCGCGAGCCACGAGGTCACGGCGAAATACAGCATGGCTTGCAGCCCGAAGAAAGCGGTCACGGCCCAGGCCGTCCGCTGCTTCCGCAGCGGAATGATGCCGGCTTCGCTCACGGCGCCGCCCGCCGTCGTCGTCTCCTGTAAACCAGCGCCCGGCGCCGCTCCGCCGGTCCCGTCCGGGCGTCCGGCTGTTTGACCGGTGCGGTGGATCAACGCGGCCCCTAGCAAGGCGGGAACGGCCCAGACGGCCAGTGCCCAGGCGAGGCTTCCGCCGAGCGCTTGCTGCAGCGGCTGGACGAGTCCCGCGCCAAGCGCCGCGCCCAGCCCGAAGCCCATGGTGCACAGCCCCGTCCACCACCCGGTACCGCGGTTGGCCTTGACGATCTGCGGCACAAGCACGCTGGCGGTCATGATGGATGCTCCTACGAGGAACGTTCCGGGCAGCAACAGTCCGGGCACGAGCACGCGGGCAAGCAGCGCGGCGGCCAATGCCACGAGCGCCGCCGCCACGGCCCTGCCAGTGCCCAGGCGACGGGCCAGCCACGGACCGCAAGGAGCCGAGACCCCGAAAGCAAGTACAGGCAAGGCGCCAAGCAGCGGCAGCAAGTGCGCGTCGAGCCCGAACCCGGCTTGCAGCTGCCCCATGGTGCCGGCGATCGTCGTAATGGCCGGACGAAGGTTGATGGAGACAAGCGCCAGTGCAACGAGTACCCAGGCGGTCCTTCGAGCGGCGCACGCGGAAGTACCGCGGCGCGGCGGGCGTACTTGTCCCATGATTGCCTCCCTGAAATCTGATTTGGTATACCAAATAAGATTATGGGTATCGTGAATCAAAGTAAACTGGCGCGAAAATGGTATCCGAGTGTGACGCTGGATCTTGGTGATCAGATTTGGAATACCAGAGGCTTAGATGGCCTTGCCAGGGTTGAGGATTCCGGCCGGGTCGAAGAGCTCTTTGATGCGGTGCTGCAACTCGCGGATTGGCCCGGGCTGCTCAAGCCCAAGCCAGCGCAGCTTGTACTGCCCCACCCCGTGCTCGCCGGTGATGGTTCCGCCCATCTCCAGCGCGGCGTCGATGGAGTCGTCCAGGGCCTTGTTGAGGCGGGACATGGCATCGGCGTCCACTTCCGTGTCCACACGATCCACCCAGAAGGTGGGGTGCAGGTTGCCATCGCCGGCATGCGCCACCACCTTGAGCCGGACATCGTGGGTAACGGCCATGGCCTCGAGCGCGGCCACGTAGTCGACAAGCCGCGACCTCGGAACGGCGACGTCCTCACCTACCCGGTATTCGTTGTCCACTTCGTCGCCCCGACTCGAGCGCCGCATGTCGATGAGGCGCTCGGCTTCCGCATTCGATTCCGCCGTCACCGTGGCGCCCCCGGCCGCGAGCACTTCCCGCACCAGCGCTGCCTCCGCAGCAGCTCCGAAACCGTCTGTCTGGATCAGCAGCAGCGCGTGCCCGCGTTCTCCGAGATCCGAACCGTACAGTTCGTCGAGCTGGGCCAGCGTACCGGCGTCGAGCATTTCCATGATGGCGGGCTGAACGCGCGCCTTTCCGACCGCAAGGACTCCCGCAGCGGCACCGCGGAAGTCCGGATAGAACGCCGCCATTGTCTGTACCTCGCGGGGCAGGTAGCGCAGGCGTACCGTCACGCCCACCACGATTCCCAGCGTGCCCTCGGAGCCCACAAACAGTGCCGTGAGATCGTAGCCAGCGACGCCTTTGAAGGTCTGGTGCCCTGTGTGGATGATCGAGCCATCGGCCAGGACGACGTCGAGCGCCAGCACCGAGTCCCTGGTCACGCCGTACTTGGCGCAGCGCAAGCCGCCGGCGTTCGTGGCCACATTGCCGCCGATCGTGGACATTTTGTAGCTCGCGGGGTCCGGCGCGTACATGAGGCCGTGTTCAGCCGCCGCCGCGTTCAGGTCAGCGTTCACCACGCCAGGTTCGACGACGGCGGTCTCGTCGTCCGCGTTGAGCTGCAGGATGCGGTTCATGCGTTCCAGGCTGAGCACGATGCACCCTTGGCTGGCATGGGCGCCGCCGGAAACCCCGGTGCCGGCGCCGCGGGCGACAATCGACACCCCGTGCTTGGCGCAACTACGCACTACGTGCTGCACGTCTTCAACGGATTCGGCGAACACCACAGCCACAGGCAGCTGCAAGTCCAGGACTGGTCCCAGGTCTGCCGCATAGCGCGTTCGCGTCGGTTCGCCGACGGCGACTTGCCCCGGAGCAAGGGCGGCCGCTAGCTCATCGAGGAACCCGCCGGGGCTTTTTCTTTGGCGGATCGGCCCGGAGGGCGGAATCCGGCGGGCCATGACAATTTCCATCCTGGCTTTGTCCTGCGGATACGGCCGGCTGGCGCCGGTGTATTCAAATCCGTGCCGCTCGTAGAACGCCTTGGCACGGGCGTTGTCCTCGTGGACCCCCAGTTCGATCACGCCGGCTCCAAGCTCGGTGCCGGCCACGGCGCAAGCTTCATCAAGCAACTGGTCAGCCAGTCCGAGGCCGCGTTGTTCAGGTGCCACGTAGACGCTGATCAGCATGGCTTGCAGCGTCTCGGAAGGGTCCTGTGGCTGCTTGATGACCACGCGCATGAGTCCATTGATCCGGCTGCCGTCCGCACCGTCATCCGCCACGAGGGTAACGCTCGAGTCGCTCGACATCGTGGCTGCCCGCTCTTGCCATTGAGTGTCAGTCTGGCGCCGAGCGGCTGCCAGGCTCTCCACGTAGGCCATCGGGGTGTCCGACAGCATTTCCAACCGGACGTCGCGAAGCAACCGCCAGTCGGCCGCTTGGAGACGACGGATTCTATTCACTTCCGCCGCCCATGAACCGGACATAGCGCTCAAGAACTCCGGGCCAGTCAGCCGCGTAGTCGGCACGGGTTTGCGCGGGGTGTTCGGCGCCTTCCCAGCCGTCGTGCACCAGGCGAACCTCCGTACCCCCGTCAACCGCGCGGAAGGCCAGGCGAAGTTCAGTGGACCACATCGCGGTGCTGCCCGGATACCAGCTCGCATGGAAGGACAATGGCGGCTGCCAATCGTCGATCGTCCCCCATATCGAAGTACGGCCGTCGTCAGCCGTCTCCAGGATCAAATTCTCCTCGAACTCAACGTGCGAGCCTGCCCCGTAGACGCTGTGGTCCTCCATCGGCCACCAGAGATGCGGGTGATCAGTGAAGCCCATGAAGGCATGCGCCACCGGCGAAGGCACGACGACGGTGCACACTACGGGATCCAGCTCACCGGATTGCTCAGGTTGGGGTTCGGAGTCCGGCGCGAGGTGACTAAAGAGGCTCTCCATGTGCACCAACTTTACCGCCCAGCGAAGCGCCCGACTCCGGCCCCAACCTGCTCCCCCTCCAACGCCCGCTCACATATACCCGGTCCCGGCCGGACGCCCGCTCACATATACCCGGTCCCGGCGGGACGCCCGCTCACGTATGGCGTGTCCCGGCGGGACGCCCGCTCACATATACCCGGTCCCGGCCGGACGCCCGCTCACTTATGGCGTGTCCCGGCCGGACGCCCGCTCACATATACCCGGTCCCGGCCGGACGCCCGCTCACATATACCCGGTCCCGGCCGGACGCCCGCTCACATATACCCGGTCCCGGCCGGACGCCCGCTCACTTATGGCGTGTCCCGGCCGGACGCCCGCTCACTTATGGCCGGCTTTCGCTGGACGCTCCCTCAGCTATGGCGTGTTCCGGGTGGACACTCACTTTTGCTGGCTCTTCGCCGGTGAGGGTGGCTCCCCGGGGGTGCCGCATTTCTGATGGAGGGTTGGGGGCGGCGCATATGTGAGCCGGCCCCTCATCGTCAAGCTGGTTGTGAGTCATTCATTACCTGTTGATTGAAGGAGCCGGCGATGGCCGTTGATAACAAGGGTTTTACGCGTGAAGAGATCCGTGAGTTCATGCATGAGTACTATTTGCAGCCGCACGGGACGAGGAAGG
>NZ_JBFRGF010000044.1:0-41338 GCF_052115205.1 Arthrobacter sp. 2RAF6 | reverse complement strand
TGTGCTTCTTCATGTACTGGTGTGCCGGGTGCTCGGGGTTCGGGGCCTCGGCTTCGAGGGCGAGGAGGAGGCGGACGGTGGTCTCCTCCGTGAGGACCAGACGCGCCGCCCCGGCAGGGTCCCAGTCGCCGGAGACCAGCTCGCTAGCCATGGACTCGGCTGTCATGCGTGAGCCGATTTCCTCGTCGGCGAGCTCCATGGCCGCGACGAGGACGTGGTCGCGGGAAGGGAAGTGGTACATGAGTGCGGTCTCGCTCATGCCCGCCGTCGCTGCGACCTCTGCGGTGGTCAGGGCCTTGTGCCCCTTCTCTTGGATGATGTCCAGGGCGGCCCGGGCGACGGCCGCACGCCGTTCGGCCGTCTTGGCGTAACGCCCTCGCGTCTTCGTCTGCTCCATGTGATCCACGTTACGCGAATTTTGAATAGACCACAATATATGTGACCAAACTAGGTGAATCCAATCGGACCAACGCCGGATTCACGATTAAAAAGATGGTCTTCCTCCATTTTGATCGTTTACTGCGTCGGGGCGCCGGTAAACCTCGAATGGCCGGCAGACCTTGTGGGTCCCGAGGTGCTGTCGGGACCCACAGGTTGATTAGGCAGACGTCGGTATTGTCTGTGTCCGTTTCAAGAAAGGTGCCGGCCCTTCATTTGATGGCGCCGGCTCCGATCCCCTTCACGATGTGTCGTTGCGCCAGGAGGTAGAACACGATGACGGGCACGATCGAAATCGCGGTCGCCGCGAGAAGGATCTGCTGTTGCGGTGTCTCCGCCGAATTGAAGCTCGTCAGCCCCCGCTGGATCGGCATGAGCGAGTTGTCGTCGAAGATAACAAGAGCCATGAGGTACTCGTTCCACGCGGCTAGTCCTTGGATCACCGCGACCGCAGCCAGACCGGGCTTCGCCAGGGGAAGGATGACGCTTGCGAAGATCCTCAAGGATGACGCTCCGTCGAGGGCTGCAGCCTCCTCGAGATCCTTGGGTTGGCTGGCGAAGAAGCTGCGCATGATGAGAGTCGCCATGGGGATCCCCGATGTGATGAGGATAAGCACGTAGCCGACCCTGCTGTTGGACAGTCCCAGAGCGACCAGAAGACGGTACTGCGCAAGGAACATGGCGGGCGCCGGGATGATCATCACGGCGAGGATCAAGAACGTGAAGATGTTCTTGCCCCAGAACTCGAGCCTTGCAAGCGCGTACCCTGCCATGCTCGAGATCACGAGGATTCCGAAGACCGCGGTCAGCGTGTACGTCACGCTGTTTAGCAGGTACGTCCCCAGGTCGCCCTGGACCCACGCCGTGACGTAGTTGCCCCATTGAGGGGCGCCGGGAAGGAGGCTCTTTCCTGACAACAGCTCGTCGAGGGACTGAAGCGAGCCCGACACCATCCAGAGGAGAGGGAAGAGCGCGATGAGCGCCGCGACGACGAGCAGACCGTACAAGCCGACCCGGTCTGCCCGAATAGGATGCCTGCGACGTGTCTGGGGCTGAGGGTCAGGGGCAACGGGGCGTCGCGAACCCGTCTCATTCCGTTGGATCTGCTTGGAAGACATCACCATCTCCGTTCAACTTCCGTGATCGTCTTCATGCTCGAGACCGCCGCGCCGAGATACCGAGCTGGATGAGGGACAGCACGACGAGGGCTCCTCCGAACAACACCGACATTGCGGCCGCGCTCCCGTAACGGTGGTTGGTGAAGGCCTCGGCGTAGATCTGTAGGGTAGGCACCATCGTGTGATAGCCGGGGCCGCCGTTCGTGAGCACCTGGACGGTACCGAAGACCTGCAGGGCGGCCAGGAGAGTGAGCAGGCTGACGATGGTGGTAACCGGCGCGAGTTGAGGCCAGGTTATGTAGCGGAATTTTGCCCACCCGCGTGCGCCGTCCAACTCGGCCGCCTCGTACAGCTCCGCCGGGATGTCCTGCAACCCCGCAAGAAAGAGGAGGAAACCGAATCCCCAATGGAACCAGATGAACACAGCGACAACGGACGGCAGTGCCACGGCGGGATCGCCGAGCCAGTTCTGCTGAAGCCCGCCAAGGCCGGCCATCTCGAGCAAGCGGTTCAAGACACCGGTCCGCGGTTCGAACAACGATGAGAAGATCAGGCCGACGACGACGACCGAGAGCACCCCCGGCAGGTAGAACACTGTGCGGAAGACCGACCGCAACCGCCTCGCGCTGTTGACCGCCAGTGCCATTGCTATCGCGACCCCGTTGCCGACGAAAAAGCCGACGACGCCAAAGACCGCCACGTTTGTCATCGACGCCCAGAACGCTTCGTCCTTGAAGACGAACTCGTAGTTCTGCAGCCCCACGAAAGGAGTGTCCGGGCTGACACCATCCCAGGACTGGAAGCTCAGAAGGATGGCCTGCGCGAATGGCGTGATCGTGAAGACGCCGATCACGACAATCGCCGGAGCCAGGAACAGCAGCCCCACGAGATTCCGGCGGAGAACCCGCCTGCTTTGCGGCGCCCGGATGGAACGCCGCAAAGCAGGCTGAATCAGCTGGGACATCGTCAGCCTTTGTTCTGCGCGGTCTGGATGTCATCGAGGACCTGATCCACCGTGAGCTCTCCGAGCACCAGGCTCTGGGCATCGCGGACGATCGTTGTGTTGACATTCGAGGTGGGAGTGTTCGGCAGAACCTGCATGTCCTTGACGCCCGCTCCGAATCCGGCGAGCTGCGGGGGCAGCCCGCCGTTGGCCAGGAGAGCCGGGTTGGTCGGCATAATACGGCCCACCTCTGCGAAGACCTTCTGCTGCTGGGGCGCGGTCAGCCACTTGACGAAATCGAGCGCCTCTTTCGGATGCTTGCCCTTCGGGTTGACGACGGCGCCCTTACCGGGAATACCCGGAGACCGCGGGGCTAGCTTGCCGTCA
This sequence comes from Arthrobacter sp. 2RAF6, assembly GCF_052115205.1. NCBI lineage: Bacteria > Bacillati > Actinomycetota > Actinomycetes > Micrococcales > Micrococcaceae > Arthrobacter > Arthrobacter sp. 2RAF6. The sequence goes on along the minus strand of NZ_JBFRGF010000044.1, from coordinate 38,452 downwards.
GCAGCAGGCGGCAGCCCGAGGGAGAAATAGCTGTTGTAATCAGGGGCGGTGCGCAGACCCACCGAGACGCCGGGTGAGGCGTCGAACACAGCCCCGACGTCGTGCTTGCTGAAGAACGACGTCTCGACCGTGGGATTGTCATTCTGACCGCCAGGGAGGGCACCGTTCGCAATCACACCGGCCTTCTTCAGATCGACGAGGAGCTGGAACGCCTTGCGCCACCCATCTGACTTCCAGCTTGTCTTTCCATCGAAGGTCGCGGAGATCTCTTGGTCCGTCAACCAGTTGGACGCGAATCCCTGGATCAGCTGCGGCGTCAGGGATGCGGCCACCGAGAATGTGCCGTGGCCGTCTTTGCTCGCGGAGGCGAGCTTGGTGACGAGCTCTTCGCTCGTCTTCGGCAGCGCGTTCGGATCGATTCCCGTCGCTTTGGGGTCTACGAGCAAGCCGTAGGTCTGGGTCTCCCAGTGCGCGGTGTAGATGCCGGCTGGAACCCCGAGGTTGTTGCCGTTCGCGAAGGTCGACATCTTGATGACCGCAGGGGTGAAGTTCTTGCCCCAATCGCCCTGGAGCTCGGGTGCAAGGTTCATCGCCCATCCAGCCTTGTAGAACGGGGCCATGTCGGTTGCGTTGAAGGACGAGTAGATGTCAGGCATCGAGTTCGACTGTGCCTTGGCCTGAAGCTTAGGCAGGTAGTCGGTTGGACCGGGCGAGTCGACGGTGATCTTGATGCCCGTCTCCTTCGTGTACTGCTGCGCGAGCTGATTGAGTGCCGCTTCCTGCCCGCGCGACTGGTTCAGGAAAGTCAGCTCGATCTGACCGCTGGAACTGGAGCCATTGCCGGTCGAGCATCCCTGAAGCATAAGAGACGTGGCGACCGTGAGGGCTCCGAGCGCCAAGGCTACGGAGCGGCGGCCAATGGAGCGGGGTGTGGGATTCGTGATGCTATTTCTACGCATGATTCTCACCTTTGAAAGGACGTAGTGGAATGTGATGGATCGGATGCCGCTATAACGGCGTTTGACTCAAGGCGTTGGGCTTCATCAGCTCCGGTGGGGCCGGACCGCCTGAATGTCGCACTCTGGCACCGGAAAATTTGGAACGGATCACGTCCTCACCCCCGATTCCGTGATGTTGAAGCCAAGCAGGGTCGGCTCTGTGCTCATACAACTACCTGCTTCATCGGGCTCGAACCGGGCGAACCGGGTGGGACGACTGCTGCGACCTCCTGTGGCGCGAGAACCCGCCCGGATGCCGGTTCTCCACTGTGCAGATCGGTCCCGTCGATTGCGAGGGTGACCGGTTCGTCACCGTGGTTGATGACGAAGGTCAGCCCGCCGCGGCGCACTGTCTCGACCCAACCCGCCGTCGTCCCGTCGTGCACGGGCGTGATGGCAATGCCGGCTTCGGCGAGCATTGTCTGGACAAGCGCTGCGACTGCGTCCGGTTCCAACCGTGTAGCGAGATACCAGGCGGCGCCTTTCCCGGTGCCTCGTCGTGTCAGAGCGGGCAGCCCGTCGAGAGCTCCGCCTACAAAGGTCGCCTTCACCTCGGCGTCGCGGACCCGCACAACCTCAGCCCACTCAACGCCGGTGGCACGGCCACCGGGCAGCAGTTCGCCGAGCAGCTCGATGGTCGGCGCGATCGTTGCCTCCGGTCTGACAGGCACGAACCCGGGACGCGCCCACGCTCCGGCGAGCGGTGCGAACTCCTCGATCCAGAGGCCGAGGGTCTCCTGTAGTCCGCCTAAATAGCCGTTGAGCCGCACCCGCAACGACTCGTCGACGATCGCCGACTGTGCGGTCACGAGCACCGTTGACCCGGCATAGGCAGCGGCATCGAGCGCGGCAAGCTGGGCCTCGGTTGCCACGAACATGTTAGGCGCGACGACGAGAGAATATCCGGTGAGGTCCTCGTCACCGTGGACAAAATCGACCACCGCACCGGCCCGGGTCAGGGCAGCATGCCACGGCGCGATGAGTGCCAGGTACGTGGAGTGCACCGGCAGTCCGCGCTGTTCGATGGCCCACCAGCTGTGCCAGTCGAGAACAGTCGCGGCATGGGCCGGTACCGGCTCGCCCATCACTTGTCCAAGCCCGCGCAGTTCCCGGCCGAGCTGCTTGACCTCGCGCCAGACGCGGGTATCGGTGCCGGAATGCGGCAGCATCCCGGAATGGAACTTCTCGGCGCCGGCCGCCGACTGCCGCCACTGGAAGAACAGGATCCCATCCGCACCGCGTGCAAGCGCCTGATAGGAGAGTGCGCGCATCTGGCCAGCCGCCTTCGGCGCGTTTTGCGGACGCGTGTTGACGGCGCTGGTGGCCTGTTCCATCAGTAGCCATGGGCGGCCGCGCCCGAGCGAGCGCATAAGGTCGCGTGCCATCGAGGCCTTGAGCGCCGCGTCCGGATCGGCCGGGTCGGGGTAGAGGTCATCCGATATGACGTCGACGTGCGGCGCCCATGTCCAGTAGTCGATACCGCGGAACAGTCCCATGAAATTCGTGGTCACGGGCACATCTGGGGTCACCTCGCGCAGGATGGCTTTCTCGGCCAGAAAGCATGCGAGCAGCTCGTCGGAGCTGAAGCGGTCGAAGTCGAGCAACTGGGTGGGGTTGCCGTAGGCCGGGGTCACTCGCGGCGGCATCACCTCATCGAAGCTTGCGTAGCGCTGCGACCAGAACGCCGTGCTCCAGGCTTGATTCAGCCCGTCGATGTCGCCGTACCGCCACTCGAGCCATCTACGGAAAGCGGACGCTGACTCGTCACAATAGCAGCGCGAGACGTGGCAGCCGTATTCGTTGTTGATGTGCCATAGTGCGAGGGCGGGGTGGTCGCCGTAGCGCGCCGCAAGTGCACGCACCAGACGACCTGCAGCCGCCCGGTAAGCCGGCGAACTCGGGCAATACGCCTGCCGTGATCCCGGCGATAGCCGGACTCCTTCCGCGGTCACCGGCAGCGATTCGGGGTAGGAGTGCGAGAGCCACGGAGGCGGCGAGGCCGTCGCCGTTGCGAGGTCCACCCGCACGCCGCCGAGGTGCAGCTCTTCGAGCACGCGGTCGAGCCAGCCGAAGTCGTACTGGCCCTCACGCGGTTCAAGCATCGCCCACGAAAAGACACCGACGGTAGCGAGGTTGACTCCGGCGCTCTTCATGAGCCGCACGTCTTCACCCCACATCTCTTCCGGCCACTGCTCGGGGTTGTAGTCGCCGCCGTACCACGGCGTGGAGGAGAACGCGGAACGCATGAATGCCTTTCGGGAAGGAGGGTGGGTAATGGAGGGGCGGCGGCGGCGCCGCCGGGTTCTACCGATCAGGCAGAGGAGACGGGGGTGTCGACCATGCGGCGCTGTGTGCCGAAGCCTTCGGCCGTTAGGCTCCACCCCGCCGGAAGTTCAGCTCCGCCTTCGACAGCCGCGACGAGGTGGGCGATCGCGGCGAGCAGACCCCCGTTCGCGGGGAGGTAGAGCGTTAAAAAGCCGGGCATCTGCGGGTTGTGGCCGTTGGCGAGGAACTGGTTCTTCGACGACGGCAGAAGCACCGCTTCCAACGCCCTTTCGACATCACCCAGACGCGCGGCGGTCATGGCCATGACCGGGTAGTCCCAGCCCCAGCTGCTCTGCAGGTCCCAATTGCTCCATACGGCATCGAGGGTTGCTCCCATGATGCCGGCGTCGATGATTTCGGTGTCAGGCAACCAGCCCAACGCCATGAGCATCGAGGGGTGGTCCTTGCGCAACAGATAGGGTGGCGTCGCGAGCGCTGCGTAGGTGCCGTCCGGAAGTAATGCCGGGCGGTGCATCCGGCGCCCGACCCGCTCCCAGTCCTCGCGGATCGGCAATCCGAGCCGCTGGCGCCACTCATTTGCGACCCGGAGGGCCCACGACCAGTAGGCGAGCTCAAAGGTCGGGTCAGTGTTGGTGGCACGGTCGACGAGGTAGCTCTCCTGTGCCGGGATGAGCGGTGGCGGAAGCACGAAGCTGCCGTCTCGCTCCTGCGCGAAGTCGGCCATGAAGTCTGCGGTGGCCTCGATCAGCGGGTAATGCCCTTCGAGGAACGTCGCTGGACGGCCCTCGCTGTACAGCAGTTCGAGGAGGTAAATCAGGTGCGGCTGCTGCCAAATAAGGAATACGCCGATATGGCTCGGTGACTCTTGCGCGGAGTTGTCGGTCTGCTTCGGCCAGCGTGCGCCTTTGTATCCTTGACGCCGGGCGGTGTCCCGCGCCGCCGGTAGGGCATCGTGGTACCAGCCGAGGCTGCGTTCGAGCAGGGCCCCGCGTCCCCAAAGCGGGAAGTGTGCGGCGTGCCACCAGTGCATTTCGAGGTGGAACTTGCCGTTCCAGGTGTTGTAGGTCAAGCCGGTCTCTGCCGGGGGGGTCGAGCCGGCGCTGTTTACCGCGGTGAGGTATTGCGAGAGAACGGTGCGCCGCTCAAGCTCCTTGGCACGGTCGTCGCTGCTGCCCTCGAAACTGACTACGGCGCCGCTGCCCCAGTAGTCCTCCCACCACGCTGCGGAAGCGTCATGCACGGAAGAGAACGTTGCGGGTATCCTGGAGGACGTCGCGGGGGATGGGTCCTCCTCATGGAGGGTGACGACCACCTCGAGTTCGGCCTCATCTGTGACCGCCGTGACCCTTGTGGCGCCATCGTGGGAGCTCAGCCGCCCGGTTGTGTCGATCTGGACCATGTAGGTCGTTGACTCGACACTGCGGCGGCCGCGCCAACATCCAGAGGTGGACTTCTCCCAGCTCACGTCCTCGGCGAGTGGTAGTTCAAACGGGGCGAGGTCGTCTCGCTGCGGGTCGAAGACCCACGACACGGCGAGCCCGCGGCCGAGCAGCGGAGAGCTTACGCGTACCGCGAAACGGTGGGCCGTGGGATGGGCGACCGTCGTCACGACGACGGGGGCGCCGTCGAGCTGGTACTCGGAGTGTACGGTGCCCGACCACAGGTCGAGCTCGGAGCGCGCGTCGAGCAGCTGGTTTGGATGCTCGATCAACGGGCCGTCTTTCGTCGCGTCGAGTGCGAGGCGCCCGAGATGCATCCGCCTCGGGTTGTAGGCAAACCAAGCACCTGGCGCGAGCTCGTCCGGGATCGGATCGGCCGCGCGCTGGAGTCCCATGCGGTCGAGGTACGGCACCGGCCCGCGCATGGTCTGGTACTCGGTCGCCGCTTCGTCGAGGCCGTATTCTCGCTCGGCGCGGGTGCGGTACCAGCCCCAACTGGACTGTGTGCGCAACGGGATCTGGAAGTCATCGCGGTCGAAGGGTCGCTGCCGCTGCTCGGGAAGGCCTGTGCTGCCATCGGCGACCACGCGTAGCGGATCCGGCCTTAGCTCGTGGAACGACGGGAAGGTTTGCAGACCCGAGAGGTCCACCGTCATCGCGATGTCGCCGTTGCCCACCGTGAGGGTGTCGACAGGATGCGGTGCGGTCAGCACAGGGTTGTGCCGACGGATCAGTCGGCGCCGATCCACCGTCACTTGAGTGCTCCCGCCGCGGGGAACGTGTTTCGGGGGATTGAGAGAGGACCGGCCACCGGCCGGTCGAGGGGCGTGCTTTGGGTGGGCATCCTTGCCTCCTGCGCCAGAACCAGGCGCGAATTCTGAGTCGACTATAATTTTGTTAGGGATAGCGTAGCCTTAACTATTGAAACGACTCAACCCCCAATTTTGAACGGAGCTGCGATGGCAGAGAAACGTGGCACCTATGCAAAGTCGAACAAGCGTCGGCAAGCCCTGAGCGAGGCGACCCTCAAACTCGTTCAGGCGAAGGGGCACCGCAGCGTCACCGTCGCCGAGGTCGCCGAGCTGGCAGGGACGAGCGAGCCGACGGTGTTCTACCACTTCCCCACCAAGGAGAGCCTGCTCATATCGGCGCTAAAACAGTTCGATGACGAGAACATCCGCGGCGCTGGTGCCGAAGCCGGCGCGATAGGCGACATGGGCCGTCGCGCGGAACTGGGTGTGCGTCGCCAGCACATCCCGTTGCTCTACGCCGAAATGGCAGGGGCCGCCGTCGACCGCGAGCATCCGGCGAACGCGTATTTCCAAGAGCGCCTGGCCCGATCGCTGAAGGTCATCTCGACTGACATCCGCCGGCTCCAAGCCGACGGCGCCGTGCCGAGGGACATTGACGCGGAGGTCGCCGCGAGAATCCTCCTGGCTGCTTGGGAGGGATTGCAGTTCCAGTGGCAGCACGGACCCGAATTCGACATCCGACTCCACCTGGAATGCCACATCCGGGCGGTCCTTGGTCCGGACGCACTCATTGAGCAGACCGCCCCCGGCTTCGAATGAGGCCGCCACGCGTTGCGCCTGCCGATCGCCGGACCTTGGCGTTGAAGGCGAGGTGCCGACCCAGTTCCCCTCATCGATCAACTTGCGGACGTCGGGCCCACCCGAAGGGAATTCGATCGGGCCGCAGGATTGGGGGAATGTGGTCGTATCCGTCCGCGGCAAGGACCTGCGCGTGACACTCCGACTACCCATGCCGGACCATTTGGCGTGTGAAACGCCCAATGTGTTCACTTCGGCGGTGCTGGCCCCGGTGATGTCGGATGACCTCGACTTGACCCTCGGCGCACGCGTGCCGAGCTCTGCCGGAGCTATGCTTCTGACGCCAGCGATAGCGCCCGCTATGGCAATCAAAAATTTAGGTCATGGCGTGCGGTTCGACTGTTCAATCGCTCCATTTCTGACCTGATGGCGCGCAGGCCCTTTTCAAGGGCCTTTAGATCATGCAACTCGAGTTGGGCGAATGTCCGCACCGAATTCCGGGTGGGCGGCTATGAGGCGACGCAGCATTGGGCGGCACTTGGGTGTGGCGTTCACTCTTCGGACCTATCCGTCTTCGGCGTCTTCGGAACGGGCCGCCGCGCCTTGGGTGACAAGTCCGTCCAGGAGGCCTGACATGGACGCCATGCACTCGCCGAACGACCGGGACAGCCCCGTCCTGTTACCCGTCTTCAGTCGTTGCCAGGACCGTCAGCACTTTGACCTGCTGGATCGTCAGCCCGATCGCGCGCAAGGGGACCACGGCCCCAAGACGCGGAACCGGATGTGTGCGAAGTTCACCGGGTTGGCGTCCTTAAGCGGGCCGAGGTGGAAGAGATTCGGAAAGCCGTGGCTGTAGAAACCGTGCAAGCCTGTCTGGGGCATGCTACGTTATGCGGCTCGTGGTATCGCATGATCATCCGGTTCAGCAAACAGATTCATGTAATTCGCCGGGTTCCGGTGCAGCTGCACCTAGTCACCGTGGACTTCGTCGGCGAGGGTCGGGACGTTCGAGGTCGGCACGAAACGAAAAATTCCCCCGGCAATACTGCTCGGGGGAAGTCGTAGTCACTGTCGGGGGCAATTCTTAAGCCAATGCAGCAATCATGAGACCTCGATCGCAACGGCTACCACCGATCTGATGACAAACGCAAACGGCTCCGGGGAAATCGGCGAGCTGCCGCTGCTGGTGAGCCCACAGATGCCTCCTTCACCTTTAAGAGCGCTAAAGCTAGGTGACGTCATGTCGCTGCTCTCCGTCCCCTCCATGAAGTCGTGAGCCCACACAGCTCATTCCTCTGGAAAACGACGGACGGAGCACTCGATGTTGCTGGCAGCAGTGGATCCCGGGATCACCCCGAATCCTAACTTCCCCTTTCTTGCCTCGTTGAAGGAGATCGGGGGCGGCATCCTCGTCGGTGCCTTCATTGTCATCGCTATCGTCGCGATTGTCGGAGCGGCGATGCTTCTGGCCGGCAAGTTGAGTCAGTCGTCGCGGTTGGCGTCCGGGGGCGGCATGATCTTGCTCTGGACTGGCCCTGTGGCTGCGATCCTGGGCGGGATCAACGGCTACATTCTCTGGTCCCAATCGGCATTCCCGCTCGGATTCTAGGTCCGATCTGTTATGCCGGTTCAGTGTGATCTGGATGGGTGGTGGCCGCCCGGGTGCGGGCTCGTCTCCCAGGCGAACGATGGTTTCCTCGGGGCTGTCACGGCCCTTTTTGCGAATATTCTCCAGAACATCGCGTCCTGGATTTGGTCATTTATCACGGGGGCATTCAGCGTCTCGAACGTTGATGACTCGCAGTGGATCGCCGTTCAGGGGCTGACGAATTGGTGGGTGGTCGTCATGATGACGCCGCTCGTCGTGGCTATGATCCTTCAGCTTCTATCGGGCCTGATCAGCCAACAGCCCCGCCGCTTGGTGAGGGCGCTTGTAGGCGGTGCAGCCGCCATTCCCATGGTGGCCGGAGCAGTTTTCCTAGCTCGCCAGCTCACTCACATCGGCGACTCCGCGTCGCAATCAATCCTCGACTCAATGGGGACGGATCCCTACGTGGTGTTCATGCGGCTCTTCGGCTTCGAGCGGGCACCCGCGGGATCCGGCCGGGATTGGAACGTTGTGTCCTTGGCTCCCGGCTCTAGCAGTGGGGCGGCCGGGGCAGTGATCGTCACGGCGATGGCCGTCATTGTTGTCTGGATTTTGGCCTTCATCCTCATGTGCTCGATGATCTTCCGGTCCTTCGCGCTCATCGTGCTTGCCGCCGTCGCCCCGGTCGCCCTCATGCTCATGCCGTGGGAGAAAACGAAATCCTGGGCACGACGGTGGTGCGAGATCGTCGTCGCACTGCTGCTCGCCAAGCCCCTGGCCGCGACCGTTCTGGCGGCCGCCATCAAGCTCTTCGCCGAGTCGAAGTCGTTCGCCGGACTGGCTGCCGGCGTAGTCGGAATGACACTGGCGTGCGGCGCTCCTCTGATGGCCTTACGGCTTGTCGGTTTCGCCGGCGGGGAACTGGCGGCGGCTGCCCAAACTGCCGGCGGCGGCCACATCCTTTCGCGCAGCTCCAGCTTCACCGCCAGACAGATCAGCCGACAGACCGGTGGTCGATTCACGCTCGCTGGCATGGCTGCCCGCTCGTCGATAACTCGCCCGATCCCATCGAGTCGCCCCCAATTTCCGACGACCGCGTTGCCGCCCAGAGTGCCACTTCCGGGAACGCCGAGCGGCACGGCTGCGTCGCGAACTTCCGTCGGAAGCGCCCCTACCTTGATGCTCGACGTCGACGCGTCATCTCCCGATCCAGCCTCGCCTCTGGCGCGGGGCACCAGTGCGTCACCGGCGACGTCTGGGGCGCAGGCCCATGGATCAACTCACGGCATCATCGACGATCGGCCGGGGCCTTCGGCGTCACGTCCTTCGTCTGTTCCTAATGCCTCTCCATCACTAGCGCCGTCGGTGCCACCACCTGTTCGACCAAAAACGATCGGGCAGCCCCCGAAGGACGGTGATTCTCGTGTCTGAGAATTCGCGAACCCTCGAGGCCGTCAAGTTTCCTCGTTACGAACGTCGCGGCTTGTTCATGGGCTTGAAGTGGTATCAGTTGCTCCTGCTGGGGTGCGGCGTCCTTGTGGCGAGTGTAGCGTCAGCCGCTAACGGGCCGGTCGGACTATTCGCGTCGGGACCGATGTGGCTCGGGCTGATGCTGCTCGGATTGCTGCAGTACTCACGGATTCCATACCCGGTATGGGCCAGTCACGCCGTCGTGTATTTCTATCGATCGGTCATCAACCAGACTCGGTTTTTCGTCAGGCCCGAGCGGGCTGTCCTTGCGGGCCGCCTGGCCCTCCCGGGCGGCATGGGAAACCTCGAGCTGCGTCGAACCTCTCGGGGCGAGTCCTTCATCATTGACGCCCGGGGCAACGAGGCCATCGCGGTACTGCGGTGCAGTACAAGGTCTTTTGCGCTCTTGGACACGGACGACAAGGCCTGGGCAGTGCAGGCCTGGTCCCGTGTTCAGGCAGGTATGGCCCAGCGCAGCACCGTCGCGAGAATTGCCGTCCAGGACTACACGGTTCCGTATCCGTCGCAGGCTCTGCGTGACTTCTACGAACACGCAGTACCGCATCGAATTGGAGACACGAGAGAACTCACCTGGGGCGAGCGTTCGTATGAGGATCTGATTTCTGCAGCTGGGTCGGCGATGAGCCATGATCTGCTTTTGACCCTTGTTGTGGACACGGCCAAGGCCCGACGGCGGATCAGGGAGTCCGGCGGGGGAGCGGTGGGCGTTGAACGTGTGCTCCGCCTGGAGGTGGAGGCCATGATCACCGCACTCGGAACACACAACGTCAAGGTCGAGGAGTGGCTCCCCGAGGGCGAAATCCTTAACGTCTTACGCGGTGCTTTCGACCCGGCCGCAGTTGCCGCTCCTGTTCGGCCCCCGGCGCAATTTGGCGCGCACCCCGACCCCGAAAGTGATTCGGATTCCAAACTGCCGTCGGGGCCTATGGCTGTCGAGGAGCACTGGACCTATGTGCGCACTGACTCCGGTTTTCATCAAACGTTCTGGGTCGCTGAGTGGCCGCGGCAAAAGGTCTTTCCGGGCTTTCTGCATCCGCTGATCTACGTAGGAGATTTCCGCCATACGGTGACTGAAGTGATCCGGGCAGTGCCCACAACTGAGGCACTGCGGGATATCCGTTCTGCCCAGGAGGCCCATGAAACCCGGCGGCGAATCAACACAAGATTCGACAGGCCCCTCACGCGTGAGCAAAAGGCAGAAGAAGAGGAAGTGGCCCAGCGCGAGGAAGAGATCGTCGCTGGCCACGGTGACGTGCGGCCCGCGGCGTACGTCACGATCACGGCAGCCACGCTTGAGGATCTGGCGAGACACAGGCAGGAGCTTGAATCGGCGGCGGCAGGTGCCTTTGTTGAATTGCGGCTGCTGGCGGGGCAGCAGTGGGCGGCATTCGTCGCCGGTGCCCTTCCGTTCGGTAGGGGGCTGCGATGAAGCGGACCATCCAAAATGTTCAATACCTGCCGTCGGGTGGCAACCGCCGGCAGAGGAAGGAACGACGCCGGCACAAGGTAGCGGGGGAGAGCGGACTGGGGGTGTCGGCGCTGCGCAGCTTCGGAGAGAGGCTCGACGACCGGCTGGACGGGGGCGAACACCGTGGTGATTGGGGGAGTAGGGAACCAAACTCTTTGCGTGGTCCGCATCGGCTGCGTCCAGCACCGCACCGCGCTTCCACGCTGACGTTTGCGGCGGCCTATCCGTTCATCACGGAATCGGGCTTGGGCCATGAGGGAACGTACATCGGCACGGACGTCTTCGGGTCTGGAGCTTTTTCCTACGATCCGTGGATTCTCTATGACAAGGGTGTCATCAGTGGCCCGTCGATCGTTGTCATCGGCACCGTGGGCACTGGCAAGTCCATGTGCGGAAAATCGTTGGTGGCCCGTTCGATCACGCTGGGGCGGAAGGCGGCCGTGGCGTCAGACCCCAAGGGCGAATGGGTGGCCGTGGCCAAAGCTGTTGGGGGCAAAGTCATTTCTGTTGGCCCCGGCCGCTCAGCCCGTGTGAACCCCCTCGACGCGGGTCCGCGTTCCAGCGCGCTGAGTGAGGCGCAGTGGCAGGCCGTGGTGCGCCAACGCCGTCGCTACCTGCTCGTGGCGTTAGTGTCCCTCATGCGGCAGGGGATGCCGCTCCGGCCCGTCGAGCATACGGCGCTGGATATGGCGCTGATGGAGACTGTAGCGCAGAACTCGAACCCGACACTGCCCATGGTGCTGGATCATCTGTTGAATCCGTCGAGGGAAACGATTGGTCTCGTGGGCAGGGACGGCGGAACGGCTGTCAGCCACTCGCTGCGACGAACGGTGTCAGGCGACTTGGAGGGCATGTTTGATGCTCCTTCCACTGTCGCCTTCGACGCCGATGCGCCCATGATGGTGATGGATACCTCCGCCCTGATCGGCTCTTCTGAGCAGGCCCTGTCACTCGCCGCAGCGTGCGGGGCGACCTGGCTGGAAGCGGCGGTCACCAATCCCGACGGCGGCAAGCGGCTAGTGGTCTACGACGAGGGTTGGCGGATGCTTGCCGATCCCTACATGCTGGCCAAAATGAGCGAGCAGTGGCGACTCGCCCGCACTTACGGGATCGCGAACCTGCTCATCATGCACAAGGTCGCCGATCTCAACGAGATCGGCGACAGCACCAGCGGGCACCGCCAGAAAGCCCTTGGGCTCCTCACGGAGGCCGACACACGGATCATTTACCGCCAGAAGCACGACGCTATGCGCCTGACCAAAGAAGCCCTCGGCCTGACGGAAGCCGAATGCGACCACGTGGAAAACCTCCCCAAGGGCGTAGGACTCTGGAAAGTCGGAAACCGCTCCTTCATCGTTGCCAACCGCGTCACCACGGACGAGCTTGAAGTCTTCGGCACCGACGACCGGATGATCTGATGTTCACCCACCCACGAGCAGGAAACACCAGCCCCCTCATCACCGCCGGACTCGTCACGCTCTCTGGCTTCGTGGGCCTTTCCTTCTTGGTTCAGGGAGCGGCGCGCCTCGTCGTCACGTGGCGGTGCGGCACCACGCCGCCGTCGCCCCCAAACCCGGCCGCCGCCGTCGGACTCTTCACCGGTCGGATCGATTGGATTGTGCGCCGCGATCCCGGCTGCGAGGTCAGCACGGGCGATGTGTGGTGGTTGGTCGCCCCGGTACTGGTCGCGGTTGCTGGGCTCGCGGTGTGCGGGATCTGGGCGTGGCGCAGGTGGACGCAGTCAGGGGCTTGGCTGCGGCAGGAGATCCTGAATCGCGATGGCATCGCGCGCCGCTCGGAGATCCTGCACGATTTCGGTGCCCGAGCTGTCCGTAGGCGCGGGAAGTTCACCCGTCCCGGGCTAAGCGACCCGAGTATTCAGGACGTTTCCTGGACGCTCGGCCGGTCGCGCGGAGTCACGATCCACGTCTCGACCGAAGAATCCATGGTCATCCAGGGCGCGCCCCGTTCGGGCAAGGGACTCTACGTGGTGATCAATGCCATTCTGGATGCGCCCGGCGCCGTGGTGACGACATCTACCCGGGCGGACAACCTCGTCGTGACGATGAAGGCCCGCGCCGCGGGGGACAGGCCCGTGATCGTGTTTGATCCGCAGGGAATGTCCGGGCTGGCGTCGACGCTGCGCTGGTCTCCGGTACGTGGCTGCCAGGATCCGGATATCGCGACGCGCCGGGCCCTGGTCATCACGGCTGATACGGAGATGAAAGGCGAAAACGCGGCATGGCAGAAGCGCTCCTTGATTGTCCTGCAGTGCCTTCTTCACGCTGCTGAGTTGTCCGGGGAGGGGGTCCGTGCCTTTCGGCGTTGGTCCTCGAACCCGGTGCTGGCCCGTGAAGCCCTGGAGGTTCTCAGCCGCCCCGGGGCTGCACTGGGGTGGCAGGCCGACCTGATGGGAATCCTCGAAGACGACCCCAGGAACACCTCCAACTCATGGATTGGCGTCTCGGCAGCCGTCGCGCCGCTGTCCTCGCCAAAAGTGTTGGCTGCGCTGGACCCCCAGGACGAGTCGGAGGAATTTGATCCGAAGAGTTTCATCCGTGATCGCGGCACGCTCTATCTGATCGGCACACGAGCAGGAGCCGCCGCGGCAGGCCCGTATCTTTCCGCGTTGATTGACGACATCGACTATGCTGCCCGGGAAATGGCATTCGTCTCGCCGGGTGGTCGGCTCGACCCGCCCTTGTCTTTGATCCTGGACGAAATCGCCAACCTCGCCCCGTGGCCCGGCTTGCCCATCGCTCTGTCGGACGGTGGCGGCATCGGCATCTCGACCCTTGTCGTGCTCCAGTCGCTCTCCCAGGCCCGGACCGGATGGTCCATCGACGAAGCAGCAACGATCTGGGACTCGGCCATCATCAAGGTGATCTTCGGCGGCGGCTCCGACGAACGCGACCTCCGCTCGCTCGCCGGACTGCTCGGGGAGCGGAGCCTCACGTTGACCACCCGTTCGTGGTCCTCACAAGGACGCCAGGACGGCGAGCAGATCCGCGAGAGCCCCGTCATCGCACTCGATGAGATCCGCCGTTTGCCGGTCGGCACGGCCCTCATGCTCGGCCGGCGGACCAGACCGATCCTGTTGGACCTGCGCGAATGGCACAAGCGCAAGGACGCAGCCGAGCTCGGACGCTCCAAGGCAGAGACCGAACGAGCCTTGACCGAAGGCCACAGACAACGCCAACAGACAGCCGAAGGAACCAGCGATGGGGAACTATGACGACGTCGAACACTTCGACATCCCGTCAGCCGGAGCGGACGACGACGAACTGACAGCCGAACTCTTCCGCTCAGCCTTCCGCGCCACAGGCGGATCCCCCGGAACGACCCACCGCTGGCGGGACATGGGCCCGCAGCAGGCCGAAAGCGTCTGGGCTGCGCTCGCAGCCTGGGTGAGGTGGCTGGTCGCCACCTATCAGCTGACGACGTCGGTTGTGCCGGACTGCTGGTGGAAGCACCAAGAGATCGTCGCCGAGCTCTACGCCCTGCAGCGGGCAGAGCAGGTCTCCTACGCCACCGACGATGCCGGCTTCGGCCCCCTCGCGTTTCACGAGAGGCTGCCACACGCTGTCGAACGCCTCCGGAACCACACCCGGACGGCCGGCTGTGTCGGGCTGCAAACGCACAAAGAACCAGCCCCGAGGCTCCTCGCGGTTGAGGAACCGGAGTTCCTGGAGTGGCAGACCGCTCACCATCAACCTGGTGTTGAGCTCTGACGTCATGCCGTGAGCCCGGCAGGGGGACATGAACGGATATCCGCGTTTGCGGATTTCAAGAGGCATGGAGGTGGCCGTTGTGGCTTCCAGAGGTGAGAGCGCTCCGCGTTCAAAGTGGCCAGACACCGATGCGGCCGAACCCGCTACGTCGCGCCTGACACCGGAAGAACGCATCGCGGCACTCACGGACGGTCTCCACACAATCCTGGAAAAGGCCGTCGAATCGCCGTCGCACTGGCAGGTGCTGTTGGACGCTTCGGCCACTCTTTGGCGATACTCTGGCGGCAACGTTGCCCTGCTCATGATGCAGATGGCCCAGCGCGGCACCGAGGAGCCGACGCTCGTGGCCGGGTTCAGGGAATGGGAACGCCACGGGCGTTCAGTTCTGAAAGGCGAACACGCACTGTGGGTGATCGCCCCGCGCACGGCACGCATGCAGGAGTTCACGCTACCCGACGGGACCCGACAGCGGATCCGCGTAGGCGAGAAGCCTCCCACGGGCGCCGCCGATGAGGGGAAAAAGACCGTCATAACAGGCTGGCGCGGGCAAGCCGTCTTTGATGTCTCGCAGACTCAAGGGACTCCGCTGCTGGTGCCGCGGGACGTGGCTCGGCCCGGCGTCGTCGCCTCGGAGCTCTTTGACTCGCTGGCGGAGGTCGCACACAAGCATGGCTTCGAGGTCCACGTCGATGACGCCCAGTACGGGCTGACCAGCGGTTACACGGATTTCGCCGAGCACCGCGTCCAGGTGGGGGAGTGGCTGAGTCCCGAGGAACGCACCGCGGTGCTCGCGCACGAGCTCGGACACGTCCTGCTGCACGGCCCGGACGACGCTGTCGGGCGGCTTTACGGCAGCAGCGCGGACCACCGCGGGCTGGCCGAAGTCGAAGCGGAATCGGTCGCCTACACAGTTCTGCGGGCGCACGGGATTGACCGCGGATCCCAGTCGGCGTCGTACCTGGTCGGATGGGCAGACGCCGTGATCGAGACAGAGACCGGTGCGTCGGGGTGGGATGCGGGCAGCAGAATGCCTGCCTCTCGTGTGGATATCGCGAAGTCCGTGCTCGGACGAGTCACGGCTGCGACGAGGGGGATCCTTGACGTCACTCATCCACCTGGGTTCGGTGGCAAGGTCCCCGCCGTCGAAGCAGGTCCTCGCCTGACTGAGCCGGTGTCCTACTCGGGCGTTGGGCTGCCTAGGCCATCGTTAGACGGACCTTCGATCGCGGGCCCTGGACTTTGACTCCAGCTAATTGTCCGGCGGGAGAGACCCGTCGGCGTCGGAAAGGACAAAACTATGAGCACCAAAATCCCGATCAGCATCGCCGGCAACCTCGTCGCCAACCCGGAGCTCACCTACGGTGACTCCGGAGTGGCCCACGCCAAGCTGCGCGTCGCTGTTAACCAGCGAATCCAGGGACCCGATGGGACCTGGCAGGACGGTGAACCCGTCTTCCACAATGTCTCGGCCTTCCGCGCGCTCGCAGAGAACGCATCGAACTCACTGAAGAAAGGCGACCCCGTTACTGTCGCGGGAGAACTTGAATTCCGTTCCTACGAGAAGGACGGCGAGAAACGAGAAGCCCGCCGCATCGTCGCCGACACCATCGGACCGGACCTGCGCTTCGGTACCGCCGCCTACCAGCGCTCGGCACACACGGCGGTTTCTGGGCCGGAGGCTGGCATTCAGGTTGGCCCTGAGGTCTCGGCAGACGCGGAGGCCGCCTCGCCGGTGTACAACATTGCGACGAAGAGCCCGGTTGTGGTGCCCCCTTTCGGGGCAGCGGCGGGAAATGAGATGAGCTATTAGCACAGGCAACTCGTCTGGATGGGTGATGGGACCGGGCACGGGAATAAACTTTGCTGCTTTTTGAGGGCCGAGCAATGTGTCCGGTCTCAGCATTGCTGAGTCCTGACGTGGGAATTGACAGGTTGAATCTGACGAAGAATGGTCGTTGCCGTCTCAACGAAGGTCTCAGTTCCGTAAGATCCGCCGGCCAGACTGAGGCCAGTGGGCCGCTGGTGCATGACCACCGGCACCCAACGCGGAACGTAGTAATTCCAAGCGAATTACAAAATTGTAATTCAAATACTAGAATCCCCGGTAGCGCTCACCGCAGCGCCGGCTGACGGCGCGGGGCTGCGCCGTCTGATATTTGAATGGGGATCTTGTCTTGTCGAATCACATACCACCGGGAAAGTGCCGGTTCCGGCTGCCCGTGTCCACGATTGTCGTGGGCATCCTCCTGCTCCTCTTCCTTGTTCCCGCCGCCTTCGGGTCCGGGATCGGCGGAGTCCTGATCATGGCCGGAATTTTCTCTTTCCTGACAGGTCTCTATGTCGTCGCGACAGGCCGGCGTTCCTGGGCGATGGTGCCCGGAGGCCGCAAAGCCGGGGCTATCGTCCTGACCGGTGCACTCGTGCTCCTCATTACCGGCGGCGCCCTTACCCCGGCGAAGCCGAACGACGGCCTTCAGGCGTCTCCGACCAGCGCCGACAGCCAGAAACTCGCGGGAACGGCAGCTTCCCCGAGTTCCAGCCAGACCCCTACCCCGACGGTAACGGAGACAGGAACACCGCTGGATCCGGACAGCGTGACCGAGCTGTCCAGGACGGCCAGCTACACGGCGCCCAAATCCCAGCCGGGCTATGCCACTAAAGCCGTAGATCTGCTGGCTACCCTGCCGGTGAAGGGCCGGGCACCGATGACCGGGTATGACAGGGACCAGTTCGGGCAGGCCTGGGCCGACGTCGACCACAACGGCTGCGACACCCGCAACGACATGCTCAATCGCGACCTGACACAGGCCACCTACACCAACAGTGTCCACTGCAAGGTCCAAAGCGGCACTTTGACCGACCCGTACACGGCGAAAACCATCGGCTTCGTCCGCGGCGCCACGACCAGCAGCGCCGTGCAGATCGACCACGTCGTCGCTCTTGGCGATGCCTGGCAGACCGGCGCCCAGCAATTGAGGCTGGAACAGCGCACCGCCTTCGCCAACGACCCGCTGAACCTCCAGTCCGTCGACGGGCCCACCAACACGCAGAAGGGCGACGGCGACGCCGCCACCTGGCTGCCGCCGAACAAGAGCTTCCGCTGCGATTACGTCGCCCGACAGATCTCCGTCAAGGCCACCTACAACCTCTGGGTCACCGAAGCCGAACACGACGCCATGGCACGCGTCCTGGGTGACTGCCCGAACGAGACAGCCCCCACCAACCAGAAGCCGCCGGCAACACCCGAACCCACACCGGCCGCCCCGGTCGCCACGGCCCAGGACGCTGCACCTGCACCGGAAGCGCCGGCCCCGGTAGTTCCTGCGGCACCAGTGCCCGCAGCGCCCGCGGCCCCTGCCCCTGCTCCGGCTCCGGTTCCGGTTCCTGGCGGGGGTGCGACCGCACTGTGCAACGACGGCACGCTGTCCTTCTCCGCGAACCACAGCGGAACGTGCTCGCACCACGGCGGCGTGGCCATCTGGTACAAGTAACGTCCCATGTCGGCTATGGCTGGAACGCCTGACGCCGTTTGCGCAACTGCCAGCGGCGTCGGGCGCCACCATGCGTCGTCGTGAGTGGGGCGGATCCTGGACGCCGTCACGCCTCGGCGGACACGGGCTTCGGAAATGGCGGCAAAGGGTGGACAGGATCAAGGGGACTCTAATTAGGAGCGCGAAGAGCCAGCCGACCCGGCGAGAAGCTTTCCGATCAATTCAGCTGGGCGCAAAAGGGATTCGGGCTACTTGAAGCTCATCGATTTACCTCCGGGTCCGATATCCGGTCTTGAGAGAGTTTCGCTATTGGGGGCCCAGGCAAGGAAATTCGAAGCCTGTACATAGTACAGGGCCGGCCATGGCGAACCAGGCCTGACCTGGGCTGGATCCGGTGATATCAACAGAACGGACCCTGCCCAGATGGGTTCTGCCAGGGCTTCGAGCCATGCACTCTGAACGTGACCGAAGCGGTTCCAATTGATTGTGATCCACGAGCCGGTGGGTTCCAGGGCGTCGACGCTGAGTACTGTGATTTCTGCGGTCGTGCCGTGTGTTCGCTTCGCATCCTCGAGGTGACGCCATTTTGCGCTGGCTTCCAGAAGCCACGCACGACGGCGACTGGACCGTATCATCCACACTCTGCCGACGATGACGGCGGAGCTGAGTACAGCAGCCCAGCCAAGCACATAGGCCGGATCAAGTTGCCAACCGACCGCCAAGCTTCCAAGAAGGTATGCTGCGCAGAGTGCCACCACCGCGCTGGCGAGAATCAGAGCGGGCGTCGCGACCTTCGGCTTGATGACTGGGTTCGAGATCATGGCATGCCTTCCCGACCAGTTTAGAGTTGCCAACCGACATTGATAAGGCTGGCCCCTCGGGAAACCGAATCTTCCACCCACGAACCAGGCTGGGGGTGCGCGACGGAGCTGAACCTCGTCTGGTCAATAGAGCGCCGAATGTTCTCGAACTGCGATTTCTGTTCCCACTCGTAGTCCGCTGGAATAGGTCCGAGCGGAAGCGGCGAGTTGTCGATGCCCCATCTGTCTCGGTAGGCAGCGACCCTGCCAATAACGGGGACTGTGTCATCCACGCTTGCCACCTCCTGCAGAATCTCGAGGAGGTTTCGCTTCCATTCGGGGTCCGTAATGAGTGCTCTTCTGCTGACCTCATCGGCCCTGCGCTTGATCCGTTCCGCCACCTGGCTGATCATGTCGGTGAGATCGGGCCGGTCCGTGTGAACCGGGTCTGGGATAAGTGCAGGTTCACGTTCGGACATTCCTGCCACGAAGTTACGGAGCCGGGCATGGATGACGGCAGTGGCGTCTTCCGCTGTCGTGCTTGTCTCCAAAGCATTTGCAACGATCCGCTGAGCAGTTGATCGGCTTATTCCCGTCGATCGGCGCCACGTTGCTACAGTCGCGCCCCACGAAGGGGATTGCCGGAGTTCGCCAACATTGCCAGGGCTTTGCACCCGGAGGAATTTGGTCAGGTCTTCCGCGGATGCGATTTGTGCGAGGTAGTCGTATTCGGCGCTGAGCCGTTCCAAACTGTCGGCGCTGAGCTGTTCGGCGTCGCGGACTTCATGGGCGGTCCGTTCGGCACCTTCGGCAGCGAGTACCTCGCCCAAGATCTCCCGCCATGATGGATGCGAGGAAGGATCAAGAGGCTCGGCATCGTTAGGGTCAACGTCGCAGACATAGGCGTAGTTTCCCAGGCGTCCGCGGGTCATGCTCACGTACAGAAGCTCGCGTGTGAGTCGGCCCCGCGTGACGATGCTGTGCCCGGCATCTACCGTGAGCCCTTGGGAGCGGTGGGCGGTCGTCGCGTATCCCAGCTCCACTGCAGACTCAACATAGTCTTTGTGCAGCATGACGGTGGCTCCGGTATCCCTGCGGACCGCGGTGAGGGAGCCGGCGCGTTTGCTGACACGTACGACGTCAAGCACGGTCCCGTTGCGGATGAAGTCGCCGTTGCTGTCGGCAACGGTACGGTCGTTTCGGCGCGCGATAACCTTGTCACCACGCCCTGCACGCAGGCCGTCGCCCAGAAGTACCACCTGTTCGGCGTCCACATGACCCTGGATCACCCGGTCTGCCTGGGCGCGTTCGTTGAGCATGCCGACGGTGTCGTTGTCCGCCGCGATGAGGATGGACGACCTTCCGGCCAGGATGTCAGCTCGCCAGTTCAGATAGGCCTGATCGACCATGGCCAGATAAGCGCCGTGCCGGATCCGCTGATGTTGGTCGTAATCAGTAATCGCCGTGATGTCCCCTCTGCGGAGTTTCAGCGAGGCCTCGCGTTCCCAACGCTGCTCGAACCGCCAGATGGTGCTCAGCCGCGCGGTTTTGCCCCGCCGGTCCAGCCAGCCGAGAACACCGCCGGCGTCAATCGCATCCAATTGCCCGGGATCGCCCACCAACAGGACCTTCGCCCCGGCGTCCCTGGCCTGATGCACCAGGGCCGACAGCTGAAGGGTGGACACCATCGAGGCCTCGTCGACGACAACCAACTGGTTCCGGTGGAACCGCCACCTGTTCTGCTCGGCAGCCAGACGCGTAGCCTCCTGGACGAGCCGGGTATTCGCAGCCACCGAACTGCCAAGGTGCTCCTCGACGGCGAAGAACCGCCCAGCCCGCCGGCCAGCTCCGCCGCCCGCGGACTCGTAAAGCCACTTCGCGACGTTCTCCGTGACCATCGACAGCTCCCGCCCCAAGACCTCGGCGCTCGCCGCCGCCGGAGCCAACCCGACGACGCTACCGGTCCCGAATTCCGCTTCCCAGGCAGCCTTGACCGCGCCGAGGGTGGTGGTTTTTCCCGTACCGGCGGGACCGACGACGGCGTCGAGCCGGTTCCCGCTCACCAGCACTTCGGCAGCGGCGGCGCGCTGGTCAGAGTGCAGGCCGAATTTGCCGTGGTGTTTGTACCCGACGAGCGATTCAAACGCAACCGCCGCGCCCATTGCAGGGCCGCCGTCGTCGTTCCTTGCTTCCATGACGGTCTCCTCGCACGCGAGGGTGGTGGCGTCGGTGTAGAGGCGGGACCCGTGGAAGTCGAAGACGCTCCGCTTGCCGAGCCGGAGATCGGGCTGCGCGTCCGCGGGTACGCTGTACCGGTAGTCGTTGAGGGGCAGCGATTGGGCTTCGGCAGCGGTGGCGACGGCGTCGATCAAGGCGTTGCGGTCCTCCGGTGTGTGGCAGCGAATCGCGGCGCAGACCCGTTCGGCCTCGGCGAGGAGGTTCCACCGGTTCCAGGTCGCGCGTTTGGCCGCAACACGATCCCGAGTCAGGGAAGCCACGGCGTCGATCCAGCCGGCGGTGAAGTCGGTCGAACGGAACGGATTGGTCCGTGACCGCCGGACGGTGGCGGCGAGAACGAGGCGGGGGTCGAAACCCTTGTCGATGGCCCGTGCGCGCCACGCGGCGGAGAGCTCGTGCAGCGGGGCGATGGCGTCGGGCTTTGGGGTTCGGGTGGAGAGGGTTGCCTGCTGGCGGAGCTTGATGGTGGTTGTCGCCGTTGGGGGAGTGCCGCGGATTGCGGTCCATTCGGCGACGAGGCGGTCGGTTTCCTGATCGATGAGGCGGGAGCGGTGGGAGAATTCGCGGATCAGGGCGCCGTCGACGCCGGTGAGTTGCGGGCCGGGATTGTGTGTGTTCGCGGCGGGTTCGCGGATCTCGGCGTCGGTCCCGAGGTTCCGTTGGAGGGCGTCGAAGAGGAGCCCATTGTAGTGCTCACTCGCGGCGACGGCGGCCTTGTAGAGCGTCCTGGAGTCCAGGGTGACCCAGGCGCCGTCGGTCGTCCGTTGGACGCGGTTGGCGATGACCAGGTGGGTGTGTAGCTGCGGGTCCCCGGAGCGCGATTCCCAGTGGTCGAACGCGGCGGCGATGGCGCCGCGGGTGCCGATGCGGGCGACGCCGTTGCGTCCCGCACGGGTGTGGATGACGAACTCTTCCAGCCAGTCCAAGGTGGCGGTGACGGCGTCGTGATGGGTTTGCAGGATCTGGTCCTGGATGCTTCTTGGGCTCAGCGCCCAGAGCACGGACACGGACTTGGGGACGCTGAACGTCAGGTCGAAGCCGGCGACGGCGCGGCGTATGCCGCTTTGTCCTTGGGTGTTTTGGCCAATGGTTGGCTGGCCGTGCGGCCGGCCGAGGGGAGCACCGGTGTCTGGATGGATCGCGCTACCGAAGATGGCTTTGGCGTCGGTTTCGGTGACTGCGTCACCACTGGTTCGGTTGATTCCGTTCAGGCCGGAGCCGAGCCAGCGCCCTTGCGGGGTCGCGGCCTTCATGTAGTAGGTGGTTGCGTCCGAGGGAGTGGGCGACACATCGTCCATCATCGTTGTCTTGAACAGGTACTTCAGGCCCGACTGCGCCGAGAGCCTGGCGATTGACATGGTCATGGCGTTGGGGTGGGGGATTGTTGACGGGTGGGTTTCCATCCGCGACGGCGAAGGATTTCCAAGGTTGGGCGGTCTAGTGCGACACGTTGGGCATTTGAGACTGCAACCAATCGGGCGGCGACGTGCGCCAAGTCCTGGATATTGGTCCGTTGGGCGCGTTTCAGGCGGGCAAGTTCGGTTTGGAGGAGTCTGATGCGGTCGTGCTGCTCCGTGTTCTCAGCTTCGAGGTGTTCGAGTTCTGAAGACTGAGATCGGAGTGCCGTTTGGAGGGTGTCGATGCGCAGTAAGTAGATCTTGATAGGTACGTTGTGTTCTTGGCTCGCGGCAGATTGGTGGGCGCTGAGCTTCGAAGCGCGCGCCGTTTCGGGGCCTTGGGTGGTCGCCAGCGGGACCCTCGCTCCTCGCGTCCGGAGCCGCCGTCGACGGTCACGATTCCTGTCGGCGCACCGTGTCGTGCAAAACCGCTGCGAGGTGCGAGAAGGCTCGAAGTCTTCGCCACATTCGTCGCAAGCTCTCTTGTCCACGTTCGTTCATCAACCTCGGATCCCACCGCGACATGACATGCCGTGAGTCATCGCTCACGGTCTACTGGCGGAGGGGTCGTATTCTGATGGGTCGAGTTTAGCGTTGCGCGATGTAGGCGTTCCAGTTTCGGGAGGAGAGCGCGGCCCAGCGGACGGCGGTGGTCGTGGAGATACCGAGCAGCTCTGCCAGGATGGGCGTCGGGATTTCGCCGGCGAGTTGGAACAGGGCTGCTTTGCGGGAGTTGTAGGGTTTGATGCCGTGGTCGACGAGTTGTCCGCGGATGTTTTCAGTGGCCAGGTGGTTGCCCGGAATCCCGCCGGGAAAGAGCCAGCGGCTGTTCCGGCTAGCGTAGGAGGCCTGGCCGCGCCGGTTCATGTGCTCGATGATGATCCGGTCCAGGGGTTCGGGCATGAGGATCGGTGTGCGCTCGAACGTGACGGTGACCTGGCCGTCGTCGGTGAGGGTGACTTGGTCCGCGTGCATGCGGCAGATCGTGGTCAGGGGCTGGGCGAACAGGAGCATGAACAGGCCGCCGATGCGGGTGTAATGGCGCATCGTTTGGTCGTGGAGCAGGGTCTGGACGTGGCCCCACCGTTCTTCCTCGCTCATCGTGACGGAGGAAAAGCGCCGGGGCTGCTTGGGGATGCGCAGGCTGGTGTTGATGCCGCTGGTGCGGACCCAGCCGATGAAGGCATGCTGTGATGTTTCGCTGCCTGGGTGGGTGATCAGGTAGCGTTCCAGATCGGCCTGGCCCATGCCGGCGAGCGTGGTGTCGTGGCGGGTCAGCCAGGCCAGGAATCGGGCCGCACCTTTGATCTGCGCACGGCCTTGCAGGACCATGGATTTGGTGAGTTCATCGTGCGCGGCCTTTTGCCGCAGGTGGCGCAGGACACGCCAGTGGGCGAACCGCCGGACGATGTCCGCGTCGGCTTTCGGGATGGTGTCCAGCAGGTCTTCGAGCCAGGGCAGCATCCGCTCGATCCTGGCCTCGTAGTGGGGGAGGACCCCGAGCGCGGTGAGGAAGTCGCGCAGGTAGTTGGTGGTCTTGTTCGAAGGCAGCTGCTGGAATGTTTCGTGGCTGATCTGCAGTTCGCCGCTCGCCATCCGGTGCAGGATGCGGGGTCCTTCGGAGCGGCGGAACCAGTAGAGCGTGGTCTGCGGGCGGTCCACGTTCATGAGCGCGTTGAACACCGGCTGCAGTTGCTGGTGGATCTGGCCGGTGTCCGGGTCGGTGAGCAGCTCGGTGGCACGCTCGGTGAGTGTGCAGGGGCCGCAGTTGCGCCCGTAGCAGTTGTCTTCCCGGCCGCATTGCCGGCAGGAGTAGGTGGGTTTTTCCCCGGCACAGCCGGCGCAGATCTGCCTGTTCTGCCGGTCGTGGAACGCGAGCACGCGGTGCTGCCGGCAGCCCGGGCAGGGCCCGGGGTTGCGTTGGAGTCGGGTGCGGCAGCCCTGGCAGATGCTTTTGCCTTGCACGGTGATGGCCGCGGGCCGGTTGATGCCGCACCGGGAGCACGCGGGTGGCTTGGATGCGGGGCCGGTCACTGTGGCTCGTGTGGCCTGCGGATCGTCGCCCGGATCGGTCGGAGCTCACCGATGCCCGGGCCGGTGTCGCCGGCGACGTGGCGCAGCTCGCGGACTTCCTCGATGCGGAACTCGAGCAGGTCGGCTGCGGTGCATCCGAGGATGTCGCAGAGCGCGGCGAGCAGCTCGATGTTGACCCGTTGCGGGGGCTTGGTCACCAGGCGATGGACGTATTGCCTGCTCAGGTGGACGTCCCGTTCTTCCAGCAGCGGGATCAGCTCGCTGGTCTGGAACAGGCCCTTGGCGGCCATGAGCTGGCGCAGGTTCCATTGCATGCTCAGTTTCCGTGCCATCTACGGCTCCTTTGTCGGCGTCGGGGTGTAAACGCGTTTCAATGCGGCCTGGAGGGCCTTGTTTTTGAAGTCGTTGCTGACCGAGGTGTAGATCGCGGTGGTCGAGGCATAGGAATGGCCGACCTGTTCCTGGACGAAGCGTTCCGGGTAGCCGAACTCGATCAGATGCGTCACGTAGGAGTGCCGCAGGCAATGCAGCGTGAGCGCCTCGTCCAGGCCTGCTTCGGCACGAAGCCGGTTGAACCGTTTGTCCAGGTGCTTGGCCGAGACCCGGCTCAGCCGCTCGCTCACCCAGAGCGCGGCGTGGTTCCTCGGGCGCACGATCGGGCGGCCCTGCTCGACCCACTGCTTGAGACCCTCGATCGCCCAGTCGAACTCGGGGACGGCCAGCACCGTGCGCCGCTTCGGGGCCCCGCCCTTGGACGATTTGCCGTGGCGGACGTGGATGGACCCGTAGGTTCCCCAGTGCGGCATGTGCGGATTAGGCCGCAGGTCGGCAACATCGAGCTGGCACAACTCGTTGCGGCGCAACCCGAACGCGTAGGTCGTTTTGATCATCTGCGCATCCCGCAACGCGGCCAGTGCGCCCTTGCGGCCCGAGCGTGCCACCTGCTCCACCCGGGTGTCCAGGAAATCGAACAGGTGCTGCAGCTCGTCGTAGGTGAACGGGCGCCGTTCCGGCCGGCCCTCGTAATCATGCAGATGCGCGACGGTATTGAAGTCATGACATACCTGGGAGGGGATCTGCTCGAACCGGTCCGCGCATGCCTGGATCCACCCGTAGCGCCCGTCGGTCAGATAGTCGCAGAACAGCCGCAAGGTGAAGTGGTAGCCGCGAATCGTCGAGGGCGCCAAACGGGCGGTGCCGGACATCAGCGAGACCGTGAAGTCTTCGAGATCGCCGGCGGTCCACTCCCACGGATAAGAGCCGGAAAATTCCGTGAACCGCCGCAGCAACGCCATCCGGGGAGCAATCGTCGTATCTGCCAGCAAGCGGGACTTCTGCTGCCGCTCCCACCCCGTCAGCATCGCCTCGAACACGGCCATTTCCTCGTCAAGGTGGGTGATTCCGTCCACCAGGATCAACCGCGCCGATCCCGGAGCCTCGGTCACTCCTACCCCCAATGATGTCTACGTAAATCTTACGATGTCACCTTTAAGTTACCATGATCGAGGAAGGCCAATCACCGCGCGGGTCGCGCACCAAGACATTGGAGAATAGACCCCAGGCCCCAGTGCTGGGCTGTCACCTTTCCGTCTATAGGCGTGAGTCCGACCTTTGGTGCCAGAGGTGTAAACGGATGGGGAAGTTCCTTCCGTTTGCAGGGGGATGAGAATTGTGGTGCCGCTTGGCGACGTCGAGGCACACTGGTGCGGGTGAGCCCGTAGAGGTGTATGACGCGGGGTCTGTGGGTGTGCCGGATTGTTGCGGTAAAGCACGTGGGTCTGTGTCCTGATCAGAGGATCCTCCAAGCGGCGTCGATATCGATTCTCGCTTCAAAGGATGGGTGATTCTGATGGACGTGATGTTCGAGCGCGTTGCCGGGTTGGACATCGGCAAGAAGTCGGTGACCGTGTGCGTGCGCACGCCCGGGCCGGGGGTGTTCGTCATGGCGAGACGCGCACGTTCCGGACCATGACCCGGTCACTTGAGCTGATGCGGACTGGCTGGTCGGGCAGGGCGTCACGCTGGCGGCAATGGGTTTCGTTGCCTCGTTGAAGCGCCTCCGCGATGCCTAGTTGTTCCAGGCGCGGTTGACGGGTTTGAGGGGTGCTGGTTTCTTGACTAAGGCCAGTGTTTCCAGTTGCCCGGTGAGCGCCAGGATCTGGCGTGAGAGGGCTCCGGGCTTGATGCGTTTGAAGGCGGCGTTCATCTGGATGACCGGGCGTTTGTGCATCCGTTCATGCCGGATCGCGCGTTGGTGGGGTGTGGCGGGGGCGTCGTGTTTCTTGGTGACTTTCGCGCCGTGTCGCTGCTTGGAGAGTAGCTTCTGCTGGGGCAGCAGGTAGTTGGTGAAGACGCGGTCCAGCTCCCAGATCTCGTTGAGTTTGGCCAGTTCCGCGGCGGTGTCGTAGCGCAGGTAGCCGACCAGTTCCCGGACCCTGGCCCAGTTCTTCTGCTCCACGTGGGCTCCGTCGTTTTTGTTGCCGGGCCGGGAGCGGGTGAAGGTGATCTCGTGCGCGTGGCAGTAGGCCAGCAGATGCTCGTTGATGAACTCGGAACCGTTGTCTGAATCGATGCCGATGATGGGGAACGGGAACACGGCAGTGACGTGTTCGAGGGCCTCGAAGACCCATTTGGCGGCCTTGTTCCGCACCGACCGGTTCACGGTCCAGCCCGTGGCGATGTCTGTCACCGTCAGGGTGCAGCAGAACTCCCCGAAGCTGCTGCCTCCTTCGTGGCCCACCAGATCGATCTCCACAAACCCCGGGACGGCGTCATCCCATTGGGCCCAGGTGCGGATCGGGATCTGGGATTTGAGCAGCGTGCCCGGCTTGGTATGGGACCGTCCCCGCGGGAAAAGTTTTGCCCGTTCGCCGGCGAGTTTCCGGTCGATGGTCGCTGCGCTCATCCGCATCAGCAATCCGGGTTGTTCATCGGTCAGCTCAAGCTCCCGGTCCCGGCGCGGCAGCGGCACCAGGACAGGCAGCATCGGGGCCAGCAGCCTGCGGGCAGGGGCGCGCAACACAGCCCAGCACTTGATGAGGGCAGGCAGCAGATCAGGCCCGTACACCGGGGTCCTGCCCGGTCTGGGCCTGACGATCTTCAACACCACGGCATCCCGCAACCCCGCACGGGCGTAGTCACGGTGCCAACCGGTCAGTTCGACCAGTTCGTTCAGGATCCGGGACTTCCCTGCACGATCAGCACCCCTAGAGGCGAGGGCCTTCTTCTTCGTCACAGCTTGCCGCTGGGCCATCGTTAGCTCCATGAAAACGGGCATAGCCGCTAACCGCCGCCCCACATGCGAACCATGCCGCTACGCGGAGGTTTTCAATGAGTCAACGCGCCCTCTAGACAACCCATTCAGTAACCACGTAATATCTTTACATTCCCTAAAGGTTAATGGAAACGTTTACAACGACTCTTGTAAACGTTTCCAAGACCCTGTGGGTCAAGCCGAGAACCGAGCCATCCCTGCCCAGTGATGGAAACGTTTACAACATCTCGGAGTACTCAACAATTCCATCTCAATGGAGAGAAGCATGCAGGAAAAACCAAACCTTCACCAGGTCGCCAAACTGGCGGGTGTTTCTATTGCCTCGGCCTCGAGGGCACTGACCGGTCAGTCTGCAAGTGCTGAAACGGTGAAGAAAGTGCGTTCTGCGGCCAAGCAGCTGGGTTATGTCCCGGACGCGACGGCGCGATCGCTGCGTCTGGGTGGAACCCGCCAGATCGTCTTCGCAGTGGATGACATCGGCAACCCGAATTACGTCGCAATGCTCAGGGCCATCGAACTTGAGGTGGCCCATCGCGGGATCCGGCTGAGCGTCTCCGCTACAGGACGCGAAATGAAGCAGACGCTTGATCTTGTGCGAAGCCTGAACGCAGGCGTGGCCGATGGCCTCATTATCTCCCCGATCAGAGTGACCCCGGAACTCCGGCGGGCCCTGGAAGAGTGCGTCGTACCGGTCGTTGTTATCGGATCGCTCAACAAAGAGAGGGTCGCTATCGACCGGGTACGCGTTGACTCCACCAAAGCCGTGGAAATGGCCGTTGATCACCTTGTCGAGACGGGGCGCCGGCACCTCGCCTTCATTAACGGTCCGCTCGATACCAACCCGGGCGCTGCACGGCAACTCGGATTCGAGTCAGCAGCTTCCAGCCACGGATTGACTGTCTCATCCGGGCAGATGATCTGCGCGGACGACTTTACGGCCGCGGCTGGCCTGGCTGCGGCCAACAAACTCCTCAAAAACATCAGAGGAGCAGGTGAACCCATCGACGCCATCGTCGCAGCAAACGACCTCATCGGCGTTGGCGCCATCAGCGCCTGCGTGGCTGCAGGACTTCAGGTTCCCACCGACGTCGCTGTCACCGGCATAGATGACACCGAGATAGCGGCCGTGTTCAATCCACCACTGACGAGCGTGTCGCTGAGAGCGGCAAAACGCGGCCGGCAAGCCGCGCAACTGCTGCTGAAAAGATTCGAGGATCCCTTCCGCGACCCTGAACTGCTGACCGTCGATCCCGTTCTCAAGGTCCGTGCATCCACCCTCCCACCCCAGCTGGAAGGAACCTACTAATGCCGCTGGACTTGAAAGCACGCAGCGAAGCGACAGTGCCCAAGCCAACAGCGCGTTCGGGAAAGCAGTCGGCACTCGCCAGACGCCAGCGCAATGAGGCGGTCGCGCTGGCGGTACCCGCACTCATCCCGGTCATCGTTCTCAGCGTGATACCGCTACTGATCGGGGTGTCACTGGCATTCACCAACTCCCAGCTGATTAGCGAATCCCCGCCCGAATTCGTCGGCGTCGACAATTTTGTGCGGCTGCTGCGAAACGGAGCCTTCTGGAACGCTTTCGGTATCGGAGCCATCTGGTCGGTCTCGGTGACAGCGCTCCAATTTGTCGGTGGACTCGCCCTCGCACTGCTGCTGAACACGGATCTGAGGTTCCGCGGAGTCGCACGGCTGCTGGCGATCATCCCTTGGGCCATGCCACCGGTAGTCGTCGCAATCATGTGGCAGATGATCTACTCGCCCACAAACGGGCCGCTCAATTGGTTGATCACGAGCATCGGCGGACCGCGCATCAACTGGCTGGGCGACTTCTCACTCGCGCTCCCGGCCGTGATCCTGGTGGGCGTGTGGGCCGGGATGCCGCAGAACACGATCAGCTACCTTGCCGGTCTGCAGCAGGTTCCGGTCGAACTGCTGGAGGCAGCGCGCGTCGACGGAGCCGGGGCCTGGACGCGGTTCGTTCACGTGACACTGCCGGCGCTCAGGCCGATCATCATCTCAATCGTCTCGCTGAGCTTCATCTGGAACTTCAACTCATTCGGGATCATCTACGTAATGACCGCCGGCGGACCCGGCGGCAAGACACTGCTGCCGATGCTGTTCGTCTACATCGAAGCATTCCGGAACGGCAACACGGGCATGGCCGCTGCAATGACCGACGTAATAGTGATCTTCCTGCTCATCGTGCTCTCGCTCTTCCTGCTCCGCCGCTTTCGGAAAGGGGTCAAGGCGTGAAAACCCAACAGGTTGTTATCCGAACCCTTCAGTACCTCTCGCTCGGGGGCTTCCTGCTCTATCTCGGATTCCCTTTCCTTTGGCTAATCTCAACAGCATTCAAGTCACCAGGTGAGCTCAACTCGCTCATTGTCAACCTCGTGCCGCTGCAGCCGACCCTCGACAACTTCACGGCGGCATTCGACGCGCAGGGACTCGTGCGAGCGGCATGGAACAGCGTTTTCGTCTCGATCCTGACAACCGTGATCGTAATTGTTATCTCGGTGCCCGGCGCCTATATGATGGCCCGCTACCGCGGCAAGATCAGGGCCATGGGATCGGGCTGGATCCTGGTGAGCCAGATCGTGCCGGTCGCGCTCTTCATGCTGCCACTCTTCGTCATCCTGCGGATGATCGGGCTGATCGACTCACTGGGCGGTCTCATCGTCGTCTACGTCGTCTACACCCTGCCCTTCTCGCTATGGATGCTGCAGGGCTATGTCGCGGCGATCCCCGTCGACGTCGAAGAGGCCGGGGCCACCGACGGCGCCACGAAGCTGCAGGTGCTGAGCAGCATCGTTTTCCCGCTGCTGAAGCCCGGGCTCATCGCGACAGCAATCTTCACCTTCGTCGCCGCCTACAACGAGTTCTTCTTCGCTCTTGTTCTGCTGCAATCACCCGATAACTTCACGCTCTCCGTCGCGTTGAGCACCTTCTCGAACGGGGAGGGCCTCTCCCAAATCGGTCCGCTCGCCGCCGGAGCACTCATAGCGAGCATCCCAAGCGTGATCTTCTTCGCCATTCTCCAGCGTCGATTGACAGGAGGGCTCCTCGCCGGGGCCGTCAAAGGCTGACGCCGGTCCCGGCAAACAGGTCAACGCAGCGCCGCAGCACCTCAACGCACCACCGCACCGAATCCGAACCGAAAGGAACGAAGTAATGAAGCTTCGCCACACGATGGTAGCGACGACCGTCGCCCTGCTCGCGCTGAGCGCGTGCTCGAGCCCAAGCCCTAGCGAGAGCGGCAAAACTACCCTCACTTACCAGTACTTCAACAACCAGCCTGCCGCCATAGCAGCCACCAAAGCCATGGTTGACGGCTGGAACAAAGCCCACCCGGATGTGCAGGTCAACCTGGTTCAGGCCCCGGCCGACAACCTGCAGGACAAGCTCAAAACACAGTTCTCAGGCGGTGTGGCTCCCGACATCATCCAAAACGACGCACCCAGCAACATCCTGCCGTACGCCAGCTATCTGGCTGACTTGAGCAAGTTGCTCCCGTCCGAGACCATTAGCGACATCGACGCGGGTGCCAAGGATTCTCTGACCACCGCGGGTAAGCTGATCGCCGCTCCGACCGAGGTTCAGACCTACGTCGTGTTCGCCAACAAGAAGCTGCTCGAACAGGACGCCGTGAAGATCCCGACCGGCGACACCATGACCTGGGACACCTTCGAGAAGCTTGCTCAGGAGACCACCAAAGACGGTGTTCACGGTCTGACCTGGGGTCTTAAGAGCCCGACCTCGGCGTTCGCTTACCTGGGCACGGGGTTCGGCGCCAAGTACTTCACCGGTGAGGGCAGCGAGGTGAAGGCAGTCTTCGGCGACTCCGAACTGCAGGTGCCCGAGCGCGTCCAGGCGATGATCAAGAGCGGATACATCGACCCGACCGGGGTAACTCAGTCGAGCTCGGATGTGCTGGCCACGTTTTACGGCGGAAAGGCCGCTATGACAGTAGCTGGCTCGTACCAGATCGCGAACATTGATTCTGAGGTGCCGGCCGGATTCGACTGGATGGTGCTCCCGGCGCTCGAGGGCAGCCAGGGCGCCTCGCAGCTCGCTTCGCCGATCACCCTCTCGGTGAATGCGAAGTCGAAGAATGTGAAGGCCGCGGCGGAGTTTGTGAACTTCTACATGCAGGCCGACAACCTCGCGAAGATCAACCTCGCCGACGGGCAAGTTCCGCCCACCAAGTCGGGTCTGGACGCGCTCTCCAAGCTGACCGCCGACAAGAACGGCTGGCCCCAGATCATCGCCTCGGGCAAGAACCTAACCAATCCAGCCTTCAACAGCCTCAAAAAGTACAACAGCTGGAAGACAACTATCGCCACCCCGGGCTACCAGCAATACCTGGCCGGGCAGATCTCGTCGGAACAGCTCAGTAAGCAAATGGTCGACGGCTGGACCGGAATCAACCAGTAGCGGCGAACAGCCGAGGAATACAGCGAAAAGGAACCCACATGAACTGGATTCGTGAACGAACGGCGGCCGTCCTGGCGGGCTCGGCCATCGGAGACGCCATCGCAGGCGCAGCAGAAGGCTTGAGCCCCGAAGCCATCAACGAACGCTACAACGGTCCCATCACAGGGATCGTCCCCCCTTACTACGGCGACAACTGGAAAACCGCGCGACCCGTAAGCCCGTACCACAAAGGTGACGGCCACATCACCGATGATACCCTCATGACCCAAGCACTCATCCAGGTCTACGACAAGCACCGGGACCACCTGGACGCTTTCGCGATAGCCGAAACGCTTGTCCCGCTGCTCCAGACAGAGATGCGCTGGATCCCGGAACTGGAACGCGAGTCCATCCTTCTGCAGCGTGTCTTCCTCGCAGAAAAATGGCTGGTCACCCGGCTCCAATACGGCCACGTTGATCCGCGGGAAGCCGGCGTGGGCAACGTCGTCAACTGCGGCGCCGCCATGTACATGGCGCCGGTCGGCATCGTAAACGCGGGCAACCCCCGGCGCGCGTACACCGAGGCCATCGACATCGCCGGCGCGCACCAGTCCAGCTACGGACGAGAAGCAGCCGGTATCTTCGCCGCAGCCGTGGCAGCCGCAGTAGCACCCGGAGCCACGGTCGGCTCAGTCATCGATGCCGCCCTTCGCTACGCCCACGACGGCTCAAAGGCCGCCATCGAAGCGGTCGTCCGAGCAGCAACGTCCATTTCAGACGATGCAACAGACAAAGAGATCGGCGTGATCCTGCGGAACGCAATCCGGCCCTTCGACACGGTTGGCGACAAGTATCGCGAACCCAACATGGACGCACGCCTGCCCTCCCGTACAAAGGCAATCGAGGAGCTCCCGGTTGCACTCGGCTTGCTTGTGGCCTACAACGGCGACTTCCGAAAGACCATCCTAGGGGCCGCAAACTACGGCCGTGATTCCGATTCGATCGCCAGCATGGTCGGTTCCCTCGCCGGCGGGATCGGCGGCATGGCAGCAGTAGCGACCGACTGGCTCGATTCCATCGCAGAGGCCAGCCGCGTGGATTTCGATGCCTATGCAAATCAACTTGCCAACATCGCAGTGGAAATCTTCCAGAAGGACCTGGAACGGGCGCACCATGACGCAGCAGTCATTCAGGCCCTTGACCTGGAACAGCCAGGACGTGCCCGCAGCATCGACATGGCGCGGGCAGCTTTCAACGGGGTAGCCTGATGCTTCGCCTGAGCTGGACCCAGCCTGAAGACCTGCTGCCGCACGCACTGGCTGCCGCAGAACTGGACGGCCGTGACGTCGCAGACATCAGAAAGCGTTGGGAAGGGTTCGGGGGAGAACCTCACGCCGCCGTTTCCGGCGCGACGCAGCACCCGGCACCGCCATCACTGCGGCGCCTTGCCCGTGAGTTGCTCACCGAGCTAGACGAGCGGCCCGACCCGGCCGCGCTGGTGGCCGCAGAACCTGACGTGCTTGAAGACATCCTCGCAGCCGGCACGGGCACGGCCTTCGGCTCCGCCTCAGGTGCCCGTGCCGGAGATCTGAAAGACCGGGTACTCGGTGGGTGGCTGGGCCGGGCCTCGGGGTGCCTTCTCGGGAAACCGGTTGAAAAAGTCTCCCTGGCAGGGATCCGGGCGATCGGCCAATCGACCGGGAACTGGCCCCTAAAGTCGTATTTCACCGGGGTCGGGCTGGGCGCCGGGACGGCGGCACGCTATCCCTGGAACCGCCGCAGTGGGCAGAACAGCCTCGTGGAAAACATCGATGGGATGCCGGAGGACGATGATCTGAACTTCGCACTGATCGCACTCGGCCTCCTGGAGTCAGCAGGGCGCTCCTTCACGACAGACGATGTGGCCCAGTCCTGGCTGGATAATCTTCCCGGCGGCCGCGTTTTCACTGCCGAACGGATTGTCTACCGAAACCTATTGGACGGTATTGAGCCAGAAGTCGCCGGCTGGCACCAGAACCCGTTCCGTGATTGGATCGGCGCCCAGATCCGCACCGACGTGTATGGTTGGGCAAACCCGGGAGACCCGATCGCCGCGGCACGGCTAGCCTGGGTCGACGCACGCTTGAGTCATGGCCGCTCCGGACTCTACGGGGCCATGTTTACTGCCGGGGCATGCGCTGCCGCTGTTACAGGGGCGACCGTGCAGGAGACGATAGCCGCCGGCCTCGCCGTCGTGCCGGTGGGGAGCCGATACGCTTCCGCCATCAGACACGGGGCGCAGCTGGGCCAGGGTGACCTTAGTGACGAGGCCGCCGTGGACGCCCTGCACGCCGAGTTCGGGCACCTGCACTGGGTACATGTACTGAATAATTCGGCCCTGCTCGCATTTGCCCTCACCAGGGGCAACGGCGACTTCGAACGAACCATCACCCTTGCCGTGTCCGGGGGATGGGACACCGATTCCGTGGGTGCCACCGCAGGTTCAATCGCCGGTGCGCTCAGCGGCGCCGCCGCACTGCCCGCCCAATGGATAGACCCTTTGGACAACAGGCTAGCGACCTCCGTGCCTGGTTTCTCCGGTGCGAAATTCAGTGACCTTGCCAACCGTACCCTGGCGGTGGCTGCATGAGCACGGTCGTCCTCGGCAGCGCCAACCGCGACCTCGTATACCGGGTGGAACGCATCCCTTCCCCCGGCGAAACGGTGCTGGCCGGACACGCAACCGCGGTCGCAGGCGGCAAGGGCAACAATCAGGCCACTGCGGCGGCGCGTTCCGGAGCCAAGGTTACGTTCATCGTCGCACTGGGAACCGACGAACCCGGTGA
Organism: Arthrobacter sp. 2RAF6; assembly: GCF_052115205.1. NCBI lineage: Bacteria > Bacillati > Actinomycetota > Actinomycetes > Micrococcales > Micrococcaceae > Arthrobacter > Arthrobacter sp. 2RAF6. Next base: position 3,426 of record NZ_JBFRGF010000044.1, on the reverse strand, counting down.
TCGTCTGGCCGCCGAGGCCACAGCGGCCGGAATCACCTTGCAAGAACGTCGCGTCACCGAACCCACCGGAACGGCAATCATCACCGTCGACGACAACGGGGAAAACGCGATTGTCGTAGACTCCGGCGCCAACCGCCTCCTAGAAACCCTGAACGTCAAGGAAACAGCGGCCATTGCAGCCGCCGATGTCCTCGTACTGCAGCTGGAAACCCCCCTGAGTGCGGTCATCGCCGCGGCCAACGCCGCGAACGCGGCATCCACGACCGTCGTGCTCAACGCCTCACCCATCCAGCCGCTTCCTGCCGAACTTCTGGCCTGTGTTGACGTCCTCATTGTCAACGAGCACGAGGCGAGGCACCTTGCGGCACATACCCACCGCATTCAGACCCAACACGGGGATGAGAACGACCTTGCCTCGGCTCTAAGCAAACTGGGCCCAGCCGTCATTCTTACCCTCGGCCCGCGGGGTGCCATCGTCTGTGTCCCAGGTGAACCACCGGCGCTCGTGCCGGGACGTAACGTTACCGCTCTCGACACGACGGGCGCGGGGGACACCTTCTGCGGTGCCCTGGCAGCCGCACTGGACCAGGAAACCAACAGAGCCCTTGACCTTGGCACCCTGGTCCGTGCTGCCGAATTCGCCACCACGGCAGCAGCAATCTCAGTCCAGCGGCACGGTGCCGTCCCGTCCATCCCCACTTTGGAGGAGATCCGTCATTTCCATTCAGTCAACTAAGCCAGACTTCGACCCGGACGAAGAGAACACCAACGACTTCAACCCGCTCGTGCCACGCGCCATCGACAAGCCAACCGCCTTGCCACAGGGCGGGGCGATAGATCCCTCTGTTGGGGACATCGCCAAAATCTTCGCCGCACCCGAGGATCCCGCCGACTGGCCCAGATGGCGTGAAGACCTGGCAGCATGGCGAAAGGAAGCCAAGGCCCGGCTGGCCTACAGCGGTGACGCCTACGACCATGAAGCAACACGTTGGGCCAGCACCGCCTATGCCGTCGCGCAGGTGTGGTTGTGGGACGAACGACTGTTCGACCACGAACGGCAGGAGTTCACGGTTGACGCCTTCCTCGACGCGGTCGCGGACCAGGGCGGGCTTGACGGGATAGTGCTCTGGCACGCCTACCCGGTCATCGGCATCGATAACCGCAACCAGTTCGATTTCTACCGCGACGTGCCGGGCCTGGGTGCAGTCATTGCCCGCCTGCACGAACGCGGCCTGCGCGTGTTCGTCGACTACAACCCCTGGGACACGGGCACGCGCCGGGCGGCACGGGACGACGCCGGCGAACTGGCCGCGCTCGTCTCCGAACTCAACGTCGACGGCGTGTTCCTGGACACCATGAAAGAGGGAGATACACACCTCATCCGCGCCCTCCAGGAAGCCACGCCCCCGCAGGTCCTGGAAGGCGAGTCGCGCGTCCCGAACCAGCGCATCGAAGACCACCAGCTCAGCTGGGCCCAATGGTTCGCTGACTCCAAGGCCCCGGGCGTGATGCGTGCCCACTGGTACGAACGCCGCCACATGATGCACTCGACCCGGCGCTGGAACCGCGACCACAGCGCCGAGCTCCAATCCGCCTGGATGAACGGCACCGGCATGCTCGTCTGGGACACCGTGTTCGGGGTCTGGGTAGGCTGGAATGAGCGCGACAAAGCAACACTTCGGCGGATACTCCGAGTGCAACGGCAGTTCTCGGACCTCCTGATCCACGGTCACTGGTCACCGCTGGAGGGCGCGACCGCCGAGGCGATCGATGCCGGTGTCTACATCTCCCGCTGGTCAAAAGCCGGCACAACGTTGTGGACGATCGTGAACCGCAGCGAAAGTGACTGGACTGGCGACCCGCTCGCAGCCGTCCCCGCACCAGGAACGCGGCGCTTTGACGTCACTGCCGGAGCCGCTGACGTATGCGGGGTGAAAGTGCCAGCGCGTGGGGTCGCTGGCATCCTTCAGCTCGAACCCGGCGCACCCGAACCTGCCGGGGTCGCGGCCCTGATGGCAGCGGCCGCCGCCGATACCGGTTCAGCCGACACCCGCTTCCCGGACCGTCAAGCAATCCGCGTCACCCCCCGGCCGGCCAAAGTAACCGCCTTCCCGGCGGCCGCCCTTGTCCTCGAACCCGGCGCCCGCGAGCTTGAAGTAACCTTCCGCCGTCGTGAAACCGGCTTCTACGAAGGGGCCCCGTACGTCGAGGAATGGAAGCCTCTTCCTCCGCGCCTGCACGACCAGCGCAGCGAGCAACTAAGTGTCACGATCGACAGACCTGTCGCCGTGGCACCGCGGGAAGTGTCGGTTGAGGACTTCCGCGACTTCATCGTACGAACCGGTTATCGGCCCAACGTTGACACCCGATTCCTGGCAGGTACGGAAGGCGCACCGAGTGACGCCCCTGTCACCGGCGTTTCCCTGGCCGATGCCCGCGCCTACGCCACATGGGCCGGCGCGCGCCTCCCCAACGAGTTTGAATGGCAGCTCGCGGCCGAACAACCGGGATTCGAACGCCGCACCCGCGCAGTCTGGAACTGGACTGAAAGCGAACACAGCGACGGCATCACCCGCTTCGTCATGCTCAAGGGGGGAAGCGACCGCCTCACCACAGGCTCCGACTGGTACACCGACGGAGGCGTTCTGGACCCCTCGTTCAGCCTGAAATTCCTAATGCCCGGCCTCGGTATCGAACGCTCGTCAAGCATCGGCTTCCGACTCGCATGGGATGCCTAGGAGTGCACTGACTTGTAATGACAGCGGGCAGCACGCTGCCGTATCTTCAAGGCCGGGAGCAGCGCCAGGTGGATACCGTGGCCGGTGACCATAACCACTGGGTCTACGGGAAACACCCGCCTTGAAAAACAGTCACGTTCCTGGACCGTCAGGACCGCTGCCCGGCAGTGCCCCGCGGGCCCTCTGCTGGTCCTGACGGTTTCACGCAGGTCGCCCAGGGTCCGCGGACGCCCAGGCGCAAACGCTCGCCTGAAGTCTCCCGGTCGAGCGCCATCGCCCAATCCTCGGATGAGGCCAACTCCCCAGCCCACCTCAATTCGAATATGGGTTATTGGATAAAACGTGTGCAAATCCCGGGTGTCATGAGCGTCCTGCCGAGGCTGTGCGGTGCCAGAGGCCTTCATCCGCAGCGAGACTGGTGCTGTAGAGCTCCGGTCCGGCTCCTGGTCGGTGATGGTTACGGCGTCGGTTTTGGCGGGGCGGTAATGCTTGGCTTTGATGAGTTTGGCCGGTGGCAGGGGCTGTTCACTCTAGAGCTAGTAAGAGATAACCCTCGTGTTCCGGGGTTCCTTGGTTGGGCTGCGAGGGTCCATTCCCCACGGTACTAGGGCGTTCCCGTTCCTTCAGGTGCTCATCGGCGTTTTGATTCAACTTCAGCTTTTGTGAAGGGGTATCGTGAAAGTCGAGG
>NZ_JBFRGF010000043.1:0-43741 GCF_052115205.1 Arthrobacter sp. 2RAF6 | reverse complement strand
TCCCCACCCCGCCCGCGCCCCTCGCCCCGCCCGCGCCCCTCGCCCCCGCCGGCCCGCGCCGACCCGAACGCTTGACGCATCTTGCGCCTTCCGCATATTCTGAACGAACGGTCGGTAAATATTTAGGAGCAACCATGGCATCGCAGAATCTGCAGTCTGTGCCCGCTGAGCTGTCCCCCGAAGAGCTTGAGCGGGAACAGGCCGGTCAGGCGTACTTTGACCGCATTATCTCCGAGGACTCGCGCATCGAACCCCGGGACTGGATGCCGGAGGCCTACCGCAAGACCCTGCTCCGCCAGATCTCGCAGCACGCGCACTCGGAGATCATCGGCATGCAGCCGGAAGCCAACTGGATCTCCAGGGCTCCGAGCCTCAAACGCAAGGCCATCCTCATGGCGAAGGTGCAGGACGAGGCAGGCCACGGCCTGTACCTCTACTCGGCCGCCGAAACCCTCGGCCAAAGCAGGGACAAGATGACGAGCGACTTGATCGCCGGCAAGGCCCGGTACTCGTCCATCTTCAACTACCCCGCGATTTCCTGGGCGGACATGGGCGCAATCGGCTGGCTGGTGGACGGTGCCGCGATCTGCAACCAGGTTCCCCTGTGTCGTGCTTCTTACGGCCCCTACGGACGCGCAATGGTGCGCATCTGCAAGGAAGAGTCGTTCCACCAGCGCCAGGGTTTCGAGATCCTCCTTGAACTGTCCAACGGCACGCCCGCCCAGAAGCAGATGGCCCAGGACGCCGTTAACCGCTGGTACGCGCCGGCGCTGATGATGTTCGGCCCGCCGGACGACGATTCGCCCAACTCCAAGCAGTCCATGGCCTGGAACATCAAGCGGTTCAGCAACGATGAGCTCCGCAACCGCTTCGTCGGCATGATGGTGGAGCAGGTCAAGGTCCTGGGCCTCACGCTCCCGGACAAGGACATCCGTTTCAACGAAGAAACCAAGAAATGGGAGCACGGCCCCCTGGACTGGAACGAGTTCAAAGACGTTCTCGCCGGAAAGGGTCCCTGCAACGCGCAGCGGCTTGAGCGCCGCCGTGAAGCGCACGACGACGGCGCCTGGGTCCGCGAAGCGGCCGCCGAGTACGCCCGCAAGCAAGCAGAGAAGGAATACGCAGCATGACAACCTCCCCGGCAACCCCGGCCAACGAAGCCAACGAACCCCACGAAACTCCCTGGAGCCTCTGGGAAGTCTTCGTTCGCTCCAGCCGCGGCCTGTCCCACGTCCACGCGGGATCCTTGCACGCTCCTGACGCGGCGATGGCGCTGCGCAACGCCCGCGACTTGTACACACGTCGCAACGAAGGCGTGTCCATCTGGGTGGTTCCGGCCGACGCCATTTTCTCGAGCGACCCGGATTCCAAGGGTTCCTTCTTCGAGTCCCCGCAGGGCAAGGACTACCGCCACGCGACGTACTACACCAAGAGCGAAGGCGTGAAGCACCTGTGAGCACGCCCGCAAACGCAGAAAACAACGCAAACGAACAGAACAACACGGACTTCGCCATCGAGGGTCACGGGGACATCTCCGTCGGCGTCAGGGGAGCGGGTGCTTCCGGAGACGGTTCCGCAAGCGCCACGCGAATCACCCCCGGGAACGCCCTGCGCCCCGAAGACATAGCCCTGGAGATCCGCAAGGGACAAGTCAAGCCGACAAACGACGTCGCGGAATACGCTCTGCGCATCGGCGACGACGGCCTGATCCTCGCCCAGCGCCTTGGTCACTGGATCTCTCGCGCCCCCGAGCTTGAAGAAGACGTCGCCCTGGGCAACATCGCGCTCGACCAGCTCGGCCACGCCCGTTCCTTCCTCACCTACGCCGGGGCGGCGTGGGACAAGTCCGAGGACGATCTGGCGTACTTCCGCCGCGAGCACGAGTTCCGCTCCGCCCACCTCTTCGAGCAGCCCAACGGGGACTTCGCCGTCACCATCGCACGGCAGTTCATCGTGAGCTACTACCAGTTCGAGCTCTACAAGCGGCTGACCGGATCCACGGATGCCACCATCGCGGCGATCGCGGCGAAGGCCCTCAAAGAGGTCGACTACCACCGCGACCACAGCGCCCAATGGGTCCTCAGGCTTGCCGGCGGCACGGAAGAGTCCCGCCGTCGTATCGTCCAGGCTTTCAAGCTCGTCTGGCCGTACGTGGAAGAACTCTTCGAAGACGACGAACTCACGGCCCGCGTCGCGGAAAGCGGAGCAGGCGTTCAGCCCTCCAGCATCCGCGCGGACTTCGACCAGCTCACAGGCGCGATCCTGAGCGAAGCCGGCCTCGATGAGGAGCTCAAGCTTGAGCGCATCCCGCAATCCTTGGGTGGCGGCCGCCAGGGCAAGCATTCCGAGCACCTGGGCTACCTGCTCGCCGAGATGCAGGTACTTGCCCGCGAACATCCCGGCGCAAGCTGGTGACCGTGGACATGTTCCTTCAAGAGACACCAAACCAGACCAAGCAAACCGCCGAGCAGATGGCCTGGGGGATTGCGGCCACGGTCTGCGATCCCGAGATTCCCGTCCTCACCGTTGAGGATTTGGGGATCCTGCGTAACGTTCAACTGTTCGACGACGGCGGGCTGGTCCCCGCTGTCCAGGTCACCATTACGCCGACCTACTCGGGCTGCCCAGCGATGGACGCCATCCGCGACGACCTCAAGACCGCGTTCCACAAAGCGGGCTACCCGAGCGTCTACGTCGAGCTCGTCCTGGCCCCGGCGTGGACCACGGACTGGATGACGGACGCCGGCAAGGCCAAGCTGCAGGAGTACGGCATCGCACCTCCAAGTGGCAGGGCAGCCGCAGGCGGCCATGCCGGCAAAGTGCGGCTCAGCCTTTCCGTGAAATGCCCCCAGTGTTCTTCGCTGAACACCAAGGAACTCACCCGCTTTGGTTCCACGTCCTGCAAGGCGCTCTTTGTCTGCCAGGACTGCAAGGAACCGTTCGACTACTTCAAAGTCCTGTAAGGAATCCGACATGCCCGTTGTCCGCCAGACCGCAGCCGAACAAGCGCAGGCCACCGGCCGCCGTCGTGCGTCTTTTCATTCCCTCAGTGTTTCGGAAGTCCGCCGCCTGACTGAAGACGCCATCGAGGTCACGTTCGACGTCCCGGCGGAGCTCGCCGGCCAGTACGACTACCTTCCCGGCCAGTACGTGGCTCTTCGGACCACGCTTCCCGACGAGAGCGGGGAGCCGAAAGAGACCCGTCGCAGCTACTCCATCTGCGCAGAGCCGCGCAGCTTCGCGGACGGCAGCAGCGAGATCCGCGTGGCCATCAAGAAGGACCTGGGCGGCATCTTCTCCACGTGGGCGAATGCGGAACTCAAGGCCGGCGACACGCTGGACGTCATGAGTCCCATGGGAGCGTTCATTTCCAAGCATGGCAAGGATGGCAAGACTGTCCAGCAGAACGTCATGAACTCCATGAACAATCCGCAGAACATGGCGGGCGAGTTCGACGACGCCGGATCCTTCGTGGCCATCGCCGCCGGTTCGGGCATCACCCCGGTGATCGCGATCGCCCGCACCCTGCTGGCCGCGAACCCGGAAACGCGCTTCGACCTGATCTACGCCAACAAGGCCGCGATGGACGTCATGTTCCTCGAGGAATTGGCGGACCTGAAGGACAAGTACCCCTCGCGCTTGGCGTTGCACCATGTGTTGTCGCGCGAGCAGCGCATCGCACCCCTCATGACGGGCCGTATCGACGCCGAGAAGCTCCAGCAACTCCTCGGCACCGCCATCCACGCGCAGGACGTGGACGAATGGTTCCTGTGCGGGCCGTTCGAGCTGGTCCAGCTGTGCCGGGACACCCTCGCTGCGCGTGGCGTTGAGCCCGAACACGTCCGCTTTGAGCTCTTCACTACCGGCCGCCCGGACCGCCCCGAGGGCAACGCCGGCCGGCCCGTTGTGGAGGACGAGTCGAAGGACACGTTCAAGATCACCTTCAAGCTGGATGGTTTGACCGGCGATGTCGCCAGCCCCACCCACGCCCGGGAATCCATCCTCAACGCGGCGTTGCGCGTTCGCCCGGATGTCCCGTTCGCCTGCGCCGGTGGCGTCTGCGGCACGTGCCGCGCCAAACTGGTCTCGGGCACGGTCAGCATGGACGAGAACTATGCCTTGGAGCAGGATGAGTTGGACAAGGGCTACGTCCTGACGTGCCAGTCCCACCCCACCAGTGAATCCGTCACGGTCGATTTCGACGTCTAAGGAATAAACGAATGATCGAGCTCTCCATCGCCAACGGCATCGCCGAAATTGTCCTCAATGCCCCGGAAAAGCTGAACTCGCTTGACGAGGCAGCGCTTGCGGAACTGGATAGAGCGTACGACGACGCCGCTGCCGCCGCCTCCCGCGGGATGGTGCGGGCGCTGCTCCTCCGCGGAGAGGGCCGCGCCTTTTGCGCGGGGCGCGACATTGCCGGCGTGACGCCGGAGAGCGACGATGCGAAGGCGTACTTGAACGGGCTCGTGGAGCCGCTGCTCAAGAAGATGGCAGCCTTCCCCGCCCCGACGTTCGCGGCCGCGCACGGCGCGTGCCTCGGCGTCGGGCTCGGCCTGTTGCTCGCCACGGACGTGGTGTACGTGGCGGAGAACGCCAAGTTCGGGTCACCGTTCGCCAAGCTGGGCGCCACGTTGGACTCGGGCGGGCACTGGTACTTCACGGAGCGCCTCGGCATGCACCGGACCTTGGACCTCATCTACACCGCGGACCTGATCAGCGGCGCCGAGGCTGTGGCGCAGGGTATGTTCAGCCGGGTCATGCTTGACGACGATTTGCTGCCCGGCACTCGGGCCATCGTTGAACGGGTCGCGGCGGGCGCAACCGGTGCGTTCACGGCCAGCAAGGAGCTCGTGGCCCATATCCGCGATGAGCGCCTGGGCTTGTGGGCCGCCATGTCCGAAGAGAACGACGAGCAGGCGCGACTGTGCAAGACCGAGGACTACGCCGAAGGTTTCCGGGCGTTCCAGGAGAAGCGGGCACCGGTTTTCAAGGGGTAGCTTGTGTGCCTGCCAGTGACGCACCGTACGCGGCGGGGTAGATCAAGCGGCCTGGAGTTCCGTGAGATGGGCGTATTTCAGCGCCTTGGCTTGATGGCGTAGTTTGCGCCGGTGCTGTCTGGAGTGCGGTGCCGCGGTATCGGGTGGGTCTGTGCTGCTTGACCCTGTGCCTGGTGGATTGCTGCCTGGCGGCCCGCTGCCTGGCAGGGGCGGGGCTGTTGATCGGTAGGTGTGTCCGGTGGGGGTGCGGATGTCGAGGACATGCCGTGTCCCGGGGCCGATTTGTGCTGTCCGGGTTTGTGCTGTCCAGCCGGGGAGTTCTTTGGTGTGGTTGCATGCTTCGCAGACCCCTGCCCCGTTGACCAGGCTGGTCGTGCCGCCGTGGTGCCAGGGGATGATGTGGTCGAAGTGCCTGATGGGCGCGTCGCAGTAGGGGGTGCGGCAGGTGTCGTCGCGGGCCTGGATGAAGCGGCGCAGCGCGGGCGGGAAGAGCCGCGCCTTCGAATCGACGCCGACAAGCTCCCCGGTCCCTGGAGCGGTGAAGAGGCGCCGGAGCCAGAGCTTCAGGCCCTGGTCTTGATCCTGGCCAACTTGGCCGGCTTGGGCCAGCCCGGGTTGGCCGGGTTCATTGCTGCTGTCGTGGTTCCCGGCGAGGAGTGTCCTGGCCCAACCTGCGGGGATGATGCCGTAGCCGGGGAGGCGGGCCGGTTCGGCATCGCCTTGGAACAGGGTGCGGTCGGTTATGACGAGTTGAACCTCGATCCCGCTGATCCCTGCAGGGGTGCCGGTGGTGCGTTCGATGAGGGTGTCGGCCATGATCTGGCCCCGGGTCCGGGTGTCTCCGCTGTTGCGGAGCGTGTCGGCGTGCCGGCCCAGTGCAGCGTGAACGGCCACGCCTTGGGCGACGGGGAGCAGGGCAGTGAGGTAGGTCATGGTGTCGGGGGCCGGGCGGAGGCTGACGTGCCGTTCGGTGGCGGCGTGGCTGGCGCGCTGGGTGACGGAGCGGGGGTCCCGCCGGTAGGCCGCGGTCCGGGCCGCGGCGATGATGGCCTTGTCTCCGGCGCCGTCGAAGGTTCCGGTGTCGGCGGCGAGTTCCTCGTCCACGGCGCACCGGTCTTCGGCGGACAGGCAGGCTGTTTCCTTCACGAGCAGGGTGGCGCGCCATTCGTTCAGCTGCCCGGTGTCCAGGGCGGCGAGGGTGTGCGGCATTTCCGTGACGAGCGCCTTCGACAGTCCAAGGAGCCGGGATCCGCGGGCGGGGGATTCCCGCCGGGCCAAGGCAATCTGGGCTCCGACGCCGCGTCCACGTTCTTCGGCCGGGACATCCGCCGCCGCGTCCGCGCTGCGTTGGGCGGCATCGAATGCGACAGCGATCCTCGCCTGTGCCCCGGCGGCCGCGGACTTCAGGTCCTCCAGGGCGCGCAGTTGGTCAATCAATTCGGCACGGTCGGTCAACTCGGTGCCACCGGCCGACTCGGTGCCGCCGGCTTCGGGCCGGAACGAGGCAACGGTATCGATCAAATCCCGCACCCATGCATCCGACACCGGAGCATCCGGAGCCGTGCCGCCGGACGGCGCGCCCGCTCCGATCAGCTGTGTTCCCCGGTTCCCGGCCATAACCAAAGCATCGCAGAGGGGTACGACTTTTTTGGGCTCACTCGTGAAAGGGAAGCTCTGAGCCCTGGGGGAAAGGTAAGACTCCTTGTTCCGGCGTCATGGTGAACCACTCGCCGCCCTGCCTTGTCGCAAAAATGATAACTCTCTGACCGGTATCGAGCGGATCGCCGTCGAGGTAGGACTCGCCTCCAGAGCAGGTCTGGGGCATGGATGAGATGCGCAGGTTCCCATCTCCGGGATTCCCTTTGAGAACCTGCTCGACTTCAACAAGGTGGGTCGTGGCCTTGGAACCGTAAATTGTGGTCTCGCCGGCCTGGCTTACAGACTTTCCGATGAGCACCACGGCGGCCTTATCGTATTGGTCCTGAGGGTTCTCGAACCGGACCCAGTCAACGCACGCTACCGGGCCACCGCCTGGAACGGGGCTGCTGGTAGAACCAGGGATTGAGCTAGTGGCGTTCGCCGTGGGTTCCGCAGTTCCCGGTCCGCCCGTCAACCTGTCGCCACACGATGTCAGCAAGATGGTGAGAAGTAGGGATGGAATCAGCCATCGCCGCGAGCTAATGCGTTTCATTGTGCTCCCTCATAAGTGGACGCTCACCCTGGCGGGGTACTTCGTGTTAGGTAGGAGGCTATCCCTCCGCCGGAGCCGGCTGCCATGAAGACACCGATTTCGGTTTCACCATCACTCAAAAAGACAGGAATCTCGCGGGGCGGGCGCGGGGTGTTGAAGTTCTTGACGGCGTCTTCGGGGCTGGTGGGCACGGGTCCGCCGTACAGGTTGCTGGCGTAGGCGGAGTAAGGCACGTGAGTTCCATTTGAATCCCCGTGGAACCCTGGGGCGGAGTGTCCAGTTCAACGGTTGCTGTGCCGGTGTAGGTGGTGGTCACGGGCGAGGCCAAAGGTGTCACCTTTTCGCCTCCGGGAACGAAGAAGAGCCCTGCCGCTGCCGCTCCGACACCAAGCAGTCCCGCCCCGGCTAGAACGCCGGAACCAAGCCACACCCCGGTGCGCCTCCGTTTCGCGGCCGGTGATTCCTTCTCGACCTGGGAGACAAGTTCTGCGCGGAGGGCATCACTGAAGAGATCATCGACGTGGAACTCGTTCATGGTCGTTCTCCTTCCAACACCGGGGTTGGAGCAGTGGGCGGGTTAGTCGATGCATCACCGTCGAGGGCGGCTCTGAGCCGCTGAAGGAGGCTCTTGTGCCACAACCCCTCTTCGCTGTCTCCTTTGTCCCCCATGCCTTTTAGTGTCCGGCAAAGCCCAAAAGGTTTCACCGAATCCGAAGCCACGAGCGGCCCTTCCCAAGGCAAGTCCGCCATTCTAGAGTCGGGCCACTGGGGATAACGGTGGCCCTGTGAGATAACTACACTCTCGCCAGGCCAAAGGTCAGCACGGCGGCGGGTGACGAGTCTGGCCGAAGGTTTCCGTGCGTTCCAAGAGAAGCGGGCGCCGGTCTTCAAGGGGTAGAGCGCCGGGCTGGTTACCCTGAAGGGGTGACTCGTACTCGTCGGCTGAGCGTCGTCCTGGTTTTGAACCTGGCACTGGTGGCCGGGTTGGTTGTTGTGGGAATCTCGGCGAACTCGTTGGGCGTGCTCGCCGAGGGCACGGACTACCTGGCCGATGCTGCCGCCATCGGGGTGTCCTTGTTTGCTGTGCGGGTGTCCAAGCTGCCGCCGACCCCAAAGCGTCCGCAGGGATATCCGATGGCCACCACGTGGGCCGCCGGGGTAAATGCCGGCTGGCTGCTCGTCCTGAGCGTCGCGATTCTGGTGGGCGCGGCCGGGCGCTTCCTCACCGGTACCGGTGAGGTTCACGGGCTGCCAGTGCTCATCGTCAGCGGAATTGCCGCCGTCGTGATGTTCGTGGGTGCCCTCATCCTCGACGGCGACAACGGTGACGGAGACAACAAGGCCGGTGGCGATCTGAACATGCGTGCCGTCCTTCTTGATACCGCCGGCGATGCCGCGGCGGCGGCCGGGGTCGCCGTGGCCGGTGCCGTCATCTACGTCACGAAGGGCCTTTACTGGCTTGATCCTGTTGTCGCAGCGATCATTGCTGGCGTGGTGGGATATCACGCGGTCCGCTTACTGATCGAAATCTTCCACGCCCTGCGGGCCCATATGCGCGATGCGGCTCGGCCATGAGAATGCACGGGACTGAGCGGGTGCTGCGGATCGTCCTGGCGACTGCGATCGTCGGTGGCCCGTTGGGCTACCTCGTCGGCGGGCTGCTCGCACCGGCCGTTCACACCTCCGGAACGGCAACGCCGGGTTGTTGGATCAGTTCACCAATGACGCGGTCATGAACACGTACCTCGTGGTCTACGTGGTCTGTCATCTTGCGGCCTATGTCCTGTTCGGAATTGGGCTGTACCGGGCGGGGGCCATACCGCTTTGGGCGGCGTGCGCGATGATCGCCAAAGCCCTCTCACGATCGCCGCGTTCGCTTTCCACGACGGCGGCCGCACCGCCGTCGGCGTCGTCGCGCTTACCCTGTTGCTGGTCGGCAGCCTGCCTGCAGCTCGAGCCATGGCTGTCCCGCGACGCAGGCCCGGGGCCTGAGGAGTTAGCGGCTCCCTGCTCTGGTTCCCGTGGCCGGTACTAAGTAATGTACGGGCCGAACTCTGCCTCGGGGTCGCGCCTTCTGCGTGGGAAAAGAGCTCGTCCGGCTTCATCAATGGCAATTGCCGGGATCAGTACCAGGCCCACGGTGATGGACAACATGGTCCACGCCGCGTCTTGGAGGACGTCCTGCGGCGACCGCTTGGGTGGTTCCGGCCGCCTTGGGCCTCCATGCATCAGAGTGATCATGGTTTGAGGGTAGGGACTGAGATCGCGCAGCGCCTGAGTGGTAACTACTCGTCTAGGTCAGCGTCCATACTCGTTTCAGCACGTGCGAGTTTCCAGGCCGCTGATATTCGTCGCTGGCCTCCTCAAAAGATGCGCCGAAACCCACCGCTGACCTGTTTTTGCTCTAAAGTTATGACCAACCGGTGGCAGTAAGCATGCTTAGTGTCTGCCATCCGTGAGGAGCAAGAGAAAAGAACGAGATCAGTCGAACGGTTTCTTTCCTAGAGGAGGCGCACGTGGAGAACTTTCCTTGGATCATCATCATGCTGGTCCCGTCGCTGGGATTCTTTCTCTTTTTGATCTACGCAAACTTTCGCCTCTCCCGCAGGCGAAAGGCTCGCGGACTGCCGCCCGCCGGACCCGTCCCGGCCCGTTCCAGAAACGGCCGCAGAAAAAACATCACCTACATCGTCGTCGATGAGAACCGGCAGCGCGACAACTCCGAAAGCGCTCCGTAGGCTGGCATGAGCGGCATGACGAGCCTCAACCCGCCGCCTAGGACGTGGGGGAGACCTGTTGATTCCGTGCCCGATGGATGCGGTACTCACGCCCGGTGATCCAGACGATGAAAATGTCGAAAGCCGTCAGGAGCACGAGGCCCCACGAGAAGGCCACGGCGATCCGATAGCCCTGGTAAAGGATGAAGACCAGCAGGAATGCGATCATCCAGGGGTATGCCCAGAGCTTGTCTTTCAGGACGGCCCAGACCAGGACGATTTTGACCAGGCCGTGGAGGAGTAGGTAGATCGCCCCGAACAGCGTCGCCGAACCTGAGAGGTTGGAGCTCAGGTGCACCAGGCTGTTAGCCAGGAAGTCGTGGGGGTCTTGGGCGAGCTCGTGTTGGGTGAGGAACCGGACCAGATCGCCGATTTGCCGCGGCGTTACCAATAGGAGAAGGACGCCGCCGATCAGTTCCAGAACGCCGTCCAGGCCCTTCAGCACGAGGCTCACGCGAAATGTCCGGTCGAGCAGGGTAGTTTCAGACGGTTTCGTTCCCATGACACTTCCCTTCGGTACCTCAAGATACATTCATTCTTATGTGGAGCACGCGATCTCCGGGCAGCAACCTGAAACGCAAGGGTAAGCGATGAGGGACATTTCCTCCGGGCCGGAGGCGGAAGCGCCCCGCGCGGGAGGTGAGCCCTCCGGCGTCGTGGGCAATGAGCGCCTGACCGCACTGATCGGGGCTGTGGTGCTGGTGCTATCGGTGGCCGAGATCGCCACCGTTCCGACCCTGGGCAGCCTGATCGTGGCGCATTTCTTCGTTGGCGTGCTCCTGGCGGGCCCGGTCGTGGCCAAGACGGTCAGCACCGGCTGGCGGTTCATCCGCTACTACTCGCGGGATCCCGCCTACCGCCGTAAGGGTCCGCCCCGGACGCTGCTGCGCGTGATAGCTCCGGTGCTCGTCGTCTCGACACTCGTGCTGATCGGCAGCGGCATCGCCCTGGCCATCACCGGGCCTGCCCCCGAGATCCTGATCCGGCTGCACGTTGTCAGCTTCCTGGTCTGGCTCGCCACCCTCGCGGTGCACGTTTTCGCGTACGTGAGGCGGGTACCCCGGTTAATAGCCGAAGACTGGCGCAGCAGCCCCCTCCGGCCGAAGCGAAGGAACGGGACCGCACCGGAGCCTTCGGGACGCCGGATGCGGCTCGCCGTCAATATTGCGGTGCTCGTTCTGGCCGCGATCGCTGCGGTGCTGCTTCTGCCGACTGCCGCGCCATGGGAGGGATGGCGTGGTCAGGGCGTGACCGGACCTGGGGTCCTCGCCGTCGCAGTGAGCATCGGGACCGCGGTCGCGGTGATGCTCAAGCGCCGCTAGGGGAGCAAGTAACAACCCGCAGCACCGAGCCCGCGTCGTTGGGGCCATTACCCGGATGGCCGATTACAATCTGCTTACGCTCTGGTTGCGCCGCGAATCCAGCCACCACGCCAACGCCGGCGGGGACAGGAGAATTTCATGAATGATGGGCCCCGCCGCCAGCGCGGCGGATCATCCGGCGCGGAGCCAACCTCTCCAGGTCCTCGCCATATGCGGCGCAAGTCCCGGCGCAAGTCCGTCATCCTGATCTCGACCACCGCGGTGACTGCAACCGTGGCCCTGGCCGCCGCCGTCGGGGTCACCTATGTGGGCGCGACGGCGGTTGCGGTCAACAACAACGTCCACCGCTCGGATGTCCTCAAGGATCTGAAAACGCTGCCGGCGGCGGTGCCGAAGCTGAGCCAGGACACGAACATCCTGATCATGGGCCTCGATACAAGGGTTGATGAGAAGGGCAAGCCCCTTCCTCCGGAGATGTATGACGCTTTGCACGCGGGGGATGAGAATATCGGCGGTTACAACTCCAACGTCCTGATGCTCATCCATATCCCCGCGGACGGTTCCAAAGCCGCGGGCATCTCCATTCCCCGGGATGACTACGTCCAGGTCGACGGCATACCGGGAAGCGGGCCCTTCAAAGCCAAAATCAAAGAGGCGCCCGGCTACGGTTTCGCGGCGGAGAAGACCTCCTTGATCAACGCGGGAAAGCCCGACGACGACACGACCTACCAGGCGGCCCGCGACGCCGGGCGCAAGGCCGAAATAGCGACCGTGACCAAGTTCCTGGGCAGCGTGCACATCGACCACTTCCTCGAAGTCACCATGGCCGCGTTCTACCAGACGGCCCAGGCCATCGCACCCATCACCGTGTGCGTCAACAGGGCCACCCAGGACACCTTCTCCGGGGCCGACTTCAAAGCGGGTATGCAGCAGATCGATGCCAAACAGGCCATGGCCTTCGTGCGGCAGCGCCGGGACACGTCCGACCCGACGTACCTCTTCTCGGACCTGGACCGCGAACGCCGGCAGCAGGCCTTCATCGCCTCGGTCTCCCACCAGCTCAAGGACGCCGGGACCTTCACCGATATCGGCAAAATGCAAGGTGTCCTGGACGCGGTGAGCAAGAACATCGTGGTTGATTCGGAGTTGAACTTGATCCAGCTTGCCCAGCAGGCCACGTCCCTGACCGGGGGCAACATCTCCTTCAGCACCCTGCCGATCACAGGCTTCGGCACCTCCCCGGATGGCGCCTCCATCAACACCGTGAACGTCAACCAGGTTCAGGCCACCGTCAAGGAACTCCTCACCCCGGTCCCGCCGGCTCCTGCAACGACCCCGACGGCGACCCCGACGACGGCGGCCGCCTCACCTGCGGCAGCGGCACCGCCTCCAGCACCCGCCTCGGAAGCCGCAAGCCAAGCACCAGCCGCTCCGTCAGCACCCGCAAGCAACGTCTACGCCGATTCCACCGGGGCCCTCCAAGGCGGTGCCATCGCTTGCGTGAAATAGGTCAGCACCGACATCCAAGGGGGCAGGGCACGCACCGGACCCTGGACCTCATCGATCAGCGCCTGTTGCATTATTTCCTCGCCGAGGTACTCGAATAAATTCCGGCCGGTTTCGAGTGCCTGCCACTCTATGCTGCGCCCCGCCGAATGCCTACCCTCATGACCGTACCCAATCGAGTCCGGCTGCGCTCCCAGGAACGTCGCCACATGCGGAAGCTACTCGCGCTTCCCAAGGTATGAAACGACTGGCGATGGAGCAAACTATGAAGATCTTAGGAACAACTGCATTAAGCCGGAAGGCTGTTTTCGCGCTCTCTGCCTCGGCCGCGTTAGTGGCTGGCGGCCTCGGATTCGCCGCGCCGGCGTCCGCTTATGGCAACACGGCTGTCTATCAGATCGAGTTGTCCGCCAATCTCAGTGGCCATGACGGCGGCGGCGCCTGGCTGTGGATAGAACTTGATAGTAGCCACACAGGCGACTACAAGGGTTCGGACTGTGGCCACGCTGGACAGGGCGCTGTGGCCGATTCGGGAGACGTGACTTGGTCGGACAACACCACCACACACACCCTCACGATCAACGGCGTCATTCTGAAGGGCTTGGGAGATTTCCCAACCACTATTACCGTGCCGGATACCTATGGCCATTACACCGGAGGCCTCAGCAGCTTCCTGACCGTGCCGTTCCCCATCCCGTCGACAGTCGGTAACTCGCAGCTCCAGGTCGCCCCCTGAGCGCGGAGTATCCAGTTGTCCACGACTTCACCAGCTTGGTGCCCTCCCGGTATTGGTGAAGTCGTGGCGGGGTAGGACTTCTTTTTGGCAGGCCTCACCCTCCGATAGGCTCGGCGGATGAGTGAAAATACCCCGAAGCTCGCAGGCTATCTGGACAAGCAACAGCCCGGACTCTATCAGGCCCTGTCCGGCTACGCGGAGCAGGTCACTGCCGAGGCAGACAGGACCGGGATCCCGCGCCGCACACTCGAGTTGTTGAACTTCCGGGCTTCGCAGATCAACGGCTGCGCCTTCTGCCTGGACCTGCATCACCGCCGCGCCATTGGCTATGGCGAGACTGAGCAGCGGCTTTCCCTGGTGTCCGTGCATGGCGAGGTGGGGCTCTTCGACGAGGGCGAGCAGGTCGCGCTGGAGCTTGCCGAACAGATCACGCGCATGAGCAGCGCCCGCCCCACCGCCGAGCTGTTCTCCCGCGCGCGGAAGGTCTACACGGAGGAGCAGATCAGCGTGCTGTGCATGGCGTGCATCGGCATCAACGCTTTCAACCGCCTGTCCATCCTGAGCGAGCACCCGGTGCGCAAGGCCCGTTCGTCGTCGTGAAGCGTGCGAGGTCGCACGATTCCTCTCAGTCTCGTGGAGGCCCGGCGCTTGAATTCTTCCGCCTACTGTGCCGCCACAGGTAAAGTCCCCAGCATCCGAGGCCCAAGGCGATGGCTGATGCAACGCCTCGCCACCAGACAAAGGGTTGCGAAGACGCGAAAAGGATTGCATAGGCAAAGAACGAAGCGCTTATCCAAGGATTCGGAATCTTGTTGGCCATCGGGCCGCCTTTCGGATGTGAGTTCTTGGAGGAAAGCGGGCTACCAGCCGGCACAACTGACCGTGGGCTCCGCGGCGCGGGCGGGGGCTAGCCCGGCGAACACCAAGCTTGCGCTGGCAGCCAGGACGACTGCAATCTTGTTGATGTTTTTCAGGATCATGATTGGTCTTTGGCATTGCACTGTTCCTCTTTGAATTAGGATCGGCGCCGGTCCTGTGCTGATCCTAAGCAGTCGTTTCCACCTTCGGGTGTGGATTCCGCAGGATTGAGTGCCAAATCTGAATAATTGAGTGCCAAACCCAAGCAAATTGAGTGGTGCGCAGACTGCTCACAGTGAGTTGGCGTGATTCGCCTGGGAGCGCAGGCAAGCAGCTGGCGTGCCGAGGAACAGATCAGCGTGCTGTGCATGGCATCCATCGGCATCAACGCCTTCAATCGCCTGTCCATCCTGAGCGAGCATCCGGTGCGCAAGGCCCTGACCTACGGACTTCTTGACCCGAGAGCCCGAAATCTTGCCTCAGAGATTCGCGCTTTTCAACATCCATTCGTAGGATTTGCCTATGTCTATGGGGAGATTGGTTCGTAAAGCAGTTATTCCGGCCGCTGGATTGGGCACGCGCTTCTTGCCTGCCACCAAGGCGATGCCGAAGGAAATGTTGCCGGTAGTGGATCAACCGGCCATCCAATATGTGGTTGAGGAGGCCGTGAAGGCGGGCCTCAGCGACGTGCTGATGATCACGGGCCGCAACAAGCGCGCTCTTGAAGACCATTTCGACCGTGCGCCTGATCTCGAACGCACTTTGGAGCTGAAAGGCGACGAAACCCGTCTGGACGCTGTGCAGCATGCCTCCGGGCTTGGGCCAATCCACTATGTGCGGCAGGGCGAACCGAAGGGCTTGGGCCATGCCGTGCTGTGCGCCAAGCAGCACGTGGGTGACGAACCGTTTGCTGTGCTCTTGGGGGACGACCTGATTGACGAGAGCGAGGAGCTCCTGTCAACCATGATCGAGGTCCAAGCGAAGACCGGCGGCTCGGTGATTGCTCTCATCGAGGTCGAGCCGTCGCAGATCAGCGCGTATGGCTGCGCCGACATTACGCCCATCGCGGGGGAGGACTACGTCCGGGTCAACAGCCTTGTGGAGAAGCCCTCTGTTGAGGAAGCACCATCAAACTTGGCTGTCATTGGACGCTATGTCCTGCACCCGGCTGTGTTCGATGTCCTCGAAGAGGCCGGGCCCGGGCGCGGCGGCGAGATCCAACTGACCGACGCGCTCCAGACCCTCGCAAAGGGCGAAGGAGAAGGCGCGGGCGTTTACGGGGTCGTCTTCCGCGGACGCCGGTACGATACCGGGGACAAGCTCAGCTACTTGAAGGCCGTCATCACCTTGGCGTCCGAGCGGGCCGAGTTCGGTGAAGACCTCAAAAGCTGGATGAAGGAATTCCTCGGTTAGGACCGCTGCATGCTTAGCCGGGCGTAGCGCAGAATCCTGAGGATGGCCGGAGCCAACTCGTCTTCCATCCGAAGGTACCCCTCGGCGCCTTGTTTGTAGGGGTCGGCGACGTCGTTGTCCGAGGATTTCGCCGCCAGGACGAGGTGACGCACTGAGGATGCCCGTGCCGGCAGTTCTCGCCATAATTGGGTGTAGTCAGAGCCCGAGGGCGGCGCGTCGCCCCGTTCCTCAAGGGCCGTCACCATCCGTGCGAACTCGCGGATGGTGAACGTCCGTTTGAGCAAGGAGGCGTCCATCTGCAGAACTTCCCCGCGATGGTGGGACGCCATGGTGAGTACCAGATCCGCTTCCCTGAGGATTTTCGAGGTGAGCTGGCGCGCGGCAAAGTCATCAGGTGTGCCGCCGTATGTACGGATGATGTTAGCTGACAGCGGTTGGATAGGGCTGCCCACCATGGCGCGGGTGCCCGCACTGCGGACTTCGAAGCCGCCGGGGAGAACCTGGTCCAGGCCTGCCTGGAGCAAACGTTCGGCTACGGGGGAGCGGCAGATGTTGCCGGTGCAAACGGTCAATATCCGAATGGGTTGGGGCGATTCCAAAGGTGTAGCTCTTTCACTAGCGGGCAGGCGCGCGTGACACCTGTGATTTACAACTTAACATGGCGGACATCGGGCCTCATTCAAGGCCTGGCGGCTCTTAGCGGCAACCGTTTCAACCCCGCCGCAAGCAGCAGTCCGAGGCCGACTCCAAGGGTGTTCATGAGGATGTCCTGCAAGCTTGAAAACCGATCTGGCAGGAACAATAGCTGGCCGAGTTCCACTGTGCCTGACACTGCCGCGCCGAGCGCCAGGAGCTGCCACCATCGCTTGCGCTGAAGCGTGAGTGCAAGAAGAAGCCCTGCAGGTGCAAAGAGGATTATGTTGGCCAAGGCCTCGACGAATCCGTAGTTGATCCATTCGGGTATGCCGTTTCGGTGCAGCAAATCCAAGAGGACTGAAAGGTCCCCTGCTGCCGGCTTGTCCACTGGGGTCGGCCAAAAAGCGAGCAATGCCAGCACTACGAAATAGCCCAAAAGGGTCCAGCGGAGCGGTCTAACGCGGGCAAGCGATTTCTGGAAAGAGCCGGTTTTCACGCGTGCCGTAACAGGGCGAAGGCAGCCACGCCGAAGGAAACCGCGGCCAGCAGGATCAGAAAAATGACGGGCCACGCCTGACTCGGGACGGCTGGAATCCGTGGAATCACAGGCAATCCCACTCTGAAGCTCAGCCTCTTGCGGCGTCGCCAATGTCTCCCCATGGTCATAAAGTACCGTACGCACAAACAAGGAGGGGTTGTTTCCGCATCACCGGAAACAACCCCTCCTTTGTGTTGCGTTTAGGCTGCGGCTACGGTTTCGTTCTTTGCGCGTCGGCGAACCACCACTACGGAGGCCGTGCCGGCTACGAGTGCGCCAGCGCCAACCAGACCCCAAAGGATCAGGCTGGAATCGACGCCCGTGTTGGCCAAGCCGGTACCACCGGTGTTGGCAAGACCGGTGCCGGTGTTAGCGAGGCCCGCGGCCGGTGCGGCCGCAACGACGGTCGCCGTGACGGTGTGCCCGGAGGTCGCACCAACGGCGGTCAGCTGGTAGGTGCCTGCTTCGGTAAGTGTGACCGGCAGGGCGAAAGCGCCGTTGCCATCGGCAACAGTGGTCACTTCGGTTGGAGCGAGCGAAAGCGAGCTGCCAACTGCCATGACTGCGGCACCTGCGCCGGGTGCTGCTGCGCCCTGCGGGTTGCCGGGTGCTGTGATGACGATGCTGATGTGGATGGTTTCGCCGTGGGCGAAGCCGGTTCCGGAGAAGGTAATGGTTGCGCCAGGTGTGACGATGGAACCTGAGACGGCGCCGTGGTCGATCGGTGCCGGGTAATTAACGGCCATTGCCGGAGCAGAGCCGACGAGTGCGATGCTGCCCGCAAGCGCGAGCACTGCAAGTGTTTTCTTCAATTTTTGTCCCCCTGAGACCTTGGTACGTACTTGAGACCTGATACGAAATTCGTTGTGATGACGTGATTTCATCCACCACGAACACGTGAACTGAAATCTGAGACCCACCCAAGAGAGAAGTTACCATCCTAAGGGTGCTGACGGCAAAGTAAATCCAAAGACGTTACAAAGGGTTAACGTGCCGTCTATCCCGGAGCTCCGCATGTTTGCGATTGAGTCGGGAGGATTACCTTGTCCATGGATTGGATGGTTGGCGTCACCACCACTTCAGGCTGGCTGTGCTGGACGATTTTGATAAAAGTGAATTCGATCGTGCTGCTTTGTCCTGGTGCCAATTGTTCGGAGAGGATGCCGACCGGCCGATCGTCGTGGCGCTGTGCACCAAAGGGGACCGGTTTCCCGTCCTGAGTGGCCGTTTCAACATAGGCTTGGGCAGGACCATAGGCGATGACATTGCTTTGGGCAGTGCCGGGCGGCACTCCATAGGCTCCGCCGCCGGTAACGTATGCCGGCAAGGAAGTGGCCGCGTCGGCGGGAGCGGTATTGGTGCTCGTGATTCGAACCTTGACGGCCCCGTAACCGTCGGGAGTCGTGCATTGCTGGATAAGCTGAACCGTGCGTTTCACGTAGTAGTCCATCTTGGCGCCCGTGCCGTCGTTGAAGTAGGCGCCGAACTGTGCCGCGGGAACGCTAGGGCCGGAAATGGAGCCACTGAGCGAGTATCTACTGAGGACGGTCTGTTCCGCGTTGTCAGCCGACCAGAGCAGCACCCTGTGCTCCGCCACGCCTTTCCCGACTCCGGCAAGCAGGCTTTTCGCCTCACCTTTGCCGGAAGAGAAGGCACTGAAGATTTCCTTGGCCACCGCAGCGAAGTAGACGTCCTGCGCCTTTGGATCCTTGATTTGGGC
The DNA here is from genome assembly GCF_052115205.1 of Arthrobacter sp. 2RAF6. Taxonomy (NCBI): domain Bacteria; kingdom Bacillati; phylum Actinomycetota; class Actinomycetes; order Micrococcales; family Micrococcaceae; genus Arthrobacter; species Arthrobacter sp. 2RAF6. The sequence goes on along the minus strand of NZ_JBFRGF010000043.1, from coordinate 25,044 downwards.
GTAGACATCGGAGAGCAGGGTCTTTACCACGTTCTTGCCGGTGAGCTGGGTCGGCAGCTTTCCCTCAGTCAGGGTAATTATCTGCGGGTCCTGAAGGCTGACCGGTCCCGTGGCGTCCAGAATGTAGCCGAGTGCCACAGGATCGATTGAAATCGCTCCGTCTAGTTGTTCTCCCTTTTTCTGTTCCCACATTTTCAACGCTGTAGTAGCGGAGGTGGGGAAATCGGGGGTGAAGTTGACGTCCTGCATGAACGTGCCCATGCGGTCGGTGTAGATGCGTTGCTGCTCAGCATCTACACCTACTGGCGGGTTAAACACTCCAAGCTCGGTGGCGCTGCTTTCAGCGGAGAGACTGATTTTGCCTCTGTCTGCAGTCAGTACCACCAATGCGCCGGGAATGCCACCTGTGGCCCGAGCCTCAGCATTGTTCTGAACGAGCAGCAGGTAATGCCGCGGCTTGTCGGAGCCTAACATAGCCGGGGCTAGGCCTGCTGCGTCGGATGCCGTGTCCAACTCATCCACCACGGAGCTAAGTTGTTGTCTGGCTTGAGCTAGGGGTCCGGCAACTTGGGGCAGCAAGTTGCTTGCATCGATCCCGTTCAACCGCTCGGCCGAGGCGCGGACGGCGTGTCCGGCGGAGGCGACGGACGGTGCGGCCTTTCGAATCGGGTCAAGGTCCGTGCCGCCGCCGCTGGGTATCAGTTTGTCCCAGTTGAGGGAATCGTACACCTTCACCAAAGGAGTGAGGCCCAGCGCGGCTACGTCGTCAGCTGAGCGAGCTATTTCGGAAGTGGCGGAGAAATTCGCACCGAGCCACGGGATAGCCGAGGCTAGGGACCAGAGTGGATCGGAGGCGGCGTCGCGGGCGGCCGCTGTGTGGCGCCGAAGCTCGTCGACAACAGCTGCGGCATCTCCTGGTCGGTTCTGCAGAATGCTCTCTTTGAGTTTGGGCACGAGTTGTGTGGATGCCTCAAGCTCTGTTTTTATAGTGCTGCCTTTCGCGCCGAGCCATACAGTGGCAGTCCCTCCGAGCACCGAGGCAGCGGCAACGCATATAGCAACGGTGAGCCATTGGCGACGTAGCCCGCCGGGGCCGGTTTTTCGAGTCGTCGAGCGGAGCTCAGGGTCGTCCAAGACGATTTTGGGGTGTCTGGTGTTTTTCACGCTTATGGCCTTCCTAGTCCGCGGTACTTGCCCACGGCGGTACGCCATTGGGCGGCGTTCGAGACGTTTAGTCTGTGCGGGATCCGGAGCCCACTACCGCCAGTGTCTATTTGGGACAAGCTTTTGTATCTCTGCCATTCGGTGAGCGAAAGCAGCCCACTGGCATCGGTGGGGGAGACTCTGGCGGCCAAAAACACCGGGGCTGCGAGTTTGACGAGTTCGGCTGTCGGATGATCAATGACCACTCGGGTGCGGCGGAGCCCTTCACCACAACGGAGATGGCGGGAAGAAAACCAAAGCCGGTGACGGGCGTGGGCGACTTTCCGGGCCTTCCCGAAACCCAAAATGCGCGGTACTGAGACCCGGAGATCATGGCGGCTCATCGTTAGACCGCGCCGTGACTCGTAAATACTGCTTTGAAAGTTTTAAACAGGATTACGATATCGCCCATGAGTGACCAGTTCTCTACATAGTAGAGGTCAAGCCTGATACTCTCCTCCCAGCTCAGATTGGATCGACCGCTTACTTGCCAAAGACCACTCATGCCAGGGCTCACGTACAGCCGGCGATGTGCGGCGTCATCGTAGAGCGCAACCTCGCCTTCGCGTTGAGGGCGGGGACCCACAAGACTCATGCTGCCGTCCAGAACGTTGAGTAACTGAGGCAATTCGTCAAGGGAGTACTTGCGAAGTATGCGGCCAAAGGTCGTTATGCGAGGGTCGTTCTCGATTTTGAATAGCGGCTTGTCGCTCGATCCTTGTGCCTCGAGAAGCGCCCTGAGCTCGGCATCAGCATTGACCTTCATCGATCGGAATTTCAGCATATGGAACGTAGTCCCACGCAGGCCAATTCTCTCTTGTCGGTATAAGACCGGCCCAGGGTCGGTAAGTCTAACAATCAAGGCAAGAATCATAAGGAGAGGCGAGAGGCAGACTATGAGTATTCCCGCAATTGCGATATCAAATGCTCGCTTAGCTACCTTTTTCCCACCTGCGAGTTTTGGTGTCGAGACATGGATGAGTGGCAACCCGGCCAACGGTTGAATGTGAATTCGAGGCCCCGCTATATCGGTGAGGGCGGGTGCCAGGATCATGTCGATGTCCCTCGCAGCCAGTTCCCAGCCCAGTCTCCTAAGATCCGACGGGTGAATGTTAACTCCCGCCGAAACAGCAACCGCGTCCACGTTAGACGCCAGAATCGCAGCAAGAATACTGTTGTAGTCCCCGGCGACGCCTGTCACTGGGACAGATAGGCCTGCAGGAGGATGTGCGTCGGAAATAGCCCCCGGAATATGGGCTGCCACCGGAAAGTAGCCTGCTGCTGGAACGCTCTTGAGGGAATCTACAAGATGAGCCGCGGAATCCGGTCCTCCGACTATTAGAACCCGGGAATTGCTCTTGCCCCGTGTCCGGTCAAGACTCAGATGCTGGCGGACGAGCCACCGCGCCACAAGCAGACCAAGTGCCCCCGCGGGGAAAGCCAATCCCACAAATCCCCGGGCGGTATCAATTTTTAGGCCATATGAAACGATGGCTACGAAACCAAACAACCAAGCGGAACTCGCAATGACACGCTTATACTCTTCCGAACCTGAACCGAGTATCTTCGCATCTCTAGTGCCCCAAAACTCGAGCATCAGCCACCACGCGATTACTAGAGTGCAAGACAACAACACATAATCAATGTCTTTCGTTGTGCTGCCACCAAGATCGGAAAAACCGAATCGTACGCCATAAGCACCAGCGATAGCCCACACGACTGTAAAGCCATCGACCAGCCTTAGCGTCCTAGCATATCTGGAACGCCAGGCACGACCAGCATTAACCACGATTCCCCCAAACCTTACGTCCCCAACCGAGCCCGCTTCGGACCCGCCTTGATCCTAGTCGTCTCGCAACAATATGGCTGCTAGATGACAGCATCGCCTACCCACTCACGAATCGAAGTTACTGGCCTCCTGGGTACCCTTGAGGTGAACAGACGATGCTTGCCTCCGCTTGCGTATAGTCGGCTTAGTGCAGTTGCGCGAGTAGCGTGTGAGCCGTGACGACGGCGCCTAGGTCACAGGCCATGTTACGAACCTCGAAGAACTGTCGCCATCCTTGGCAGTCTCGGCCGTATCGATCTGGCGAAGGCGGCGCTGTTATTCGATCGAATGCGGCCCGCAGGTCGCCTGGCCGCTCTCACCGTTCTTGCCCTGTACGCGGGCGAATGCGCCGGTCCCGGGAATCGCCGCGTACTTCTCGATGACCAGAGTCCTGCCAATGACCGCCAGATTGCGTGGCGTCTCCGTGAGGCCCAAGCCCACACTCCACAAAGTCGTTGGATCCGGAGCCCTTATTCCGCGTGTCGGACTGGGTTAGTTGAGGTTGAGGTGGAGTAGGGCGGCAAGCAATAGAACGCAGAACTGTCTGCGCCAGAATGCATAGGAACCCACTAAGGACTGAATGCTACGACTCGTGTGCTAGGACCCATGGATTTGCCGGGTAGACTTGCGCAGACGGTACGGAAGATCCGTTTTGGTGACCTGCCCTAGGCGGTTTCCAAGCTGTAGACACAAGAGGGGGAGTTGTTTTGGATCTACGCGACTATCTGCGCATTCTTGGCCGGAACTGGATTCTTGTCGCCGCCGTGACTTTGGTTGGAGTGTTGGGCGGCGGGGCCGCATCGGTGTTAATTAGTCCCACCTACAAGGCCCAGACCCAGCTCTTCGTGGCCATTCAGGGGTCAGGTACGTTAGCGGATCTCCAACAGGGGAACACTTTCAGCCAGGCAAGGGTGCAATCGTACGTAAAAACCGTTACGACCCCGGTTGTCCTTCAGCCAGCCATTACGGCTCTCGGCCTGTCGACGTCTGTAGATGAACTTAGCCGGCGGGTCACGGCCAGCACGGACTTGAATACCGTGCTCATCAACATCTCCGTTTCCGACAGTTCCCCCGTCCAAGCCGCTGCCATCGCCCGGGCAGTCGCGGACAGCTTGGTCAAGGTCGTCGACAGCCTGGAAAGACCCAAAAATGGGGGCAGCTCCCCCGTGAGCCTGTCCATCATCACCCCTGCTGAAGCGCCGTCGTCCCCTTCCGCGCCTAACTCAGTGCTCAACTTGCTCCTTGGATTTATTGGCGGCTTGTTACTCGGCTTGGTGATAGCGATGCTACGAAGCACACTTGATTACCGCATCAGAGGTGAAGCGGACCTGGGGAAAATTACGACCGCGTCGCTCTTGGGTGGAATCGCCTTTGATCAAGACGCCGTCAAGAAACCCCTCCTCACTCAAACGGCAACTCAAAGCCCTCGGGCGGAGTCATTCCGTCAACTGCGGACTAATCTTCAATTTGCTAATGTGGGTGGCCTTGCCAAGACCGTCTTGCTTACGTCCTCACTGCCCGGTGAAGGCAAAACCACAACGGCGGCAAACTTGGCAATTACACTTGCGCAGGCAGGTCAGGCCGTCTGCCTAATTGACGCGGACCTCCGCAGGCCGATGTTGGATGAATATCTGGGGCTAGAGCGAAATTCCGGGCTCACCACAGCACTCGTGGGCTCAGCGGACATCAACGATCTCCTTCAGCCCTGGGGCGATGACAATCTATTCGTTCTGACCTCTGGTCAGATCCCACCAAATCCCAGCGAACTTCTCGGCTCAGAAACGATGCGCGATTTGCTGAGTCGGCTCGAAAAGGTGTTTGACACCATTGTCATAGACGCACCTCCGCTACTTCCAGTGACGGACGCGGCGGTCCTGAGTCAATATGTGGGAGGCGTAGTAGTCGTCGTCGGATCCGAGAGAACGAAACGCCACGACTTGGAGCGAGCACTGAGCGCTCTAGAGCTCGTCGATGCGAAAGTACTCGGGGTTGTTCTGAATCGGCTGCCTACAAAAGGGCCGGATGCTTACGCATACAACTATTACTCCTATGAATCTGTCTCCCCTCCGCAAGAGCAGAATCGCAGCTTCTCGCAAAACATGGAAGCTCAGAACTCGCGTTTTGTCGAAGACCTTAATGAAGCGCCAATGCGAGTTGAAGGTCATTTCCGCAGAGGTAAATAGATCTACGATGGGCGTCCCGAAAGTGAGCTCAGATTATTCGACTTAGCGCCTCTGGACGCGCCACCGGTGATTCTAACTACGTGAGCGTTCTTGTGGCGGCGTCGGGCTAGACGAGACCCAAGTCTAGATCTCCGACTGACATTGCTGGTGGCACGGTCACGATACTGGTTATGACTATACCCACCGCTCACATCTACAGCGGCATCAAAAAGCCCCGCGAAGTCCTGAGGACACGCCGTACAGAAATGGAAAGCCCTTGAATGACCCAGTGAAGGCCACTACGCACACCGCTGCGGCTCACATGGTCGTCGTGCTTCTAGCGACCTTCGACGGTTCGCGCTATCTCCGGCAACAGCTGGACTCAATCGCCGCGCAGAGCCACCGGCACTGGCGACTCGTCGTCGCCGACGATGGTTCTGCGGACGACACGCTCAAGATTGTCCAGAGTTTCTCGGAACTCCATCCGGACAGGGTCACCATGGTGCGAGGAGGCCCTGTCGGGTCGGCACGTGACAACTTCTTCCGCCTCCTGCGCGTCGCAGAACCCGCACCGTATTATGCGTTCTGCGACCAGGACGATGTATGGAGCGTTGACAAGCTCGAGCATCTCGTGCATCGATGCCGGCAGATCGAGGCTCTGCATCACGAGAAACCGTGCTTGGTCTACTCAGACCTTACGGTCGTCGACGCGGATCTCGGCCTCCTAAACCCTTCTTTCATGGACCAGGTACGTGCCCGTCCCCATGACATCACTTATAAGACTCTCCTCGCGGAGAACGCGATCCCTGGGTGCGCAATGCTGTTCAATGCGGCACTCGCCGATGTGTTCCGCGCCCGCGAGTTCGATGAAACAGGAGCGATCATGCACGACTGGTGGATCGCGCTCCTCGCGGCAACCATCGGACATATCTCATATGTCTCGACTGCGCTCGTAAATTACCGCCAGCACGCGACGAACACTCTCGGAAGTGTGGAAAGATCGGGATTCGCATTCGTCCTCTCAAAACTGCTCCGAGGGGATCGCTCGGCTGCGCTCAAAACATACGCGCAGGCCGCTGCGTTCCTTGGAACCTACAGTGATCTGCTCGATCCCACCGTTCGTGAGGAGATGGGTGCATTCGCTTCACTCCACGATCGCAACAAGTTCGAGCGTATTCGGCTAATTCTGAAGCACGGGACCCTGAAACAGACTGTCGGTCGGCGCGCCTACCAGATGTTGCGAGCGTGATTTGCAGTGATTTACCTGTTCGGCGGTTTAGTCGCGAGCGCCGCGATGCTTCTATACCGCAGACCTCCGCCCCGAACAAGCCCGCTCTGGGCAGTTACTCTCGGATCCTCCACCGTCACGTCGAGGTTGAAGCCGACGGGAGACAGGATCGCGAGCTACTTCGGGGTGACCGTAAGCTTTGCTGTCCTATTTCTCATCGCCGCATTGCGATATGGCGTTGGCACCGATTACTGGCCTCGCTACGCTCCACTCTTCGAGCAAATCCAGCAGGGAGACGTCGAGGGACAGGAGATCGGCTATGTTCTGCTCAACAAAGCAGTGGGGCTGATAACAGACGACTATCAGTGGATTTTCGTCGTCACATCTTTCCTCACTATCGCTCTGTTTTATCGGTTTTTCCTGCGGATGTCGATCAATCCCGCACTGTCGGTGTTCATTTACGCCTTCGGCGGGTTCTACCTCGAGGACTTTAACCTCGTCAAGCAGGGACTTGCGATCGCGATCCTGGTGAACACGTTTGAGTTCGCCCTCCGCAAGAAGCATCTAGCTTTTGTGCTCGCCACGCTGCTCGCCGCGTCGTTCCATGAGAGTGCTCTCGTGTGGTTCGCGGTCTGGCCGCTCATGTGGATCCGGGTCAGTCGCGCCACTCGCATTGCGATCGCGCTGGCGATGATCGGAGTTGTCCTACTGGTCCCGCAGATCGTGTCGCGGCTCGTGGAGCAGGTCGCACCGCAGTACGGATGGTATTTTGACTCGAACTACGGGGTGACGCGGAGCATACATCCCGCCGTTGTCGCTGTCTCCGTTGCCGCTTTCGTCTTCACCGTGATCAAGGTCGGCAAAGCAGGACGCGGGGATCGATACGCGGACGCACTGGTGAACGTACTCGCAGTGAGCACTGCGGTTCTGGTGGCCACTACCACTATCGCTTACCTTTTCTCACGGCTTGTCTACTACTTCGCTCCCACTGAGCTGCTCGCTGTTCCCTTGGCTCTATCTCTTGTCCGGGGACGGCTTGCCCGTCACTTACTCATCGTTGCCTTCATGTCCGCCTACATGACGAGTTTCGTCTTCCAATTCTTAGTTTGGAATGCTCATGGTGTCCTTCCCTATGACTCGATTTTCTCCCGCTGAGCCCCACGGTGACATCCTCGTCACCGTTATCGTTCCCGTGTTCAACACCGCTCCGGAACTCGTCGAACGCGCGGTTGTCAGTGCGCTCGACCAGACGCATTCGTATCTAGAGCTTCTGATCGTGGATGACGGCTCTACCGAGGACATCGGGGAGTTCCTCGACCGTTTCGCCGAACGAGACTCGCGGATCCGTGTCGTGCATCAGCCGAATGGCGGGGTTTCCGCAGCGAGAAACACCGGGGTCGAGTACGCGCTCGGAGATTTCATTGCCTATCTCGACGCGGACGACTATCTGGAGGCCGAATTCCTCGCGGCTGCATTGGCAGCCGCACAGACCACGGCCGCAGATGTTGTGTTTGGGGGCATACGCGTCCTTCACAGAGGCGGCGCCGTGGAGTGGCGGACCGGTGGCCCGTCCGCGAAGGAACCGCTGGTTGGGACGCCGGACACGATCGTAAGCGCCTGCGTTCGTGCACTCTCGGATTCGCCGTCTCCACTTCACCCAACACTTCTTCTGTCGGTTACGAACGTGGTGTCCTGCTTATATAGAGCGGATATCGCCCGACGTCACCCCTTTATCGAGGGGGTCTCCCACGCTGAGGACCGGTTGCACAACGTACACGTCCTTCTCGGCGCCGCCTCCGTGGTGTTTTGCTCTGATGTCTGGTATGCGTACGACGCGACGCACGATCAGGGCGCGACTCGCCGCGCGACGACTCGAACGGTGACAGCACTCGCTCGCACCGTTCGCGAATTCGCTGGAGTTGGTGGAGCGATTGGCCCACAGTCTGAACTTCCCGACGATGCTCACGGCCGCATCGCACAGGCTGCTGCAGATGGTGTCCTCAATTACCTCAAGATCCTGAGCGGCGTGATGGCTGCGGTGGGCCGGCGGCGGACGAATCGAATGCAGCTGCGTCAACTACTCTCGGAACCGTCCGTCATCGCGGCGACCGCGCGCGCAACACAGACAGGGTGGCAGGGACAAATCTTTGCCTCTGCGGCCCGCCATGGCCAAATCGACCTGTTGCTGCTCCTCGGATGGTTGTGGGCGCGCACACGCGGCGGATTTCAGATGTCGGTCGAGCGCACCAGCAGAAGCCCACGTGAAAGGAAAGCACGACAATGACTAACGGGTCCGCGCAAGTAGACGTCAGTCTTTCCGTCCGGGGAGCACGGGGAGGCGGATTGATCCTCCTGGGGAGTGGGGCAAGCTTCGCGATCCAACTCGCATCCCTGCTGATCCTCTCCAGGCTCCTGTCGCCTTCCGACTTTGGAGTGGTGGCGATGGTCACAATCTTCGTCGCGCTCGGTAACCTCCTCCGCGACTTTGGGCTACCGCTCGCTGGTCTGCAAGAACAGTCTCTCAGCCGACAGCAGGCTTCGAACCTGTTCTGGATGAGCTCGGCAATCGCCGCCGTCTGCTCGATCCTGCTGGCCGTATCAACGCCGGTACTGGTCGCACTGTTCCACGAGCCACGCCTGACCATGATTGTGCCGTCTCTCGCCATCGTGGTGTTCATTGGCGGTGTGTCTTCTCAGCTTCAGGTGCACTTGGCCCGCGGCATGCGGTTCGGTGCACTGGTTGCCAGCGACCTTGTCGGGCAGCTTGTCGGACTCGCTGTCGCGATCGCATTGGCGATCGCCGGGACCGGCTACTGGGCGCTGGTCGCTCAAAGCCTCGCCGCGGCGTTGCTGACCTTTATACACCGTTGGGTTGCCAGCCGATGGATGCCATTGGCGCCCAGAAGAGGACATGACGCGCTGAGACTCTTGAAGACCGGCGCGACATACGGCACGGCTCAGATGCTAACGTTCGCGCAAAGCAACGTTGATACCCTGCTAGTCGGCGCCCAGCTAGGCGCCACTCAGCTTGGCTACTACAATCGCGCCTACCAACTGCTGACCGCGCCCGCAGGCCGATTCCTCGATCCGCTGACGCAGGTCGTGGTCACCACCTTGAATAAAGCGAAGGCCACACAGCGAGACCCGGATGCACTCCTATACAAGATCCAGTTTGGCGTAGGGACCCTAATCGTGTGGCTGTTCGCCGTGACCGCAGGCACCGCCCCTATCCTCATCCCGCTCGTCCTTGGCGATCAATGGGGACCGGCGGTTCCTATTTTCCAAGTTCTAGCGGCCGGCGGGTCTGTATGGGTCTTCAGTCACGTCAGCTACTGGGCTTTCATCGTCAAGGAGAAGCCGAACGCGCTACTCTCGTACAACCTTGTCTCGAAACCCCTCGCAATCGCGAGCATCTACATCGGTTCCCAATTCGGGCTGGTCGGGGTTGCCTGGGGTTATGCAGTAGCTATGGGGTTCTCGTGGCCGCTGAACCTGCTCTGGCTCGCTCGCACCGCGGATCTTCCAGGTTGGCGCTTTCTCGCCAATGGCTGTCGGATCCTGCTTGGTGGAGCTTTCGGAGGCGCGGCGTCCTTCATTGCTTACAACCTGCTTGCGCCTGTCCCTCCGCTGGTTGGCGTCACTGTGGGTACTCTGGCTGGCACGGCCGCGATGGCCGCCGTGCTCTTTGCGCTGCCTGGTAGCCGACCACTTCTCATCGAGTGGATGCGCCTGATGCGATCCTCACTCCTTCCCCTAAGAAAGGTTAGTTGAGCTAATGCACCGGATTGAAGAGACTGTCGCACGAGGCATATGCATAGGCTGCGGAGCGTGTTCCGCCGCGACCGGCGGCGCTGTGCGTGTTCAGCTGGGACGGACCCGCCTTTACGAAGCCGTCCTTGATGACGTGCCGGAACCCCAAATTCGGGCGGCGAGCCGGGTATGTCCGTTCTCGGACGAGTCGCCGAATGAAGACGAGCTCCGCGCACCTCACGCCGACCCTGCGATGATTACCGACACCCGCCTTGGCGTTCATTCCCGAACGTTCGCTGGACGTGTCGCCGATGAAGCCTACCTGATGGGATCAAGTTCTGGCGGAATGGCGTCGTGGCTCGTCGACAGGCTTATCGCCGAAGGGCACGCCGATGCCGTCATTCACGTCGGAGCGTCCACCGGCGTGAACGGCGAGTTGTTTCGACAGGAGATCTCGAATAGCGACAACGCGAGCATCCGGCGCAAGTCGCAATACTACGCCACGACTATGGCCGACGCGCTCCGCATGGTTGCAGACCTGCCGCAGCGCTATATAGTCGTCGGCGTCCCCTGCTTCATTCGCGCAGCCCGGGCGCTCTGCCGGGAGAACCCCCTCTTCAAAGAACGTTTGACCTTCTTCGTTGCCCTCGTCTGCGGTCATTATAAAACGCACGCATTCGCGGACTCCCTTGCGTGGCAGCTTGGCGTTCATCCGCACGACCTCGCCGCGGTCGATTTCCGTGTCAAGGACGGCGATCGGACCGCGAACGATTACGACTTTTCGGCCCGTTCAGCTCGTACCGGAAACTCGGTTAGTGCCCCGATGCGCACCCTTGAGGGGGGCAACTGGGGCCACAGCGCCTTCCAACCGGAGGCTTGCAATTTCTGCGACGATGTTGTTGGCGAGACCGCAGATGTGAGTTTCGGCGACGCCTGGCTGCCCGAGTTTATCTCCTACCCCTATGGGACGAACGTGGTCGTTAGCCGCAACCGCATCATCGACAGAATCTTTGACGCCGGTGCAGCAGAACAGGCCATCACAGTATTTGACGCCTCCCCGGAGAGGGTCGCAGCCTCGCAGGCAGGCGGGTTCCGTCATCGCCGTGAGGGGCTTGCCGTTCGACTCGCAGATGACATAGCAATCGGGCTCTCGGTCCCGGCCAAGCGCGTTTCCCCCGCTCAGGCTGTCGAGGTATCGGCGAAACGGGCCGAGCTTATTCGCCAACGACGTCAAATGGCCGCCCTGAGCCATGACTCATTCCGCGAGGCTCTCGAGAGCAATGATCTGGATATCTATCTGCGCTCCTATCGGCGAGAAGCTGCACGTTACCGTCGCATCGACGTGCCCCTTCCACAGCGCATTGTGCACGGCGTCAAGCGCTCAGGTCGGAGACTCCTCGATCGGTTGAGCGGGAAAAAGATTGGCCGCCGCGGACGCTAACCGCCCACCGCACACTATAGACACCCTATTTGAGAACGAGAGGCGCTTCATGACACTTGATAAACGCATCGGCGTCGTTATCCACCACAGCACGACAAACTACGGCAATCATCTAGTGAATTACGCCACCCGAAACATCCTTGAGGAGTGCGGTTACGAGGTCGACCTCGTCGTCGTCGAAGGGCATGAGACGACGCGGCTCGCCGCTCTTAGGCGGCTGCCCCGCAAGCTCCTCCGGCTTGGCCTACGCGGGGCAGCCACGCGTCTGCTCGGTCGCGTGCGACGCCGGACGACGGCGAGACCACTATCATCACCGAACGCAGCCTCCGCAATGAGACGGCGGGAACGCTTCGCGACATTCGATCACACCTACTTGCGGCCTTTGTACATAGATCGGCGGTCTATTTCAGGCCTGATGGACAAATATTCTCGCATCGGCATTGGGAGCGATCAGATCTGGAACTACGACTACGGCATCAGCGGGAGCCTTTTCGCTGACTTCACGCCTCCGAGCAACGTTGTCACGCTCTCTCCCAGCGTCGGGCACGAGAGCATCCCCTCTGAATGGCTAAGTTCCTACCAGAGGTGGCTCTCCGGATTTAACGAGGTCGGAACTCGGGAAATAGAGTGGACCGCTTCGCTGAAATCCCGACCGGGCGCGCCCCGCTTCACTTTGCTCGTCGACCCCACACTGATGTTCGACCGTGAATTCTGGACGTCGATTGCAACTACGTCTGGCGACGCGGAGGGGAAGATCCTGCTCTACCACCTCGGAGAACTACTGCCGCAGCACGCCGAATACGTGTCGAAGCTCGCCCAACACCATTCGCTCGATATCCTGCATCTGTCGGACACGGTTGCCGGAGCCGAGTGGGAGACGAACGCCGCCGATTTTCTCGGCATGATTCAGACGGCCTCATGCGTAGTCACCGACTCCTACCACGGTGCGATATTCGCATTCCTTTTCGACAAGCCCCTGGTCCTACTTGAACGCCACGGTTTCGCCGGCGCGATGAATACCAGGACCCGGACCCTCACCGAACGCCTCGATCTGACCAGCCGATACATGAACCGCCTCACCATCGATGACGCCCTGGACCACGACTACGCCACAGGCATGGGAGCGCTTAGTCGGTACCGCAATGAGTATTGGGCGTACCTGACCCGCCATGGAATACACCGCACACGCGTTCTTGACCGCAACTCACCCACCAACTGAGAGCACCCGAATGATCATTGCAGGCATCGTTACGTTCGAGCCAGACATCGACAGACTCCAGGAGAATCTAGTAGCGGTCTCCCAGCAAGTACCTCACGTGTTCATCTTTGACAACGGGTCGACCAACAGCGAAGCGATCTCGAATCTGGCCGATGCTTCAACCAACGTCTCGGTCATTTATAACAAAACCAACGATGGCATTGCCGCGGCGCTTAACCGCCTCGCCGAGGCCGCGCTCGACCACGGCGCGAATTTCCTTCTCACCCTCGACCAAGACAGCGTCTGCTTCCCCACGATGGTCTCAAAACTCGCCACGGAGCTCGGCGAAGGTATCGGTATGGTCACGCCGTACATAATTGATCGGAACAAACAAACCCTCGAGGATTACCATCGTCTCAATCTGCCCCGCGTCGAGCGGTACCGGCAACCGGCGCGGAGGGGCGCCATCACCTCGGGTGCTATCGTCGATCTCACGGCGTGGAGGCGCGTTGGTGGGTTCGACGAACTATTCTTCATCGACTACGTCGACTACGACTTCAATCAGCGTCTGATGGACGCCGGCTACGCGATCCTTCGCGTTAATGCTGCTCCTCTGCTCCACGAAGTGGGACGAGCAACACTCACTTGGCTACGGGTTCCACGCAAAGACCTCTCCGGTCGTTGGCGTATCGAACGGTTCTTCGCCTTTGGGCACAGCCCCTTCCGATGCTACTACAAGGCCCGCAATCGCGTTATCTTCACTCGGAAGCACGGGCGCAAGCTGGGACTCACACACGAGGGCGTTTGGCAGATTCCGCAGCAAATCGCGTTGACACTCATGTTCGAGCGTCAACGCCTTGCCAAACTGAAGGGCTTTGTACGCGGAATCCGTGACGGGCTCAGGGTTCCTCTAACCTAGAGCTGGCGCGCACAGGCACCATCAACGTAGCCGACTCGGCTCCCTAGCTTGTCCTGCGGCAACCTCCTGATCGGTGCATCCGGCGTGTTTTAAGGAGTACTGGGATAGAAATCGGTCGCTTGAACTGGTGGCGAAGGCGTCTAAAGCGGAATTCCAGACCATTCTCGATCGGGTCTCCGGCACCGGACGAATCGAGGATCAGGTGGCGAGACCAAGGTGCTTGGCGCAGCCAGCGCAGTCGGACAATTGACTCGTGGGTTCGCGGCGCGCCCCTACCTGGCATCCTGGCGCTCGATCGCGCTGGTCACACCGAATACCGGCTGACTTCTTCGAACGAACTCGTCCAACCGTTCTCACGCGGCCTTTACGAGCGACCCATATATCCTCCTTCAGCGCTCCGGAGCTCCTTGGAGCCGCTATGCTGTCCGGGGTTCATCACCGTGCAATCGACTTCACGTCCGCCTCGCAGTTCTTCGTCGAGTCCGTTTCCTTCGAGACGGACTCGACTTCGACGCTTTCCGTCTGAATTCGAACTTCGGCCTTCCGCTTAGGTGACTTGACGCCCGGCCGATACTTGTAAAGGGGACATTCAGGAACGTCAAAACGGAGGACGCTTTGCCCGACTATGTGGACATCAACCCTTACCGAAAGACCACCCGTAAACGGTTCAATTTCGGTGGTTTGATCGTTTTGCTGCTGGCCACTGCAGCGGTTGCCTATTTGGCCTTGTCTCGGTAGCGCTCGATGTCCCCTGAGCACTACGTCGAAGGCCTGGCTACGATGCTGGGCACTCTGGGCGTCCTAGGAGCAGTTTGCATGCTGATCCTCGCCCTTCGGATGCGGAGAAAGTACAAGCCGACTCGTCCTGCTTGTTGCGCTCCCTCGATGATGTGCGTCCGTCCGACGACGTCGGGTGAACGCCCGCGGGACTCACACGTAATGACCCCGCAACCGGGTCGAGCACTCAGGGTCCTACCGCGTATCCAGATCCTCGAACACTAGGAAAGTTTGCGTATCCTGCACGCCTGGCATCGATTGCAGCTGGTCGAAAATGACCCTGCGCAAATGAATATTATCGGTGGCGCGTACCAGCAGAATGACGTCGAAATCGCCACCCACCAGCGCAATGTGCTGCACCTCCGGAATGAGCCGAAGCTCTTCACGGAGTTCGCGCCAGGAATGCTGCTGCACCTTGAGCGTGACGTATGCCGATGACTTCAGGCCGGCCTTGATGGGGTCCACCAGCGCCGTGAACTTCGTGAGCACCCCTTCGCCCGTCAGCCGCGAAATTCTCGAATACGCGTGTGCCCTGCTGATATGGACGTTCTCCGCCACCTGGGTCACCGACATACGGCCGTCCCGCGTCAGCTCGGCAATGATGTCCCTGTCCACTTGGTCAAGGGGAACCTCTGCCTTATCCGCTTCGACTTCGGCCATCGCCTCTCCAATTCGTCTTCAGCGTGGGCCAGTTAGCCAGCTCACATTTGCGATTTGTCTTCCAGACTAGAGGTTTCCGGCAAGCTTTTCCACGATTCTGGCCAGAGCTGGATACGAAACTTCTCCAGGGAACATACTGGTGACAAATAGTGGATACAGAAGGACGGACCAATGACGATCTCCGCGGACCATGAGACCCAGGGTCTGGCTGACGCTCGGCCGGACGACACAGAGGCAAACGACCAAGCTTCCGAAGTGCGACGCAAGTTCGGCATCAGCGTCGAAGACTACATGCTGCCTGCCCGCCACCAGATCCAGATGGTCGATCCTTCTGGTGTGCTCAAGCCCGAAGCTGAACAGGGCACGGAACCCGGCCATGAATATCCCATCCCGGGCGATGCCGAACTCATGGCAGCCTACGAACAACTCGTCGTGGGGCGCCGCGTCAATGACCAGAACTCCGCCCTCGTCCGGCAGGGCCGCATGGCTGTGTACCCCTCCAGCCACGGCCAAGAAGCTTGCCAGGTGGCCGCAGCCCTGTGCCTGAGTGAAGACGACTGGCTGTTCCCTACATACCGAGACGCCGTCGCCGTCATGTCCCGCGGAGTGGACCCTGTGGAGACCATGACCATCTTCCGCGGTGACTGGCACGGCGGGTACGACCCCACCAAGCACAAGGTGGGCATCCAGTGCACGCCGCTGACCACTCAGTTGCTGCACGCCGTGGGGGTTGCCCATGCCGCCAAACTACGAGGCGAAGACACCGTGGTGTTGGCGATGTGCGGCGACGGTGCCACGAGCGAAGGGGACTTCCACGAAGCCCTCAACTTCGCCGCCGTCTTCCACCTGCCCGTCATCTTCTTCGTACAGAACAACAAGTACGCGATCTCGGTGCCCTTGAGTCAACAGTCCGTGGCGCCGTCGTTGGCGCACAAGGCCGTCGGTTACGGCATGGCCGGTGAGCGCGTCGACGGCAACGACCTGGTCGCTTTGCTCGCAGTGCTGGACCGCGCCGTGAAACTTGCCCGCGAAGGCTCCGGACCGCTCCTGATCGAGGCCCACACCTACCGCATGCAGGCCCACACCAACGCCGACGACGCCACCCGGTACCGCGAGGACAGCGAAGTGGCCGAATGGACCGCCAAGGACCCCATCAGCCGCATGACGGCGTACCTCACGGGCCGTGGACTCCTCGACGACGAAGGTTCCACCCGAATCGCCGCGAAGGCAGAAGCCGTTGCATCCCAGCTTCGCGAAGGACTGGGGGAGGACGTTCCGGTAGACCCGCAGAATCTCTTCCGCTACGTCTTCTCCACACCCACCCCCCAACTGAAGGAGCAGTCCGCCCTGCTCGCCGATGAACTCGCCCGTGAGGCATCCAGCCAGAAGGAGGCAGGCAAATGAGCCCCGCCGTCACCACATCCTCTGACGCCGCCGAGCGCGCCGCAACTGGCGACGTCAGCTCCGCCACCGCCAGCGCGGCAGCCAGCGCGGCAGCAGTCGCTGAAGCCTCCGGTCCGCAGACCATCACCATGGCCAAAGCGCTCAACACCGCGATGGCAGACTCCATGGAGGCCGACTCCTCCGTTCTGGTATTCGGCGAAGACGTTGGCCGCCTGGGTGGCGTCTTCCGGATCACCGATGGCCTCATGGCCACCTTCGGAGAACAACGATGCTTCGACACCCCCCTGGCCGAGTCCGGCATCGTGGGCATGGCCGTGGGTATGGCCATGAACGGAATGCGTCCTGTGATTGAGATGCAGTTCGACGCCTTCGCATACCCGGCCTTCGAACAGATCGTCAGCCACGTCGCCAAGATGCACAACCGGACCAAGGGTGCCGTGAAGCTGCCCATGGTCATCCGCGTCCCGTATGCCGGCGGGATCGGCGGTGTAGAGCACCACTGCGACTCGTCCGAGTCCTACTACGCCCACACCGCCGGCCTGAAGGTCTTCACACCGGCGACCGTCGCGGACGGCTACCGCATGCTCCGCGAGGCCATCGATTCCGACGATCCCGTCATGTTCATGGAACCCAAAAAGCTCTACTGGTCGAAAGACCAGGTGGACCTGGGCGACCTGCGCGCCGAACACGCCACGAACGCTGCGACAGGATCCAGCAGCGAGGGGCGCGCCGCCGTCGCGCGTCCCGGCACCGATGCAACGCTCATCGCCTACGGCCCCTCGGTCCCGACCGCGCTTGCCGCCGCGGCCGCGGCCGCTGAAGAGGGCCGCTCCCTTGAAGTGATCGATGTCCGTTCGATCGTGCCCTTCGATGACGAAACCGTTTGCGCGTCGGTGCGCAAGACGGGACGAGCTGTTGTGATCGCCGAGGCTCACGGATTCGCCTCCGTGTCCTCCGAGATTGTCGCCCGGGTGCAGGAACGCTGCTTCCACTATCTGGCCGCGCCCATCCGCCGGGTGACGGGTTTTGACGTCCCGTACCCGGCTCCGAAGCTGGAGCACTACTACTTGCCAAGCGTCGACCGTATCCTCGACGCCGTTGACGACCTTCAATGGGAGAACTGACCATGAGCGCAGAAATGCAGGTGTTCCTACTTCCGGACCTGGGCGAGGGCCTCACTGAGGCTGAACTCGTCAATTGGCTAGTGGCCGTCGGCGACGAGATCCGCGTGGACCAGCCGATCGCCGAGGTTGAGACCGCCAAGTCCATGGTGGAGGTGCCCTCGCCGTACGCGGGCATCGTCGCCGTGCTGCACGGCGAGGCCGGCCAGACGCTCGACGTCGGGAAGCCCCTGATCTCGGTTGCTCCTGTTGGTGCTTCGGTTGCTTCCGAGCTGGCGGTTGTGGAAGAGGCCGCTCCCGCGGAAGTTGTTTCCGAGGCACCCGCTGTGTCCGCAGCTGCCGAGGCCTACCGGACTGAGGAAAAGGCCGGATCCGGGAACGTCCTCATTGGTTACGGCACGTCTGGTGCTGGCGAGGCCCGTCGTACTCGACCGCGGAAGGTTCCCGCTTCCGCTGTTGCTGTGACCTCGGCCCCCGACTTTGCCGAACTCTCGTTGTCCCGTACCCGGATTCCAGGGAAGCTCTCCGCCGTGATTTCCCCATTGGTGAGGAAAATGGCCCGGGACCATGGGGTCTCGCTGGACGCCGTGCCTGGTTCGGGGGAGAGCGGGCTCATCCTGCGCCGCGACATTGAGGCCGCCATCGGAGGGGCCACGCGCGAGACCGCGCCCGTTGAGACGCCCGCTACTGTCCAGCCTTCCACCGGTGTCCAGGATGCCCGCACCGGGTTGTCCGTGGCTTCGCGCACTCCGGTCCGAGGGATACGGAAGGCTGTTGCGGCGAACATGACCCGCAGCCGGTCCGAGATCCCGGAAGCGACTGTCTGGGTGGATGTCGACGCCACTGCCCTCCTCGAGACGCGTGCAGAACTCAAGAAGCGGGATCCGCAGGGCGCTCCCGGACTGCTCGCTTTCATCGCTCGTTTTGTCACAGCCGGGCTAAAAAAATTCCCCGAGTTGAACACCAGGTTTGTCACGGCGGAGGACACGTCCGGCGGTGAAATGCAGGAGATCATTGCTTTCGATGGCATCAATCTTGGCTTCGCTGCACAGACGGACCGTGGACTCGTGGTTCCTTCTGTGCGCAACGCCCACCTGTTGAGCGCCCGCGAACTCGATGCCGAAATCCGCCGGCTCACCGCCGTTGCGCGTGACGGCAAAGCAACCCCGGCTGAGTTGGCCAGTGGCACATTTACGTTGAATAACTACGGCGTATTCGGCGTGGACGGTTCAGCCGCGATCATCAACTATCCCGAGGTAGCAATGCTCGGCGTGGGCCGCATCATCGACAAGCCCTGGGTGGTGGATGGCCAGCTCGCCGTTCGCAAGGTCACCGAGCTGACGCTCGCGTTCGATCACCGGGTCTGCGATGGGGAAACGGCTGCCGGGTTCCTGAGGTACGTTGCGGACGCGATCGAGAACCCCGGGACGGTACTGGCGGATTTGTAGGCTCGGCAATGCGAGTTGCCTGCTCTCAGCACACCGCGGAACCTGCATCGTCCGCCGGACTCACCCCGGTCGGCGGATAGGCCTTTAGCGGGGCAGCGTCCGAGAGTGAGTGTCATGTTGGTTACAAAGATTGGGCGGCGATTTAAGGAGCCGGCTTCCGCCGGCCTGTCAAGCATCGGTCGAGGCGTTCGACTGATTACCAGATCCGAGATGCGAGGGCGGCGGTCCGTTTTGGGTCACTAGCCGATCCTATTTGCCCTACGGTTTGAAGTGGGTCACGGTCACGGCGAGTATAACGTCGACAGTCTTGCCCCGAAGCGACTGCCCTGGAATATCAACCTCTGCGGTGCCAGTAGCGGTCGCAGGGGCCAGGATGGTGACGTAGGGGGCGGTCCCGGCGAACATGGCCACGGTGGCGGCTTGGACGTTGGTGCAGTACCCGACCACGCCGGCCCCGTCACGCACATTGGTCGCGCCAGGCGGGAGTGGAATGCCGCCGACACGGAACGCCCCCGCGAATGCGGTTGTAGCATCCAGTGTGGCGTTGATGCGAATGTAGTATGTGACCTCATCGCCGTTGACAACCATGCGGCCGGAGCGGGAATTGTACGTATGCGTCCCGGCGTTGCTGGAGCCATAAATCGTGGGGGTGAAACTGAAGGTCCCGTTCAGGATGCCGTTAATGTAGTCCAGTGGGTCCGAGGTTGAGCCCGTATTGCCCTTGATGTAACCGTAGGAATGGGTGCGACGGGTGATGAGGTTCGTTGTCGGGCCGGTCAGGAAGTTGCCGGGGGCGGTGGTGTGGCCTGTAGTGGTGAGCCGATCACTAATGACTCCAATGCCGTCCGTGTTGTCCAAGACGTAGGCGGGATTCGCCGTGGCAAGCGCGGTTGGGAGAATCGGGTCGTTTGCCCACATAGCACGGCAGTTCAGCAGCCGAGGGGGCGGGGTGTAGCCGGTTCCGTTGGTGCGGAACTTGTAGGCATAGCGGTAGGTGTCGGCCACACACGCCTGAAGGTCCGACGAACCGGTCAGGTCGAAACCGATTGACGTGGGGTAACGGCTGGCCATCTGCGTGACCGCGCCCGAGTCCTGACTGATCCACGGGTGAACCCGGTCCCAGCGGTTCGCTGAGGTGTCCTTCACCGCGGTCGTCCAGTCGCGGATCACGATGTCACGGAAGTGGGAATCTCCCATGTTCGCCTCGATGGCGATATTGTCCGTGACGTTGCTGATGCCGCTGTTGTAGAACCGGAGGTCGTATGCGAAAACCTCCGCCCCGAGACCCGCCTCGGTGACGAGGCCCCGATTGATGCCGTCCTTGAAGTTGGTCCGAGTGAGGGTGAACCGGATGACCTTGCCAATGGAGAGGATGCGTTGTGCTTTGAGATTGCCGTCGAGGAGGCCGCCGGTGAGGGCCTTGTCTTCGGCATAGCCAGCAGCGCTCTGGAGGTAGGTGATCATGGTCGTCATGGCCGCTCCGGCGTAGAGGCGGGCATCATCGTCGAGGCGCAGGCTGTTCGCCTGGGAGATGATCAATCCCGTGTCGAGCCGGTAATCACCGGGCGGGAAATAGAATGCCTTTCCAGGGTTGCCGTAAAGCGCGGCCGTGATGGCTGCGGTCTGCGATGACGCCGTGCCGGTCACAACGCCGAAGTCGAGGATGTTGAGGGTGCTGCGCTTTGCCAGGGCAACGTTCGCTGGGCTGCCGGCGGTGCTGATCTGCGTGCCAACGGTTGCGGGCAGTTCAGTCTTAGTGGCGTATGTGGCAGACCCGGACGCGGGGGCGTAAGTCGCAGAGAGGTCAGGAATCTGGGTTGGCGGGATCTTCGCCGTGACGTCCAAGGCTGCCACTCCCGATGGAGCGCCCTTTTCCGCCTCGGGAACGTATTTGTCCACCGATGCGGCTTTGGCGCTGCTGGCACCCAGAGCGGATATTGCGGAAGCACCAGTAAACGCAGTTATTAGTGTTCCCAATCTGAGGAGCCGGCGCCGCTCTACGCCGGCGTCGTTTTTGGACGCCGGCTCATCCTTCTTTCCAATCTCGCTAACCATGACTAGAAGCTATTTCCTCGAGAGATGCGTTAACTACCGTGGAGGCTACGCGCTTTTGGCTACTGAGTACTCGATTCAAAGACCCCGTTACTCAGGTATTCGCCTCCAGATCGGCGAAACTGACTGGTAGTCTGTGGCTGGCGGTGCTACTCCGGGAAGAGAGCCGCGGGCTCGGCCGGCGACTTATTGCTCCTAAGCTCGGGGGTCATTGCGGGGCCGTGCAAAATGGGCGCATCGTGTCGGGCGTTAGACTTTGATCTGGGAACCGGCCCACGCAAGTCTGTGGCCGGCCAAACCATCTGACTGTGGGGGACAGGCCAAGGACCCGAAGGCGCGGCAGGATTCTCTCCATTGTTTCAAGTCGGGACGCTGCAGCGCTGGCTCACGCAAGGCTCACGCAAGGACCACCCGGAGGACGACGTTTTCGCCTTCCTCGCTGAGTGTCACTTCCTTGCACAGGGCCTGAAGCGTCGTCATCCCGAGGCCGGGACGGATCTGGGCTCGGAGCCGGCCAGGGGAACTGATGGTTATGTGAATTGCTCCGGTGTCCGCCGCCGTTCGCGCCGGGCGCGGCTCGTGGGCCGAAACAGTGACCCGGACATTGTTTCGCTCACCGTGGCGGATGGCGTTGGTAAAGCCTTCTGAGAGCACTTCGATGACTGCCTCAGCCCTGGCGGGGTCCTCGTCGCACAACCCCCACACTCCGGGCTCAATGTCGCATGCAAGCTTCAGCACGCGCCCCCAAGTACGCAGCAGGTCCCGGATGCTCGATGCTGCGCTCCCTGCTTGCCCGGGCGACTCGTCCAAGATCTCATTCTGCGCAGTAGCCACGGCACGCGCGAGGATGTCGGTGACGTTGTGCGGGGAAAGATCCTCTTCTGGGCGATTCCCTCCGGAGCCAGCCAAAGCAAGGGCGCTCGAAACCAGGTTTCCCTGGAGGCTGGTGTGCAGAATCCTGGCGACCCGCCGGCGGGTGTGGAGCAGCTTTTGGTGCGCGCGGTCGGCTAGCTTGAGTTGCTCGTTGAGCGAGCGTGCCAGCCTGACTTCATGCCGCCGTCGTTGGCATTCGGCAGCTCGAAGAACCGCCACAGTGAGCGCGGTCAGCGGATAGGCCCAGACGGCGGACCAGTAGAAGAACGGGGCATAGCCGAACGCGCCCTGCAGCAGGCAGGTCACCGACGCGGAAACTGCGGCCGTGCCCGCGTAGCAGAGGGCCATGGCTGAAATTCGCCGAGGGGGACTGGTAACCCTCCGCACGGTCCGGGCCGTCGCGGCGTTCCCGAGGAGCAAGATGGCCCCGCCGACAACCCACTGAACCAACAGGAAGACGACGCCATATTCCGTCAGCAGACGGACTGCGATGAATGATAAAAAGAGCAGGACAGGCAATCCGATCGGCGCAGCCTGGATCAAATGCGCGAGTCCCGGGATGCGTTCTGTGCGGGAAGGTGGCCGCGGAGGGGCTGTCTCATACGGCCAAGGGGTGTGGTCGTGGAAGAGTTGGTGGCTCATCGGGCGGACGACGTCCTCGGAGATCGTCCGCAGCAGGCGTGAGGCCTCGGATCTGTCGAGGGTTGTCGTCATCCGGACAGCGAGGACCGTGTCAAGACGCTTGGAGAGTTCGGCGACATAGTCGGAACGGATCGATCGCAAGCGGTGCTCATCGAATCCAAGCTGCGCCTCGATCGCGGCCTGAGCAGCGCGGAGCCGGGGTTCGAGCACGGCGTGCCCGCGGATGGAGTCTGCCAGCATCGCGATCGCCGAGAGGAAGACCAGGGCCGCCCCGATGTTGATGAGGACGCGGGCCCAGAGATCTTCGCTCAAGTCCGCGATATTCAAGGCCTGCGCGGACCACGCCACGAGGAGGGGGCGGCAGGCGCCCAGGAACGCGAAGGTGCCGAACGCCGTCGTGATTCTGCCTTTGAGGCCCGTCCGTGCCGTGATCAAGGGGCGAAGGAACATCCCCAAAAGGCCAAGCACGACGTGCACCAGAAACACGATCGCCGTGCCGGAACTTTCGGCAGCCAGCGTGACCGATCCCGTCCCAGCCAGCGTGATCGACCCGGCGAACATGTTCATGACCGTCAGCGCCAAGGGCAAGGTCAGAAGCCACGACCAGAGGCTCAGGGCATTGCTTCCGCCGATACCCCGGGCCCAGAGCGCAGGGGAGCGTCCGCTCATTCTTCGCTATCGGCAGGGTCCGGCCACCCGAACGTGCGCGTGTACAGCGTTGCTGCGGCAACCCGCGGATTGACGCTCGGACTGCGGTTCAGGCCAAGGGCCTCGAACGTGCGCGAAACGGCTTTCTCCACGGAGCGCATGCTGCTTCCCCGTTGTTTGGCGATTTCAGCGTTCGACCAGCCCTCCGCGATCATGCGCAGGATATCCAGCTGTACGCGGGTCAGCGCGCCGATCTTCGCCGCGTCCGACGCTACAGGGGGAGCCACGGTGACGGGAAGCTCCACGAGGGTCGAGTTCACTGCACTGATGAGGCCGTCCACGGAGTCAAGGGACGACTTATTGACGAAGGTTGATCCCGCCGGCAACTCGGAAAAGGGAGCTTCCGACGGATAGTTGGTGAGGAAAACGATGGCGCACCCCGGTGAGAGCGACTTCACGACATGCGCCAGTTCGACGCCGTTGGGCCGGGTTCCCAGGTCGATGTCAGTCACAAGAACATCGGGATCGACGGCGGCGAACATGGATACGGCCTCGGACGCGGACGCGCAGGCATGCACGTCGAATTCCGCGCCCCTCAAGGCCTCGGCGACAAGCCCGCGCATGAATGGTTGGTCTTCGACAACCAGCACCCGCCGAACCCACCCCATGTCCCCCATGGTTGAAGGCTATCCGAGCACGCCCTTTGATTCACCAGCGGCGCCTGTTGGTTACGACTCAGGATGGATTACGACGGCGGCGCGCTCGCGGTGGGTTTCGCGACGCCGCCTGCTGGGGTGCTTGCCTCAGGAGTCGGCCTCAGTGGCGGAGGGCAATCGTGACAATGAAAATCGTGGCGGCAGCCAACACCCCTAATCCGACGTAAGACAGCTTCCGCTGAATACTTCTTCGACGCTCGCGTCGTTCATCCCTGGCCAGATATCCCGTTCTGAAGTTCCCCATGCCGGGAGGATATCGTCGCTGAATTTCCGTTGGGGTCCCGGGGTTCGGGTATTGCGACCGGATTCGTCCTTGACATGTTTCGCGGGGGCGGTTCGGCTCGCTGAGGTAAGGAAGTGGCGTACGGCCGGGGGTCTCACGCCCAGCCGCACGCCGGGCAGGAATCCTTTGGTCCCTGCACGTGCCCCGGCCTGCCGGTCGCGTGGGGGCACGCAACTGCAAGGGGCACGGTCTGGCATACGATCCGTGGGGGACGGACGCCTCCTAGCGGCCTCCCAATGGGTCCGCCAGGAGTCTCTTTCCTCGCATGCCGGACACTAACTATGTGTCGCTGGGGGACGAATCGTGTTGCGCATTTCGCGTGGAACTTCCGGGAGTCCGTCGCAGCCGATATCTGCTTTGCGCTCTCTTGATGCGCCGGCACCGGATTGCGACCGTAGCGAGTGGAGCGATCAGCAACATAATGACGACCCCGGCCAGGGCGACGACACCTGTTGCCGTGACTAGCAATGCCATGACGATGATTTGGATGCCCGCTGAATCAGAGATCGACTGGTTCAATGCCGGGACCCTCCATGATTTCTTTGAGGGTTTGGGTCATTGGGGCCTCTTGCTTTGATGGGCGGGAGCGGTATGGGGCATCCGCCGTTTGGTGGATGCCCCATACCCTGCATCACGGGGTGCAGGTGACCGGGGAGTGCTTATTTTGCCTGGTTGCGTTTCCGGTGGCCGG
>NZ_JBFRGF010000042.1:0-44174 GCF_052115205.1 Arthrobacter sp. 2RAF6 | reverse complement strand
CCGCCGTCGGGCATTGCGCCGGTGTTGTTGGTGAGGAGCCAGGTGGCGGTGATGTCGGCGCGGAGCTGGGCGAGGGTCCGGGTCTCGGCGGGGCCTTGGAGGGCGCGGGCGGCGGCGGTGGTCCGTTCCCAGATCCCGGCGGCGGTGTCGGCGGGGAGGTGGGCGGAGAGCCACGCCATGCCGTCGCGGTCGGGGTGGTATTCGAGGCGACGGTCTCCGGCGCTTTTGGTGTGGCGTTCTTCGATGCTGACGGGGTGGTGGCGTTCGCGCCAGGTGCGTGCTTTGGTCCGGAACCGGGACGGGACGAGGTCCCCGGCGGGGCAGCCGCGGGCGGGGTTGGGTGCGTCGGGGTCCAGGAAGTGTGCTTCCAGGCCGGCTGTGGCGGCGGGGTCCAGGGCGCCGGTTTCGTCGATGATGATCCGGGCGTGCTGCCAGGAGATCGTTCCGGACTGCAGGGCCGCCAGGGTCAGGGGCAGGCCCATGGTCAGGGCCTGGGCGTCGGAGAGGAGGGCCCCGGCGGTTCGTTCGCTGACGGTCAGGACGCAGGCCACCTCCGCGAGCAGGGCCAGCTCGTGTGCGGTGCGTTCCTGCGGTGAGGCCGCCGGTGGCGCCAGGGCCCTGGCTGTGTGGACGTAGTCCGCGGCCAGCCTCGCCTTCAAAGCGGCGGTCCGGGCTTCCAGCCGGGCCACTTCGGCGAGGCCGTCCAGGCAACCATCCGCCAGACCCCGCAGCGGATCAGAGCCATGACGCGGATCAGCGCTTTCGAAGGAATCAGCGTCCCGCGTGACGGCGCTCAGGACGGCAACCGACGCGGCAACGGCCGCCACGGCCGCCACGGCCGCCCTGCTCTCCGCACTCCACGCTGTCCTTCCATCCATACCCACAGCATCGCAGGAGGCACCGACAATTTAGTTTCTCCGCCACGCGAGAAGGTGATGGTTCGGATTTAGCCTCCTTGGCTAGTCGGACGATTCCGCCGATCCGCGGGAGGCTTTGTCTAAGAACGCGCTGGTCTGACGGAACTGGCGCACCATCCAGCCAAGAGTCAAAATCAAAACGGGCACCGCTAGAACCAGCAGGATTAGGCCGATGGGAGAAAAACTACCCATGCGACTAAGTCCCACCGCTTGCCCGACGGCGACCAGCACAAGTCCCGCAGTAAAGATCAGTTGGCGGGCCATCCGTTCGCGTAATTGGATCGCCGCTCCCCTGAGTACCTGCCAATGGCGGATATCGGGGGTTTCTTTGCCCAGGATCTGGTTCTGGACGCTTTTTGCTTCGGCCTCGGTGAGGCCGATGGTTACCCCGATCCGCCGGGGCTGAACAAGCGGACTGACCCTTTTGCTGTTGTAAACGATGCCGACGATCATGGCCGCGATGCCGGCCAAGACCAATCCGAAATAGAGCGCCGAAGGAATCAACCATTCCTGGTCCGGACCTAAAAGCAGTAATCCGGGCAGTCCCGATGCGAGCATGTTCGTCGTATGCAGGTGCTGGTTCCGCTCCCGGATGCGTGGCCGCATCGCGGTGATTGTCGCAGTGTTAGGACGTGACAGGGCGCTCAGAAAGCGCCTTTCGCTGGGGCTATTTGGGGAAAACTACTCGGAGGTCCGCCAAAAGTTGGCCCTGCACGCCACTACAACGGATCCGTGACCTCGATCCGCACGGCACAGGCATCTGCCGCAGCCCTGCGAAGCACGGTTGCGTTGGGGTCGGCAACTGCCAGGAACGCGAGCCTTGTGCGCGATGCGTACTCCTTCAACGCCTTTTCTTCCAGGACTGCTGCGGACAGCGCGGCGTCTCCGCCCAGGACGAGATATTCAACACTGTGTCCGGCGAACACCCCGGCGGCATAACCGGCTACAGCTTCCGTCAGCGCGTTGGCCTGGTTCTCGCGACGCCGGGCAAAGCGCTGCTGCGAAGATCCACCTGCCGCCGAGCGTGACTGCACGTAGCGGGAACCCGATTTGGACGCGGACACTTTGCCGCCGCTCACGACCCCCACCGCGTAACCGCCCCGGCGCACGAGGATGATGCCGAGCCGCCGTTCCTGCGAAGCGAGCGACGCTAAACGCTCAACCGTGGTGGTGCCCTTTCCGGGCCTTCCGTCGACGGGCCACGGGGCTCTCAGTAGCGCCGTCGCGCCGTCCGCCGCCCGCAAAAGCGTGCCGTCCGCCGCCCGCAGGAGGGTGCCGCCGCCGTCGGGCTCTTCCTGAACCGCGCCATGGCTCGCGGCGAAGCGGTCCACCCAGCCGGTCAACCGCGGACCGGGGATGAAAGCGGTGCGCCCCGCTCCAGGCGGCTGCTTTTCGTTGGGGCCGGACGGTCGGGTCTCCACGTCGATGTCTCCTTAGCTCGAATCATGAGTAGCCTATCCATGTGGAAGATCTCTTTGGTGCCGACGCGGACAACGACGACGACGCCGGCAGCCAGGCGGCGGATTCGGACCGTTCCTTTGATGGACGTGCGGGCACAGTACGTCCAGCGTCGCCGCGGAGCCCTTTGGCTGTCCGCATGAGGCCCCGGACGCTGGATGACGTTGTGGGCCAGCAGCATTTGCTGGGCCAAGGGTCTCCTTTGCGGCAGCTTGCCGCAGGGGCCGACGCCGCCGGTCCTGCCGGTCCGAGCTCGGTCATCTTGTGGGGACCCCCGGGCACGGGCAAGACGACGCTGGCGCACGTCATCGCCCGCGGACCAGGCCGGAAGTTCGTTGAATTGTCCGCCATTACTGCGGGCGTCAAGGATGTCCGTTTGGTCATGGAAAACGCCTTGACTGCCAGGGATCTGTACCGGACCACAACAGTGCTTTTCCTGGATGAGATCCACCGCTTCAATAAAGCCCAACAGGACGCCCTGCTTCCCGGGGTCGAGAAGGGCTGGGTGGTCCTGGTCGCAGCTACTACCGAAAACCCTTCGTTCTCGGTGGTCTCCCCGCTGCTTTCCCGATCACTGCTGCTTACCCTGAAACCGCTTACCGACAGCGACATCGAGGGGCTTCTCCAACGGGCGGTTGCCGATGCCCGCGGTTTGGCAGGGGGAGTGGAGCTTACTCCGGAAGCCCTTGAGCATTTGGTCCGCTTGTCCGGGGGAGATGCCCGCCGCGCGCTCACGGCGCTCGAGGCCGCTGCCGGTGTCGCCTACGGAGACCGAAACAACGACGGCGGCGACCCCTCTCAAGAGGAAGGGCTTGCCGGTGACGGCGCCCCCGAGGCTCCAGTCGTCGTCGAACTCCGGCATACAGAGCGGGCCCTGGACGCGGCCGCCGTCCGATACGACCGCGCGGGCGACCAGCACTACGACGTCGCCAGTGCGTTCATCAAATCGATCCGAGGCTCAGACGTCGACGCGGCCCTCCACTACCTGGCCCGCATGCTCGAAGCCGGCGAAGACCCGCGCTTCGTGGCCCGCCGGATCGTCATCTCGGCTGCCGAGGACATCGGCATGGCAGACCCGACGGCGCTGCAGACCGCCGTCGCCGCGGCGCAGGCAGTGCAGTTGATCGGCATGCCCGAGGGCCGGATCATCCTCGCCGAAGCCGTGGTGCATCTGGCGACGGCGCCCAAATCAAATGCCGCCTACATGGGCATCAACAAGGCCATCGCCGATGTGCGTGCGGGGATGGGTGTCGGGATTCCCGCGCACTTGCGGGACGCGCACTACCAAGGAGCGAAGGGCCTTGGCCACGGCCAAGGCTACAAGTACGCCCACGATGCCCCGCACGGGGTGGCCACCCAGCAGTACGCCCCGGATGATCTGGTCGGCAGGGACTATTACGAGCCCACGGCAAACGGTGCTGAGCGGGATATTGCTCCCAGACTCGAGAGACTGCGCAGGATCATCCGGGGCAAGTAGGCGTCATGGTAGGCTAGATGCTTGTCTGGCAAGGCCTGGCGCACAATCCATCAAAATCCAGGTTTTGATGCTGTGCCCTGCGCCCCGTAGCAAAAGGCAGCGGTTGGCCGATGCTCTCCCTCATGGAGGCCAGTAACACTGACACACCGCAGATATTGGAAGGACACAAGTGGCTAACAACACTCGTGCTCGCCGTACCGCACGCCTTTCGCGTGCACTCGGCATCGCTCTGACTCCCAAGGCCGCCAAGTACATGGAGCGCCGTCCGTACGGCCCCGGTGAGCATGGCCGTGCCCGCAAGAAGCAGGACTCTGACTACGCTGTACGTCTGCGCGAAAAGCAGCGTCTGCGCGCCCAGTACGGCATCCGCGAAGCCCAGATGACCCGTGCCTTCGAAGAAGCACGGCGCACCAAGGGCCTGACCGGTGAAAACCTGATCGAACTGCTCGAAATGCGTCTCGACGCCCTCGTGCTGCGTGCCGGCTTTGCCCGCACGATCGCCCAGGCCCGCCAGCTGGTTGTGCACCGCCACATCCTCGTTGACGGTATCCGCGTGGACCGCCCGTCGTTCCGCGTTGCCGAAGGCCAGCTCATCCACGTTCACAGCCGTAGCGAAGTCATGGCTCCGTTCCAGGTTGCAGCTGCCGGCGCACACGTTCTGAACGTCGTTCCGGCTTACCTGGACGTCAAGATCGACGCCCTGCAGGCACGCCTGGTTCGTCGCCCGAAGCGCTCCGAGGTCCCCGTGACCTGCGAAGAGCAGCTCGTGGTCGAATTCTACGCTCGCTGATTTCCAGCAAGCACCTACAAAGAAGCCCGTGGCACGCGCCGCGGGCTTCTTTGTATGTAAGGTACTTGGGGAAGCCACGCCGGGGTGCCTGTGTAGAACCACATGGCGCACCAGCGGCAACGCAACAAATGCTAGGAGATGAGAGTCCATGACTGGTGGCGATATTGCAGGCCTGATCGCGGCCGGAGTTTTCGCGCTCCTTGTGGTGCTGTTGGCTGTACCGATCCTCAAACTCGGGCGCGTCTTCGATGAAGTCCGCACGTCCATCCGCTCTTTGAGCGACGGAGCGACGCCCCTCATGGACGAGGTCACTGCGACGGTTTCCACCACAAACCAGCAGCTGAAAAAGGTGGATGGCATCACCTCCAACGTTTCCGACGCGTCCGCCAACATTTCTGCTTTGTCCTCACTGGTGGCCGCAACAGTCGGTTCGCCGCTCATCAAGGTGGCAGCGTTCAGCTATGGAGTGCGCTCGGCTTTTGCCGCCCGCCGCAAACCGGGCAGTGGCCGCCGCAGCCGCTGAATCCGTTCCTAAGTCACGATCGTCGTATGTCAGGAAAACTGTGAAAAGAATCGTCTGGATGGGGATCGGCGTGGCAATCGGAGTCATCGCCTTCCGCAAGATCACCCAAGCACAGGCCGCTATTGGTCCCGAAGGCCTGAACCGCGCCGTAGCGCGACTGGCCGACGGCGTGTACGACTTCGCCGACGCCGTGCGCGCCGGAATGAATGAACGCGAAGTCGATCTCAGGTCCGCGCTCGGCATCGCAGAGTCCGACGCCGGCACCCGCTAGCAGCCGCGGTACAACTTGCCGCGGTTCGCCCAAGCGGCCGTCAACAGGGCAGAATTAGAAGCTGCGGCAATGGCACATGCCAAAACCGCGCACAAACTCATGTGCAGTGAATTGAGAAGGGTAAGTAATCAGCTAATGAAGTCGCAGGAGATCACCAAACGCTGGGTGGACTTTTTTGTCAGCAAGGGCCATACCGCCGTCCCCTCAGCGTCGCTCGTATCCAGCGACCCTTCCCTGCTGTTCACTGTGGCCGGCATGGTTCCCTTCATTCCTTACCTGACCGCCCGCGAGGAGCCGCCCTTCGACCGCGCCACGAGCGT
This sequence comes from Arthrobacter sp. 2RAF6, assembly GCF_052115205.1. Classification (NCBI taxonomy): domain Bacteria; kingdom Bacillati; phylum Actinomycetota; class Actinomycetes; order Micrococcales; family Micrococcaceae; genus Arthrobacter; species Arthrobacter sp. 2RAF6. Next base: position 38,418 of record NZ_JBFRGF010000042.1, on the reverse strand, counting down.
CCAGAAGTGCATCCGCACCGGTGACATCGAGGAAGTAGGCAAGACCGCCCGCCACGGGACGTTCTTCCAGATGTGTGGAAACTTCTCCTTCGGGGACTACTTCAAGGAAGACGCCATCAAATTCGCGTTCGAACTGCTCACCAAGAGCGTCGACGACGGCGGCTATGGACTGGACGTTGAGCGCCTCTGGGTGACCGTCTACGAGGAAGACGACGAAGCCCAGGATCTGTGGCTTAAGAACACCGGCATCCCCGCATCGCGCATCCAAAGGATGGGGAAGGCGGACAACTACTGGTCCACCGGGCAGCCTGGTCCCGCCGGCCCATGCTCGGAAATCTACTACGACCGCGGCCCGGCCTATGGCGCCGAAGGCGGTCCCATCGCGGACGAAAACCGCTATGTCGAAATCTGGAACCTCGTGTTCATGCAGTACCAGATCGAAAACGTCCGCTCCAAGGTGGACTTCGACATTGCCGGCGAGCTGCCCAAGAAGAACATAGACACCGGCCTTGGCATGGAGCGCCTCGCGATGATCCTGCAGGGCGTCGAAAACATGTACGAAACGGACCAGGTCCGTCCCGTCATCGACAAGGCCGCAGCCCTGTCCGGCAAGGAGTACACCTCCGCCGAGTCAGCTGACGACCCGCACCACACGGATGATGTCCGGATGCGCGTCGTTGCCGACCACATCCGTTCGGCCCTCATGCTGATTTCCGATGGCGTGTCCCCGTCCAACGAAGGCCGCGGATACGTCCTGCGTCGGCTTATCCGCCGTGCCGTCCGCGCCATGCGCCTCCTCGGGGTCGAAGAAGCTTGCCTGCCGCAGTTGCTTCCGGCTTCCCGCGACGCCATGAAGGGCGTCTACCCCGTGGTGGAAACCGACTTCGACCGCATCAGCCGCATCGCCTATGCCGAAGAACGAGCCTTCCTGCGTACCATCGCCTCCGGCACCGCCCGCCTCGAAGAAGCCGTGGTGCTCTCCAAGGCGGCCGGCAAGCCGCTGTCAGGCGAAGATGCCTTCGCCCTGCACGACACTTACGGGTTCCCCATCGATCTCACCCTCGAAATGGCAGAGGAAGCCGGTTTGAAGGTTGACGAAGCTGAATTCCGCAGCCTCATGCTCGAACAGCGTCAGCGTGCCCAGGCGGATGCCAAGTCCAAGAAGGGTGGACACGCCGATGTCTCAGCCTTCCAGGAGCTCCTGGCTGAAGGCGAAACCATCTTCACCGGCTACACCGAGCTGGAAGGCGAGGCCCGTGTCCGCGGCATCGTCAGCTCCGGCCGGCGTGTTGCCCACGCGTCCACGGGCGATGAAATCGAGCTCGTGCTCAACGAGACGCCGTTCTACGCCGAAGCCGGCGGCCAGTCCGCAGACAAGGGCCTCATCACCGGTGACGGCTTCGTCGTCGAGGTCCTAGACGTCCAGCGCCCCGTGAAGGGCCTGAGCGTCCACAAGGCAATCGTCCGCGAAGGCGAGATCGCCTCGGACGCTTTGGTGCGCGCCGCCGTCGACCGCGAACGCCGACACGCCGCAGAGCAGGCCCACACGGGCACGCACATCGTTCACGCGGCCCTGCACCAGATCCTCGGCCCGGAAGCCACCCAGCGTGGCTCTTTCAACAAGGCCGGCTACCTGCGCTTCGACTTCGCCTGGGGCGAGGGATTGAGTGCAGCCACGAAGTCCGAGATCGAAGAGGTCTCGAACATCGCCATCCGCAACAACTTCCGGGTCGACACCAAGGTGATGGGCCTTGCTGAAGCGAAGGCCCTCGGCGCCATGGCCCTCTTCGGCGAGAATTACGGCAGCGAAGTCCGCGTTGTGGAGATCGACGGCGCGTGGTCCCGCGAACTCTGCGGTGGCACCCATGTGGCGAACACCTCTCTCATCGGGAGCCTGTCGCTGCTCGGCGAACAGTCCGTCGGTTCGGGAAACCGCCGTGTGGAAGCCTTCGTCGGCCTTGACGCCTTCCGGCACCTCGCAGCCGAGCGCGCCCTTGTCACCGAGCTCACGGAGATGCTCAAGGTCCCTTCGGGCCAGTTGGCCGACCGGATCTCCAGCACCTTGGCCAAGCTCAAGGCGACGGAAAAGGAACTCGACCGCCTCCGCAAGGAGCAGCTCACCGCGGCCGCTGCGAACCTCGTCGCAACGGCCCAGGATGCCGCAGGTGTCCGGGTAGTGGCGCACGACGCCGGCCAGGTCGGGGGAGCGGACGACCTCCGCAGTCTCGCCATGGACCTGCGCAACCGGCTCGGCTCCGACGCTTCCACGGTTGCCGTGGCCGGTGTCAGCAACGACCGTCCCGTCATCATCGTGGCCACAAACGAGGCCGCGCGTGAAGCGGGCGTCAAGGCAGGCGCCCTCGTTCGGGTGGCTGCAGGAATCCTCGGCGGCGGCGGCGGTGGCAAGGACGACGTCGCCCAAGGCGGCGGAACCGACGCCGCGAAGATCGCACCGGCCCTTGCGGCCGTTGTGGACGCGATCGCCAAGCGCTGATCTTGGAGGCCATTGCGCGCAACGACGACTACCCCCGGGGCATCAAACTGGGGGTAGACGTCGGCACCGTCCGTGTGGGAGTTGCCGTCTGTGATCCGGACGGGATCCTGGCAACGCCGTTCAAGACGGTGAGCCGGGACGCCAAGAAGAATTCCGACATCGGGGTCATTGTCCGGCAGGTCGCGGAGCTCGGCGTGGTCCAGATCTTCGTCGGCCTGCCGCGCACGATGAAGGGTGAAGAACACTCTTCTGCGGTCATGGCCACCGACTACGCGGAGTTGCTGGCAGCCCACTTGCAGCGCCGTGGACTCGACGTTCCAGTCAACATGGTGGACGAGCGGCTCAGCACCGTGACGGCCCACCGCAATCTCCATGAAGCTGGCATGAGCAGCAAGGATCATCGTAAAGTGGTGGATCAGGTTGCCGCTGCCGGAATTCTGCAGCACGCGATCGACATGCAAAAAGCCAGAGGTGCAGATGTGGGCAGGCGCGTGCAGGCGCCAATGCCACCCCAACACATTGACGGTGCAAGTGCGCCGCTACCTGCCTCCGGCATTGATCCACACTCTCCAACGAGGGGAAGACAATTGTGAGTCCGGTCAACAACGACCCCTCCAACGACGCAGCAGAAGGCCGTACCCGGCCCCTGACTCGTCGTGAAATCCGTGCCAGGGAACGCTTCCTGGAGACGCAGAACCAGGAGGTACTGCCACCACCTGTGCCTGTCCACTTTGAACCTGTCGCAGTCCCGAAGCCACAGCTTGCATATGTCCCGGACTACGCATCGGCCGCCCCGGACACGAGCACCCACGCTGCTGACTTCCACGACGACGGCGTTCTCAACGAAACCGCTCCTTCGCAAGCCGCGCCTTCGCACGGCGAAACAGTTCAGCCCAACGAGGACGTACCGCAGCACGATGCTTCGCATGACGACCTCCTGAAGCACGATGACACAGTGCAGCCCTTCGACACCGAGCAGCACCTTGACACCGTGCAGCACCTTGACACGGTGCAGCCCTTCGACACAGTGCAGCCAGACGTCGTGCACTACGACGTGGCGCACCCTGACGCCGTCGAGCACGATGCTCTTCACGATGACTCTGTTCACAGCTACGACGTCGCCCACGGTGACGAGTTCCACGAACTGCAGGCCCATGACGAAGGTTATGAGCACCACGATCCACAGTTCGACTACGAAGTCCATCATGAGCACGGCGCCCATGACCTCATGGCAGCTGCGGCTCCTGCGCCCAAGGTCCCCTCGAAGAAGGTCCGCAGGCGCCGTCGTCTTCTAGCGCTGCTGCTCACCCTCACGGTGTTCGTCGCAGCGGTAGCCGTTGGGGCGCAGTTCCTGAAGCCGTTGCTCGGGATGGACAAGGTCAGCGACTACCCTGGCCCGGGTACGGGCTCGGTCACCATCACTGTGGCCCCGGGCTCCGGCCCCAAACTGGTCGCGACCAACCTTCAGAGCCAGCACGTCATTGCCGACGCGGATTCTTTCGTGGCGGCCTTCACTGCTGCCGGGGGTGAACTCTCACCCGGCGATTTCACCTTCAAAACGGAAATGAAGAACTCCGATGCGGTGAATGTGCTCCTCGGCAAGGATTCTTCCAAGGTCATGTATTTCGCGCTGAGTGCAGGATTGCGTATCGGTGAATCCCTTGATGCGATCTCCAAGGGTTCGGGCATACCTTTGTCCGAATTGAAGGCGCTGAGCGACTCACCGGCCCAGTTTGGCGTCCCTGCCCCGGCAAAGAACCTGGAAGGCTTCCTCGCACCAGGGGAGTACCGTTTCCCCCTTGGAACGCCTGCGAAGGACATCCTCCAGAAGCTCGTCACGGCCACCACCGACGAGCTCAAGGCCCAGGGCGTCACGGATCCCGCCAAGCAATACCAGACCATCACGGTGGCCAGCATCGTGCAGGCTGAAGGCGGCCAGGCCGACTACGGCAACGTGGCCGGCGCCATCTACAACAGGCTCAAGCCGGGCAACACCGAGACGAACGGGCTCATCCAGTCGGATGCCACGGTTACCTACGGGCTGGGTACCAAGACCTTCCACCTGACCGATGCCCAAAAGGCGGACAAGAGCAACCCCTATAACACCTACGCGAACGTAGGGCTTCCGGTCGGCCCCATTGGTTCACCCGGCAAGACGGCGATCGATGCTGCCGCGAAGCCGACAGCCAACAACTACCTCTACTGGGTAACCATCAACCTCGACACCAAGGAAACCAAGTTCTCCAGCACGCTGGCGGAGCACCTCAAGTACGTTGACCAGTACAACGCGTGGTGTGCGGCCAACGCGGGACGGTGCGTGTGAGTAGACGTGCTGCCGTCCTGGGGCACCCCATCAGCCACTCGAAGTCACCAGCACTCCACCGTGCGGCCTACGCGAAGCTCGGGCTCGACATCGAATACTCGGCGATCGACGTAACGGTTGAGCGGCTCCCGGCCTTCATGGCCGGCCTTGAAGCCGGCGACGACTGGTGTGGCTTGTCCGTCACCATGCCGCTCAAGACCGCCATGGTGGACGAAGTCGACGAGGTCCGCGGGGCCGGCGCGTCCTTGGGTGTCATCAACACGGTTGCCTTTGAAGACACCGGGCACGGCGTGCGGCGGGTCGGCCACAACACGGATGTGGCCGGCATCGTGGAAGCGGTCCGGAACGCAGGAGTCACGGAGCGGCCGAACTCCGCGATCCTTGGTGGCGGCGGGACATCCGCAGCGGCTATTGCAGCGCTCCGGGAGCTCGGTTCGGAACACGTTGATGTCTTCGTGCGCGACGCCGGACGCGCCGCCGAGGCGAAAGCAGCGGCAGCCGCCGTCGGGCTTTCCATTCACCTCCGGCCGCTGGCCGAGGCCGCTGAAGGCATGGCGGGAGCCGATCTGGTGATCTCCACGCTGCCGCCGAGGGCAGCGGACAGCATCGCGGCGCAGCTTGAACAGCTTCCCGACGGTGGCAAGCTTCCCGACGGTGTCTGGGGCGTCCTCCTCGATGTCGCCTACGATCCTTGGCCCAGCCGCATTGCCGAAGCATGGCATTCGCGGGGCGGAGTAGTGGTTCCAGGGCTGGAGATGTTGCTCTATCAAGCCGTCGAGCAAATCCGTTTGTTTTCCGGAGCCGACGTCACCGGCGATGTCATAGATGTGATGTGTGACTCAGTCGGGCTTCCCCGGCGGGTCTAGTAAGGGTCTTACATGGCAGGATTGGATATATGTTGCGTTGGTTGACTGCCGGTGAATCCCATGGCCCGGCACTGCTCGGAATTGTTGAAGGCGTCCCCGCCGGTGTGGAACTCACCAGCGGGGAAATACGCGACGCCTTGGCGCGTCGCCGTCTCGGCTACGGCCGCGGCGCCCGGATGAAGTTCGAGCAGGACGAAGTGAGCATCCTTGGCGGTGTCAGGCACGGTGTGACGCAGGGTGGCCCCGTCGCGATCCAGATCGGCAACACCGAATGGCCCAAGTGGGAGCAGATCATGTCTGCCGACCCGGTTGACCCGGCTCTTCTCGCAGACCAAGCCCGCAACGCGCCCTTGACCCGTCCGCGGCCCGGCCATGCAGACTTCACGGGAATGCAGAAGTATGGATTCCCCGAGGCCCGCCCTGTCCTGGAACGCGCCAGCGCCCGGGAGACGGCCACGCGTGTCGCCTTGGGCACGGTTGCTTCGCAATTCCTGAAGCAGCTTGGCATCGAGCTCGTGAGCCACACCGTATCCATCGCAAGCGTGACCGTGCCCGAGGGCCGTCCACTGCCTCTGCCGTCCGACGTCCTGGCCCTCGATGCCGATCCTTTGCGTTGCTTCGATCGAGAGACCTCGGATGCCATGGTGGCCGAGGTCGACGCGGCACACAAGGAAGGCGAGACCCTCGGCGGTGTTGTCGAAGTTCTGGCCTACGGTCTTCCCCCTGGACTCGGTAGCTACGTGCACTGGGACCGTCGCCTTGACTCCCGCCTGGCTGCTGCCCTGATGGGGATCCAGGCGATCAAGGGCGTCGAAGTCGGCGACGGCTTCTTGACCGCGGCACGCCGCGGCTCCGCCGCGCACGATGAGATCGTCAAGGACGAGACCGGCCGGATCGTCCGCAAGACCAACCGTGCCGGTGGCATCGAAGGTGGCATGAGCATCGGCGAGGTCCTGCGGGTCCGCGCCGCCATGAAGCCCATTGCCACCGTCCCGCGTGCATTGAAGACCATCGACGTCAGCACCGGTGAAGCCGCCAAGGCGCACCACCAGCGCTCCGACGTCTGTGCCGTTCCGGCGGCGGGTGTCGTGGCCGAGGCCATGGTCGCCCTGGTGTTGGCCGAGGCCGTTGCTGAGAAGTTCGGCGGTGATTCGGTCGCCGAGACCGCACGGAACCTTCGGGGTTACCTGGACAGCATCCCGGCAACCCTGGACTCGGTCGGCCACTAGTGGTCCGCGGTACATCGGGCGCCGGTCAACGGCGCGCGATCGTTTTGGTGGGGCCGATGGCGGTTGGAAAATCGGTCATCGGCCAGCAGCTCGCCCAGCAATTGGGCGTGCCGTTCGTGGACACGGACGCAGTCATCGTTGAGCACCACGGCACTATTGCGGATATTTTCGCCGGTCGTGGAGAACATGCTTTCCGGGAGATCGAGGCCAGGACGGTGGCACGCTCCGTTGAAGCTGCGGACATCAACGGCGCGGTGGTCTCGTTGGGTGGTGGCGCAGTGCTCGATTCCGGCACGCAGCAGCTGCTGGTCGACTGCACCGTGATCTACCTCGAGTGCGATGCTGAGACAGTCGCTGAGCGCATCGCCCGCAACACGGGCCGGCCACTGCTGGCCGGTGACGCCATGGCCCGCTGGGAGACCCTTTTTGCCGCCCGGCGTCCTGTCTATGAACGCCTTGCAGACATCACCGTCGACGTCCGGTCCGGGACCGTGGCGGAAATCGCCCTCCACGTGGAGGAAAGACTGCGTGAATACGCGGCCTTGAAAGAGGAAGTGCAAAAGTGAGCAACGAATCAACTGTCATCAAGGTCAGCGGCCAGTCCGCCAACGAGAACTACGACGTCGTCGTCGGGCGCGGCCTCTTGGAGACCCTTCCCGCGAAGCTGGGGGAGCGCGTCAGGCGGGTCCTCGTGGTCCACCCGCGTGCCCTGCGACTCACGGGCGACACGGTCCGGACCGAACTCGAGGCTGCCGGATTCACCGCCCTCACCGCCGAGATTCCCGACGCCGAAGAAGGCAAGCACATCCAGGTTGCCGCTTTCTGCTGGCAAGTGCTTGGCCAGAACGACTTCACCCGCTCCGACGCCATCGTGGCGGTCGGCGGCGGCGCGGTCACCGACCTCGCCGGATTCGTCGCCGCCACGTGGCTGCGCGGCGTCAAGGTCATCCACATGCCTACGAGCCTCCTCGGCATGGTGGACGCTTCGGTAGGCGGCAAGACCGGCATCAACACGGCGGAAGGCAAAAACCTGGTGGGTTCCTTCCACCCGCCTGCGGCTGTCCTCGCGGACCTGGACACGCTGCAGACGCTGCCCAGGAACGAGCTGATCTCGGGAATGGCAGAGGTCATCAAGTGCGGCTTCATTGCCGATCCCGCCATCCTGGAACTCGTCGAAAACAAGCCGGAGGAAGTCATTGATCCGGGTTCGGCGGTGCTCCGCGAGCTCATCGAACGTGCCATTGCCGTCAAAGCGAAGGTGGTCTCCGAAGACCTCAAGGAATCCGGTCTTCGTGAAATCCTCAACTACGGGCACACGCTCGGCCACGCGATCGAACTCGTGGAACGCTACTCGTGGCGGCATGGCGCAGCGGTTTCTGTCGGCATGATGTTTGCCGCCGAACTCGCCCGCAGCGTCGGCCGGCTTTCCGACGTCGACGCCGACAGGCACCGCACCATCCTTGAGGGACTCGGGTTGCCGGTCACCTACCGCCGGGACCGCTGGCAGGGCCTGCTCGACGGCATGCGCCGTGACAAGAAGTCCCGGGGAGACCTCTTGCGTTTCGTGGTACTCGACGGCGTGGCAAAGCCCGGAATCCTCGACGTGCCGGACACCTCGTTGCTCTTCGCTGCCTACCAGGAGATCGCATCATGACCACCGAGACCTTCAACAGCATCAGCGATTGGCCCACGGGTGGATTCCCCGGGGTGCGTACGAACCCGGACACGCTCCTGCCGGCCATCGTCAACGAAGAAGCCATGCAGTCCGCACTGGCTGAGTCCAGCGATCCCGCCGACCGCATCATGGCGCTCATGCTCGAAGGGCATCCGGGGGAAGCCGCCGAGTTGTTGGCCGAGGCGCGCTACAACGATCCCGAGTCGTTCAAATTGCGGATCTTCGAAGCCGAGCTGCACCGTGCCACGAACCGCTTTGACCGCGCGGTGGAGCTCTTCCGCCAGCTACTGGGCGAAGTCCACGGAACCGCCAAGGAACCGGTGGTCCACCAGTATTTGGGGCGGGCCCATTTTGTGGCCGGCAATCACGTCGCCGCGGCAGAGTCGTTCACCAAGGCCTTGGACCTGCGCGTCGCCTTGGCAGCTGATGCTTCCCTGATCTACTCCTCTGCTGTGGCCCTGCAACGCGCCCGGAACGTCCTCGAGTTCGCCTCCTGACAAGCCCGCCTCCTGAAACGCCTCCAGACAAGCCCGCCTCCTGAAAAGGGGGCGCGGGCAGGCGCGCCGCATTTTGCCGGTAGAATGGACTTTGGATTTTTGATAAATACGCGCTGGCTGCCGTCAAGGCATGCCTGCTTGGCATAGTCGGCTGGAGCCAGAAGGCGTAGCTAGAACCAGTGAGAGAAACCAGAGGATACTAGTGGCAACCACAAATGACATCAAGAACGGAACCGTGCTGAAGCTCGAGGGCCAGCTCTGGAACATCATTGAGTTCCAGCACGTCAAGCCGGGCAAGGGCGGCGCGTTCGTGCGCACGAAGATGCGCAACGTCATGTCGGGCAAGGTGGTCGACAAGACCTTCAACGCCGGCCTCAAGATCGAAACTGCCACGGTTGACCGCCGCGATTACCAGTACCTGTACCAGGACGGCGCGGACTTCGTCTTCATGGACACCCAGGACTTCGACCAGATCACGGTTTCCGGTGCCACGGTAGGCGACGCCACCAACTTCATGCTGGAAAACCAGATGGTCAACATTGCCATCCACGAGGGCACTCCGCTCTACATCGAACTGCCCCCGAGCGTTGTCCTTGAAATCACCTACACCGAGCCGGGCCTGCAGGGCGACCGCTCCTCGGCTGGAACAAAGCCAGCTACTCTTGAGACCGGCTACGAGATCCAGGTGCCCCTGTTCGTTGAGAACAACACCAAGGTCAAGGTAGACACTCGCGACGGCAGCTACCTGGGCCGGGTCAACGACTAGTGAGCGCCCGTGGTAAGGCCCGTAACAGGGCCCTCGAGGTACTGTTCGAGGCGGAGCAGCGTTCCGCCTCCGCTTTCGAGGTCTTGAAGGCCCGCCGGGAAATGACCGACCTCGTGGTCAACCCGTACACGATGGACATCGTGGAGGGCGTGGTTGCCATGCAGCCCACCATCGACGAGTTCCTGCAGACTTATGCCCAGGGCTGGACCTTGGAGCGGATGCCGGCGGTCGACCGCATCATCCTGCGGATCGGCGCCTGGGAACTGCTCTACAACGACGACGTCCCGGACGGCGTGGCAGTCAGCGAAGCGGTGGCACTGGCCAAAGTCATGTCCACCGACGAATCTCCTGCGTTCATCAACGGCCTCCTCGGCCGCTTGCAGACGTTGAAGCCTTCCTTGCTCGCTTAGGCGGCGTTGGAAGGATCAGCCCAACTGACTGGCACTTAAGGTCGTTATGAGCCTTCATAACGACATCTGCTGCCAGTCAGTTGGGCTGACCTCAAGCCGAACGTCGCCCGCGTGACTGTGAGCTAAAACGCACGGACCGGCCCGCGCGAGAGACGGGTGGGCGCCGCCCCTGTGGTAATTTTGAAGAGCAAATATTCCTTTTTTAATTCCGTCCCGTGAGGCGGGGAAAGGGGAGACGAGCGATGACTGAAGTCACTGCGCCGGTGCCGTCCCGGGTTGTCCTCAACCACGCGGACATCGACCGTGCGCTCACTCGTATCGCCCACGAGATCCTTGAAGCCAATAAGGGTTCCCAGGATCTGGTTCTTTTGGGCATCCCACGCCGCGGTTATCCGCTGGCCGTGCGGCTGGCGGACAAAATCGCCGCCGCGGATCCGTCCGTCAACGCCTCCGCAATTGTCGGTCAGCTGGACGTCACCATGTTCCGTGACGATCTTTCCCACCAGCCCGCCAGGCCTCCTTACCCCACCAGGCTGCCGTTGTCAGGAATCGACAACAAGGTTGTTGTCCTTATCGATGACGTCCTGTACTCGGGCCGCACCATCCGGGCAGCCCTCGACGCGATCATCGACCTCGGCAGGCCACGCATCGTCCGCCTGGCCGTCCTCGTGGACCGCGGGCACCGCGAACTGCCGATCCGCGCGGACCACGTCGGCAAGAACCTGCCGACGTCTTCCTCGGAAAAAGTCCGGGTCCACCTTGAGGAATTCGATTCAGTGGACGGTCAGCCGATCAATGAAGTAGTTATCGAGGCCGGCGCATGAAACACCTGCTCTCCACGGAGAACCTGAGTGCCGCGAACGCCATCCGGATCCTGGACACCGCCGAAGAGATGGCGGCGGTAGGGGACCGGGAGGTCAAGAAGCTGCCCGCCCTGCGCGGCCGCACCGTGGTCAACCTCTTCTTCGAGGACTCCACCCGCACGCGCATTTCCTTCGAAGCAGCGGCAAAGCGGCTCTCCGCCGACGTGATCAACTTCGCCGCCAAGGGTTCATCGGTGTCGAAAGGCGAGTCCCTCAAGGACACCGCGCAGACCCTCGCAGCCATGGGGGCCGATGCGGTAGTCATCCGCCACTGGGCTTCCGGCGCGCCGCACCGCCTGGCTGCCACCGACTGGATCGACGCTGCCGTCATCAACGCCGGGGACGGCACCCATGAACACCCCACACAGGCCCTCCTGGACGCGTTCACGATGCGCCGACACTGGTCCAAATTGCACGGCTCGGCGTCGACGGGCGCCGACCTCACGGGCATGCGCGTCGCCATCGCCGGCGACGTCCTGCACTCCCGCGTCGCCCGCTCCAACGTGTGGCTCCTGCGCACCCTTGGCGCGGAAGTAACGCTCGTGGCCCCGCCCACTTTGCTGCCGATCGGCGTCGAACAGTGGCCTTGCAAGGTCAGCTACAACCTCGACGAGACCCTCGAGGCCGGGGTGGACGCCATGATGATGCTCCGGGTCCAAGGTGAGCGCATGAACGCTTCCTTCTTCCCCTCCACCCGCGAGTATTCACGACGCTGGGGATTCGACGATGCCCGCCTCCGCGCCCTCGACGAACTCGGGCTCAAGGACACCATCATCATGCACCCCGGACCCATGAACCGGGGGCTGGAAATTTCCTCCGCCGCCGCCGATTCACCACGCTCCACCGTCCTGGCCCAGGTCCGGAACGGCGTGTCGGTCCGGATGGCTGCCCTGTACTTGCTGCTCTCGGGGGATTCCCGAGAAGCGGCCCCCATGCCGGGCACCGCCCGTTCCGATAAGGAGAGCAACTGATGACCGAGACCGCAACAGGCACAGCAAGCGGTGTCTACTTGATCCGCGGCGCGGCCATCCTTGGCGGCGACGCCGAGGACCTGCTGATCCGCGGCGGGGTCATCGCTGAGCGGGGCGCCGGCCTTTCCGCCAAAGGTGCCACCGTGATCGAGGCCGCTGGCCTCGTGGCACTTCCCGGCATGGTCGACATCCACACCCACTTGCGCGAACCTGGCCGCGAAGACGCGGAAACCGTGGAAACGGGTACCCGCGCCGCAGCCCTTGGCGGCTACACCGCGGTCCATGCCATGGCCAACAGCAACCCGGTGGCGGACACCGCCGGCGTCGTCGAGCAGGTCCACAGCCTGGGCCGCGCCTCCGGTTGGGTGGATGTGCGTCCGGTGGGTGCCGTCACCGTTGGACTCGCCGGCGAGCAGCTCGCCGAACTCGGCGCCATGGCAGACTCCCGCGCCCAGGTCCGGGTCTTCTCCGACGACGGCATCTGCGTCCACGATCCCGTGCTGATGCGCCGCGCCCTTGAGTACGTCAAGGCGTTCGACGGCGTCGTTGCCCAGCACGCGCAGGAACCGCGCCTCACCGCGGGGGCCCAGATGAACGAGGGCGCGGTTTCCGCGGTTCTCGGCCTGGCCGGGTGGCCCGCGGTCGCCGAGGAGAGCATCATCGCCAGGGACGTCCTCCTGGCCCAGCACGTCGGCTCCCGCCTCCACGTCTGCCACGTATCCACCGCGGGATCGGTGGAGATCGTCCGCTGGGCCAAGGAACGGGGGATCAACGTCACCGCCGAGGTCACACCCCACCATTTGTTGCTCACCGACGAACTGGTCCGCAGCTACGACCCCGTCTACAAAGTCAACCCGCCCCTGCGTACAGACGCCGATGTCCAGGCGCTCCGTGCCGGGCTCGCAGACGGCACCATCGACGTCGTCGGCACGGATCACGCCCCGCATCCGAGCGAGCACAAAGAGTGCGAGTGGGCCCAGGCGGCCATGGGCATGACGGGGCTGGAGACTGCCTTGTCGGTGGTCCAGGAAACCATGATCGAAACCGGGCTCATGACGTGGGCCGACTTCGCCCGCGTCACGTCCACGGTGCCCGCGGCCATTGGCCGCGTGGCCGATCAGGGACGTCCGCTCGACGCCGGGGAGCCTGCCAACGTGATCCTCGTGGACCCGGCTGCCCGGTGGACGGTGGATCCGCATAAGATGGCGACCATGGGCCGGAACTCACCCTTTGCGGGCAAAGAGCTGCCGGGCGCAGTCGTCGCCACCTTCTTCAAGGGCCACCCGACCGTACTGGACGGCAAGCTCAACACGCCGTACCGCTACACAGTCGATCCTGCCGGCGCTGGCAGCAACTGATGGACAAACTTGCTTCCCTGCTCCTCGTTCTGGTCCTTGCCGCGGTTGCGGCCGGACTCATCGCGATAGGTTGGCGCGGCAGGCTCAAGCGCCAGGCAGGCCTCGGACCGCTTCCCGAAGTGCCTGAAAGGCTCAGCCCTGCGGGCATCGTGGCTGAAGGCCAGTACGTGGCCACGACGACGGCGGGAGACTGGCTTGACCGGGTCGCCGTCCACGGGCTTGGCTTCCGCGGGAACGCGGAAATGAGCATCCATCCGGAAGGCGTCCTCTTCGACCGGAAGGGGACTGCGCCATTGTTCGTTCCGGCGGAAGCCGTGACAGATTACGGCAGCGCCAACGGCATGGCAGGCAAGTTCGTAGAGAAGGATGGACTCGTGGTCTTGAGCTGGATGCTCGGAGAACACGAGCTCGATACCGGATTCAGGACCAGGCACGCCGCCGACAAGCAACCGCTCCTCGAAGCACTTCAAGAATTGATCTCTGCAGCCCCCCAGGCAGATGCCGATAGTGGAAAGTAACAAAGTGACGGATAGCAATGCAGTAGCAGGCACAGTGACAGGCAATATCAACCCAGCAGAGTCCTCCGCGGCAGTGCTGGTCCTGGAAGACGGCCGCACGTTTCGCGGCCGCAGCTACGGCGCCACAGGCGTGGCCCTGGGCGAGGCGGTCTTCGCCACCGGCATGACCGGCTACCAGGAAACCATCACGGACCCCTCCTACGCCCGCCAGCTGGTGGTCCAGACGGCTCCGCACATCGGGAACACCGGTGTGAACAAGGAAGACGCCGAGTCCCGCCGCATCTGGGTGGCCGGCTACGTGGTCCGCGACGCCGCGCGCCGCCCCTCGAACTGGCGCTCGGAGCGATCTCTGGACTCCGAGCTCGTTGAACAGGGCATCGTCGGCATCCAGGCCGTCGACACCCGCGCCATCACCCGGCACCTGCGCGAACACAAGACCATGCGCGCAGGAATCTTCTCCGGCGAGGCAGCCAAGGCCACCGACAAGGAGCTCCTTGACACCGTCCTGGCCAGCGCTCCCATGGAAGGTGCCCGCTTGGCCGAAGAAGTTAGCATCGACGAGGCATACGTCGTCGAACCCGCGGACCACGGCTGGGAGGGCGAGCCGAAATTCAGCATCGCCGCGATAGACCTTGGCATCAAGGCCATGACCCCGGTCCGCTTCGCCGAACGCGGCGTACGCGTCCACGTCCTGCCTGCCACCGCAACGTTGGAAGACGTCAAGGCAGTCAACCCGGATGGCTTCTTCATGTCCAACGGCCCAGGCGACCCCGCCACCGCAGACACGCAGGTGAAGCTGCTCCGCTCCGTGCTCGACGAGAAGATGCCGTACTTCGGAATCTGCTTCGGCAACCAGATCCTGGGCCGGGCCCTCGGCTTCGGTACCTACAAGCTCAAGTACGGCCACCGCGGGATCAACCAGCCCGTGATGGACCGCCGCACGGGCAAAGTCGAGATCACCTCGCAGAACCACGGCTTCGCCGTCGACGCTCCCATGGACGGCGCCACCATGGCTCCCGAAGAGCGCTTTGGCCGCGTGGAGGTCAGCCACGTGAGCCTCAACGACGACGTCGTCGAAGGACTCGCCTGCCTCGACATCCCGGCCTTCTCGGTCCAGTACCACCCCGAAGCCGCGGCCGGACCGCACGACGCCGCCTACCTCTTCGACCGCTTCATCGACCTGATGGAGAGCACGAAGAACGGCCAGGACGCCGCACAGGCCGCCGACACTCAGACATCGAACTCCGCGAAGAACGAGGACACCAAGTAATGCCAAAGCGTACAGATCTCAAGAGCGTCCTCGTTATCGGTTCCGGCCCGATCGTCATCGGCCAGGCAGCCGAATTCGACTACTCCGGAACCCAGGCCCTGCGGGTGCTCAAAGAGGAGGGCCTGCGCGTCATCCTCGTGAACTCCAACCCGGCCACGATCATGACCGACCCCGAGTTCGCCGACGCCACCTACGTCGAGCCCATCACTCCCGAGGTAGTCGAAAAGATCATCGCCAAGGAGCGCCCGGACGCCGTCCTGCCCACCCTGGGAGGACAGACGGCCCTCAACACGGCTATCGCCCTGGACAAGAACGGCGTGCTCGAGAAGTACAACGTCGAACTCATCGGTGCCAACATTGCCGCGATCGAACTCGGCGAGGACCGCGAAAAGTTCAAGGGCGTCGTGGAACGCTGCGGTGCCGAGTCGGCCCGCAGCCACATCATCCACACCATGGATGAAGCGCTGACCGCAGCGGAAGACCTCGGCTACCCGATGGTTGTCCGTCCGTCCTTCACCATGGGCGGCCTGGGCTCGGGCCTGGCGTACAACGAGGACGACCTGCGCCGCATCGTGGGCCAGGGCCTGCAGTACAGCCCCACCTCCGAGGTCCTGCTGGAAGAAAGCATCCTCGGCTGGAAGGAGTACGAGCTGGAGATGATGCGCGACAAGAACGACAACGTCGTTGTTGTCTGTTCCATCGAGAACTTCGATCCGGTAGGCGTCCACACGGGCGATTCCATCACCGTTGCCCCGGCCCTGACCCTGACTGACCGCGAATACCAGCGGTTGCGCGATATCTCCATCGCCGTCATCCGCGAAGTCGGTGTCGACACCGGTGGCTGCAACATCCAGTTCGCCATCGAACCGGACACGGGACGCGTCGTCGTCATCGAAATGAACCCGCGTGTTTCACGTTCCTCGGCACTGGCGTCCAAGGCCACCGGCTTCGCGATCGCCAAGATCGCCACCAAGCTTTCCCTGGGCTACACCCTGGACGAGATCCCCAACGACATTACGCAGAAGACGCCGGCTTCGTTCGAGCCGACGCTCGACTACGTCGTCGTCAAGGTTCCCCGCTTCGCGTTTGAGAAGTTCCCGGCCGCGGACAACACGCTGACCACCACCATGAAGTCCGTCGGCGAAGCCATGGCCATGGGTCGCAACTTCACTGAGGCCTTGCAGAAGGCCCTTCGCTCCCTGGAACAGAAGGGTTCGCAGCTGGACTTCAGCCACGTGCCCGAATGGGAAGTTCCGGAACTGATCGAGAAGTCCAAGCGCCCGACGACGGACCGCCTCCACCAGGTCCAGCGCGCCTTGCTCGGCGGTGCTTCGGTTGAGGATCTCTACGCCGCCACCAAGATCGATCCGTGGTTCCTGGACCAGCTGCAGCTGCTCAACGAGACTTCCCACGAGATCCGCAAGGCCGGCGCCCTGACGGAGGACATGCTCCGCAACGCCAAGCGCCACGGCTTCTCGGATGAGCAGATCGGCGCCTTGACCCACAACCCGGAGGCTGTTGTCCGCGGCGTCCGCCAGGCCCTGGGCATCCGTCCGGTCTACAAGACGGTGGACACCTGTGCCGCCGAATTCGCCGCGTACACCCCGTACCACTACTCGTCATATGACGAAGAGGACGAGGTCGGCCTGCACTCCAAGCCGTCCGTCATCATCCTGGGTTCGGGCCCCAATCGCATCGGCCAGGGGATCGAGTTCGACTACTCGTGCGTCCACGCCTCCATGGCGTTGCGCAAGGCCGGCTACGAGACCGTCATGGTCAACTGCAACCCGGAAACCGTCTCCACGGACTACGACGTCTCCACGCGCCTCTACTTCGAACCGTTGACACTGGAGGACGTCCTCGAAGTCATCGCGGCAGAGGAGCGCACGGGCGGCGTCATGGGCGTGTTCGTGCAGCTCGGCGGCCAGACCCCGCTCAAGCTCGCACAGCAGCTGGCCGATGCCGGTGTACCGATCCTGGGTACCTCCCCGGAAGCGATCGACCTTGCCGAACACCGCGGCATGTTCTCCCGCGTGCTTGACAAGGCCGGGCTGATCGCCCCGAAGAACGGCACTGCCGTGTCCTTCGAGGACGCCAAGAAGATCGCCGACGAAATCGGCTACCCGGTCCTCGTCCGTCCGTCGTACGTGCTGGGCGGCCGCGGCATGGAAATCGTCTACGACGAAGCCAACCTCTCGCGCTACATAGCGAACGCCACGGAAATCACCCCGGACCACCCGGTGCTGATCGACCGCTTCCTCGAGGACGCCGTCGAAATCGACGTGGACGCGCTCTTCGACGGCACGGACATGTACCTCGGCGGCATCATGGAGCACATCGAGGAAGCCGGCATCCACTCCGGTGACTCCGCATGCGTCCTGCCGCCGATCACCCTCGGCAGCAACGTGATCGAACGCGTCCGCACGGCCACCCGGGCCATCGCTGAAGGCGTCGGCGTCCGCGGCCTCATCAACATCCAGTTCGCGCTGGCTTCCGACGTGCTCTACGTGCTCGAGGCCAACCCGCGTGCTTCCCGCACCGTTCCGTTCGTCTCCAAGGCAACGGGCGTGCAAATGGCCAAGGCCGCGGCCCTGATCGGTACCGGCGTCACCATCAACCAGCTGCGCAGCGCCTACAAGATGCTGCCGGAGACGGGCGACGGTTCGACCCTGCCGCTCGACGCGCCTGTCGCGGTGAAGGAAGCCGTGCTGCCGTTCAGCCGCTTCCGGACCCCGGAAGGCAAGGTTGTGGACTCGCTGCTCGGCCCGGAAATGCGCTCCACCGGTGAGGTCATGGGCATCGACAAGCACTTCGACACCGCTTTTGCCAAGAGCCAGGCCGCGGCCAACAACGCGCTGCCCACCGAAGGCAAGATCTTCGTTTCTGTCGCCAACCGTGACAAGCGCTCGGTGATCATGGGCGTCAAGCGCCTGTCCGATCTCGGTTTCGAGATTGTCTCCACGGGCGGCACCGCGGATGTCCTGCGCCGCAACGGCATCCAGGCCACCCCGGTCCGCAAGGTCGCGGAAGGCAGCAGCGCCGAAGGCGAAGGAACCATCGCAGACCTCATCATCGCCGGTGAGATCGACATGGTCTTCAACACGCCCTCCGGCGGCGAAGCCCGCAGCGACGGCTACGAACTCCGTGCAGCCGCAACGTCCATCGGCATCCCCTGCATCACTACAGTTGCGGAGTTCAACGCCGCCGTGCAGGCCATCGAGGCACTGCGAACCTACGAATGGTCAGTGACGAGCCTGCAGGAGCACGCCGCGGCGCTGTCAGCTTCCAAGGCCGCGGCAGCCGAGGCCGTCAATGCCTGAGTCTGCCGCAGCCGGGCAACGTCCCCTTGGGCAGCAGGGACGACAGCCTTTCGGTTCCCGGCTGGCCGCCGCGATGGCCGCCCGCGGGCCCTTGTGCGTCGGCATTGACCCGCACCCGGGGCTCTTGGCGGACTGGGGATTGAACGACGACGTCGCCGGCCTGGAACGCTTTTCGCTCACCGTCCTGGAGGCTGTGGCGACGCTCGCTGCCGCGGTAAAGCCGCAGGTGGCCCTCTATGAGCGTCACGGCTCAGCAGGCATGGCGGTCTTGGAGCGGACCCTTGCGGCCGCATCCGATGCCGGAGTTTTGAGCATCGCCGACGCCAAACGCGGAGACATCGGCTCCACGATGGCGGCCTATGCCGACGCCTGGCTACGGGATGGCTCCGCCTTGGCAGCAGACTCGGTCACGCTGAGCCCGTACCTCGGCTTCGAGTCGCTGCGCCCGGCGCTCGACCTGGCAGCCGAGTCCGGCCGCGGTGTTTTCGTGCTCGCCCTGACGTCCAACCCCGAGGGCAAGTCCGTGCAGCATGTTGGCGGTTCGGAATCGGTGGCTCGGCGGATCGCCGAAGCTGCGGCCGCGGAAAACCGCCGCTATTCCGGCACTTTGGGTTCGGGGGGCATGGGGTCTGCGGGCCTGGGCTCGGTCGGGCTCGTGGTGGGTGCCACGATCGGCGGGGCGCTCGTGGAACTGGGGCTGGACCTTGACGCCGTTCACGGGCCCATCCTGGCGCCCGGCCTGGGCGCGCAAGGAGCCACGCCGGCGGACCTGCGTGCCACTTTCGGCGCGGCATACCCGGCGGTCCTGGCGACGTCGAGCCGCGGAATCCTCGCGGCCGGTCCAACGATTGCCGGACTGCGTTCCGCCACCGAGGCCACGCGCGACGGCTTGCTGGAAGGCTGAGCCCGATCTTGGTGGGTCCAATGCATTGCGCTCCGCACCGGCCACGCGATAGCTTCGGGATCAGTCCAATCCGCTACGCACTCGATGCCGGCCAAAGGGGGATGTGTCAGTGACCTTAAAGGCTCTGTCGCCAGAGGAACGTTCCGATGCCTTGGAAAAGGCAGCGAGAGCCCGGGCAAGACGGGCTCTCGCGAAGGAACAGCTCAGGTCGGGCGAACTCAGCATTGACCGGCTGATCAAGTCGGCGCAGACTGACGAGGCCATCGCGCGCATGCGTGTTTCCGAGCTGATCGAGGCCATCCCGGGTATTGGCCCGGTCCGGGCCGCGGCCATCATGGCGGAAATTGGGATCGCCCCTTCACGCAGGCTCAGGGGCTTGGGAATTCACCAGTCCCGGTCGCTGATAGATTTTATGGAAGACAAATACAGTGTCTAAACAAATACGGCGTTTAGACAAATACAGCGTTTAAGAAGAAATGCAGCCTCTCCACGAAGGACGATGTGAGCAAGAATCCGGGACTGACCGTCCTCGCAGGCCCCACTGCCGTTGGCAAGGGAACAGTATCCACATATATCCGGGACAATTACCCCGAGGTCTGGCTGTCAGTTTCAGCCACCACCCGCGCTCCGCGGCCGGGGGAAAAGGACGGTGTCCACTACTACTTCAAGTCCGCCGAAGAATTCGACGCACTTGTTGAGGACGGCCAGTTGCTTGAGTGGGCCGTCGTCCACGGAAAGAACCGCTACGGCACGCTGCGCAGCACCGTGGACGCTGCCATCGCCGAAGGCAGGTCCGTGCTGTTGGAGATCGATTTGCAGGGCGCCCGCCAAGTCAAGGCGGCAGTTCCGCACGCCAACTTCGTGTTCCTCGCTCCGCCCAGCTGGGACGAAATGGTCCGCCGCCTGGTGGGGCGCGGCACCGAAACCCCGGAGGAACAGCAGCGACGGCTGGAAACCGCTAAACTGGAACTTGCCGCTGAACCGGAGTTTGACCACACCGTCATCAATGACGACGTACGCCGGGCAGCGGACGAGCTTGTTTCACTCATGGGGCTTACCCCGCACCGGCGCTAAGCGCTAGCACTTGTCAGCCCGTTAGAATTTGGAGAATTCGTGTCCACGAACCTTGAAGGCATCATCAACCCGCCGATCGACGAGCTGCTTGCTGCTGCCGATTCAAAGTACGGCCTGGTGATTTTCGGCGCCAAGCGCGCGCGCCAGATCAACGCGTACTACGCACAGCTGCACGAGGGCCTCTTCGAGTACGTTGGCCCGCTGGTCGATACGAAGCTGAACGAAAAGTCGCTCTCCATCGCCCTGCGCGAGATCAACGAAGGCCTGCTGGTTTCCACTCCCATCGAGCCCGCAGAGTAAAACAGACTGCCTGTTGACGGAGGTCACGTGCGCATAGTCCTCGGAGTCGGGGGAGGGATCGCAGCCTACAAGGTTGCATCGCTCCTCCGGCTTTTTACTGAGGCCGGACACAACGTCACGGTCATTCCCACGGAGGCAGCCACCCGGTTTGTCGGCGTGGCTACGTGGGAGGCCCTCTCGGGCAACCCGGTGAGCAACAGCGTCTTTGACGACGTTGAGAAGGTCAATCATGTCCGTCTCGGCCATGAGGCGGATCTCATCGTGGTCGCCCCGGCGACTGCCGACCTGCTGGCCAAGGCAGCAACCGGCCAAGCAGGGGATCTGCTGACCAATACACTCCTCATGGCCCACGGTCCCGTGCTTTTCGCTCCCGCAATGCATACCGAAATGTGGCACAACCAAGCCACCCAGGCGAATGTGGAAACACTGCGCAGCCGGGGCATTACCGTCCTGGAACCCGCCGTCGGCCGGCTGACAGGCGCGGATTCCGGACCAGGCAGGCTGCCCGAGCCGGAAGCGATCTTCGCAGCCGCTATGGCTTTGGTCGACGCGTCAGCGCCCTCAACCCGGCTTGCCGGCCCGAAACCCCTGGCCGGAAGGACCATTACGATTTCCGCCGGCGGCACCCGGGAAGCCCTGGATCCAGTCCGGTTCCTTGGGAACAGGTCCTCCGGCAAGCAGGGTGTTGCGCTGGCCGCAGCGGCCCTTGACGCAGGCGCCCATGTCAAGTTCCTCGCTGCCCACATGGACGTCCAGGCACCCGCGGGCGTCGAATTGATCCAGGTTGAATCCGCATTGGAGCTCCGTGACGCCGCGTTGGAAGCCGCCGTCGGCTCCGACGTCGTGATCATGGCCGCGGCCGTCGCGGATTTCCGCCCCGCCGAGGTTTCAGGCACGAAAATCAAGAAGGTCAACGGCAACGACGCCCCCGTGGTGCGCCTTGTGCAAAACCCGGACATCCTGCATGAGCTGGTGGTGCGCCGTGACTCTGAGGCATCCACCCAGTTGATCGTCGGATTTGCAGCCGAAACCGGGGACGAGGACGGCAACGTCCTGGAGCACGCCACCGCCAAGCTCAAACGCAAAGGCTGCGACCTTTTGGTGGTCAACCAGGTCGGCGTCGGGCGCGTGTTCGGCCAGGACCAGAATTCTGTGATCATTCTCTCCGGCCATGGCGCGGCGCCGCAGTCGGCGGCAGGTTCCAAGTCCGACGTCGCCGCCGCGGTCATTGACCGCATCAGCACGGAACTGAGCCGAGTGCACCCGGCCACGTAGGCGCCGGATGAGCCTCAATCCTTAGCTGGTCCATCCTTAGCATAGGGACATACGGCGGAAGCCGGTCGCCCCCAACCGAGTAAGGTAGTCGAGTGACTTTACCGCTGCACCATGAATCCCACGGCATCCCGTCCAAGCTCCGGCTCTTCACCTCAGAGTCGGTTACGGAAGGGCACCCGGACAAGATCTGCGACCAGATCAGCGACGCCATCCTCGATGCGCTCCTGGCGGCAGACCCCGAGTCGCGCGTGGCTGTTGAAACCATGGCCACCACCGGCTTGGTGCATGTGGCCGGTGAAGTCACGACGGATGCGTATGTTGAAATCCCGCAGATCGTCCGCGAGACCATCCTCGGAATCGGTTACGACTCGTCGGCCAACGGCTTCGACGGCGCCCGTTGCGGCGTGTCAGTCTCCATCGGACAGCAGTCCAACGACATCGCCGGCGGCGTCTTCAATTCGCTCGAAGCACGCGAAGGCCGCCAGGAGGACGACTACGACCTCCAGGGCGCCGGTGACCAGGGCATCATGTTCGGCTACGCGAGCGACGAGACCCCCTCCTACATGCCGACGCCCATTTGGCTCGCCCACCGGCTCTCCGAGCGTCTCACCGAAGTCCGCAAGAGCGGCGAACTGGCCTACTTGCGCCCTGATGGCAAGACCCAAGTGACGGTCGGATACGACCGCGACCGTCCGGTTTCCGTTGAAACGGTGGTCATTTCCAGCCAGCACGCGGAAGGAACCCACCTCGATCGCTTGCGCGCCGATCTTGCCTCGCACGTGATCGACCCCGTCCTGGCTGTGTCCAACCTGGACATCTCCCACGTCGCGAATATCCTGAACCCCGCCGGCGCCTTCGTCATCGGCGGTCCCGTCGGCGACGCCGGGCTGACAGGCCGCAAGATCATCGTTGACACTTACGGCGGCATGGCCCGCCACGGCGGCGGCGCCTTCTCCGGCAAGGATCCGTCGAAGGTGGACCGTTCGGCGGCTTACGCGATGCGCTGGGTGGCGAAGAACGTCGTAGCCGCAGGTTTGGCCAAGCGGGCCGAAATCCAGATCGCCTACGCGATCGGCCAGGCGCGTCCGGTGGGCACCTACGTGGAAACCTTTGGAACCGAGACTGTTGACCCGGCCAAGATCAGCGAAGCGATCGCGGAGATCTTCGACCTCCGTCCGCGCGCCATCATCGACGCCCTCGACCTCAAGCGCCCCATCTACGCAAAGACCGCTGCGCATGGCCACTTCGGCCGCGAAGAGCCGGATTTCACGTGGGAACGATTGGACCGCGTGGACGAACTGAAGGAATTCTTCAACGCCTGACGGGCTGATTGTCGGTGGTGCCTGCTTGGATAGCCCCAAGGCATCCGGCACTCCAGGGAGGTGACAAGCATGGGCGATGGTTCACTGCTTCCGTTTGCCATGGCGTCGCCTTCGCTTCCCCATCAGCCGTCCTTGTTGCAAGGCTTCCCTTCGCGGGGGAGCGACATCGCCGGGCCACCGCTCGCGGCGAACAATCCGGTGGCACGGGTCTTGATCGAATCATCCTTGCCGCATCTCGACAGGTCTTTCGACTACAGCGTCCCGGCCGAGTTGGACGGGACCGCTCTCGCAGGCGTCCGGGTCAAAGTCCGCTTCAGCGGCCAGGAACTCAACGGCTACGTCCTGGAGCGCATGGAATCGTCGGAAGCCGGACACGCCCTGACTCCGCTTCTCAAGGTGGTCTCAGCCGTCCCGGTGCTGACTCCGGCGTTGCTGGGCCTTGCCTCCAGCGTCGCTGCCCGCTACGCCGGCACGCTGAGCGATGTCCTCCGTACCGCCATTCCGCCCCGTGTCGCGCGCCTGGAGAAGCAGCTCCTGTCCGGCGGTTCCCTCCTGGACGAGCCGGACGAGCCGGACACCCCGGAAGAGCACGGCGAGGCTCCCCAGGGCTCCGCGTCCCAGGGCTCCGCTTCGCAAGCCCAAGCGGCGTGGGCTTCCTACACAAACGGGGCGTCGTACTTGCAACACCTGGCCGGAGGTGGCTCACCCCGTGCCGTCTTGACTGCGACACAGGGTTTTGGAACCGCCGGCTGGCCCGGGCTTGTGGCGTCCGCGGTGGCGGCAGTCCGCTCCTCAGGGCGGGGCGCCGTCATCGTGGTTCCCGACTACCGTGATCTCGACCGCATGGAAGCGGCCCTGCGCGCTGTCCTGCCGGCACGCGACGTCGCGCGGTTGACGGCCGACGACGGCGCGACCCCGCGGTACCGAAGCTACCTTCGGCTCCTCAGCGGCGCCGCAAAGGTGGCAGTCGGCACCCGCTCCGCAGCTTACGCTCCCGTGCAGGACCTGGGACTGGTGGTGTGCTGGGACGACGGCGACGACCTCCACATTGACCAGCGCGCCCCCTACGCCCACACCCGGGAAGTCCTGCTCTTGCGTTCGGAACAGGAATCAGCGGCGTGCCTCATGGCTGCGCATAGCCGGAGCACCGAACTTCAGCGGCTTATTGAGGGCGGCTGGGCCGTCCCGGTGGAAGCCCCCCGGCCGGCGGTCCGCGGCAGTACGCCCCGGGTGCTCAATACAGCTGACAGCTTCGAGCAGGAACGCGATCCCCTGGCAAAGATCGCACGCTTGCCCGGCGCCGCCTGGCGGGCCGCCAAGGAGGGACTGGAACGCGGACCCGTCCTGGTGCAGGTAGCCCGTGCCGGGTACGCCCCATCCCTTGTCTGCGAGGATTGCCGCGAAACCGCCAGGTGCAACAACTGCCAGGGACCCCTCGCAATCGCAGGCCAATCGGCTGTGCCGCAGTGCCGTTGGTGCTCCACTCCCGCCCCGCAATGGCGTTGCCGCCATTGCGGCGGAGGCCGACTTCGCAGGGGGGCCGCCGGAGTGCTGCGGACCGCGGAAGAACTAGGCAGGGCTTTTCCAGGCAAAGCCGTCGTGACGTCCTCGGGGGACCAGGTCAAGGCCACGGTATCCGATGCCCGTGCACTGGTCGTGGCAACCGTGGGTGCTGAGCCAATCGCAAGCGGCGGATACGCGGCGGCGCTGCTCCTGGACGGCAATTCGCTCCTCCGCAGGGAAAACCTGCGTGCAGGTGAGGACACCGTACGGCGATGGTTCAACGCGGCAGCCCTCGTGCGGCCCGCGAATGAAGGCGGGCTCGTTGTCATCACTGCCGACGACACCACCGCGACGGGTGCCCTGTTGCGCTGGGACCCGGCGGGATACGCGTCCCGCGAACTGGCACTACGGCAGGAACTCCAGTTACCGCCCGCAGTACGGATTGCGTCAGTGACGGGCAAGCGGGCCGACGTCGTACACTTCACCGAAAGCCTGGCCGACACCATCCAGCTCCGCACCGCGGGCCCCGCGCCGGTCTCCCTCACTCTGTCGGCGCAGCGTGCAGTTGAACAGGAACGCGATCCGGACGTCCGGACGCTGATATTCATTCCCTACGCACAAGCAGTTGCTGCCACCCGTTCAATGCGGGCCGTCAAAGCCGCCAGCGCGGCGAAGCGCACCTCGGGACCAGTGCAATTGCGGCTCGACGGCGTCGACGTCCTCTAGCGCCGCTTGCGGCTGCGCATCGCAACGATCTCTTCGGCCACGGCCAGCAGTTGGCGGGCCGATTCGTCCCAATTGAAATCAGCCGCGCGTTCCACAGAGCGGCGTGAGCGCGCCTGCCACAATTCCTCATCTTCGAGGGCTTTGACTGCCGCTGCAAATTCGCCCGGCGATTCGGGGTGCACATAGCTCACGGCGTCCCCGCCGACCTCACGGAAGATGGGAGTGTCACTGGCGATCACGGGAGTGCCTAGTGCCATCGCCTCGACCAGGGGCAGCCCATAGCCTTCCGCTTTGGACAGGCTGACGAGGGCGGTGGCCCGGAGCAGGAGGGAATCGTATTCGGCATCCGTGACGCCGTTGTGGAACTCGACCCGCGCTCCCGGCGGGACCAAGGGCTCCAGCTCGGCACGGCGTTGGGGGGTGATCCTGCTGAGCAGGTGCAGCGTGAATCCGGGCAATTCGGCCATTCCCTGGATCATGGTTTCCACATTCTTGTAGGGCATGAACGAGCCCATGTAGAGCAGGGATTTCTCGGCGCCGGTTGCGGGATCGCGCGGCGTCCGGCCCTGCTGTGGCGCGTTGCCCACGATCCGGACCGGGCGGCGGGTCAACTTGAACTTCGCCATGAGCGACTCGGTGGTGTGGCTGATGGTGGCAACGATGTCGGCCCGGTTAAGAAGCAATCGCTGCGGCCAGTAGGCCTTGTGGTAGAGCCGCCAAAGCAACCGAACCGGTGCGGGAAGGAAGCCCGGAGGGGCCGGGTGCTCATAGTAGATGAGGTCGTGCAGGGTCAGGACAAGTCCATACTTGCGGCCCAAAGTGCCCATGGTCTGCATCGGGCAAACCACAACGTCGGCCCCGAGCTTATTGACTTCGCGAGCCACGAACAGTTCGCGGGGGGACAGCGGGCTGCTGATGTGAACGTAGGGGACATCCGGGAGGAGCGCCAACTGACGCTTGTCGCTGATGAGCATCGTGACATCCGCGATCTTGGACGTCGCAGCTATGAGGCTCGATCCGTAGCGGCTGATCCCGTCATGATGGTCCGTGCGGGTGAAGCGGGCATCTATGACGATTTTCACGCGGGGTGTTCCTCCAGGAAGCTGCGGATGGCGGCGGCTGCCGGCGCCGGTGTCTCGTAGTGGATCAAATGTCCGACGTCGGGAATCACTTCCAGCGCGCCGTCCGGCAGCATCTCCAACAGCTTGTGCTGGTCCCGGAGCAGGGCGATCTCGTCTTTCTCGCCAGCCACCAACAACACGGGAAGGTCCAACTGGGCGGCGACCTCGGCCACATGGCTGGACACCGAAGCCCGGAACGACTCCAGGAGGCTCGCGCGGTCGGCGAACGCGGAGAAGTACGCATCGTGCTGGCCATGGACAAAGGCCCGGAGTTCCCTGTCCCGGGTCTTGGCCATCGCGGCGCTCATGACGCGGACAATGAGGCGGCTGCGCAAGACGGCGAGTCCCAGCCGGCGCGGGAGCTTGGCCGAGACCTGGTAGTACAGGACTGCCAGCTTGGTCATGAGCCCTTTGGGGCCCTCAAGCGCGGGAGCGGCGATGGGATTGACCAGTATCAGCGGACGGATGGCGCCCGGGTTCGCGGCGGCGAAGTGGCTGGCGACAATGGATCCGAAGGAGTGCCCCAAGAGAACCGTGTCAGGTCCGAGGCCCAGGGCCGCCATGAAACCGGTGATGAACTTCCCGTAGCGTTCCACGGTGTGGGGGTCTCCGGCGAAAGGCTCCGAGCTGCCAAAACCGGGAAGGTCGGGCATGATGACCCGCATTTCCGGCAGGTGGTCTACGACGCGGAGCAGGCCGTGATGGTCGCCGCGGAAACCGTGGATGACCAGTATGGTCCGGGTGTCCGCGGTCACCTTGACAGGCTCGTAGCACCAATATGCGACGTTACTGCCGTCGAGGTCGATGTCTGAGGCACTCGTCCGGGCGGCCAAGGCCTTGCTGAAGAACTCCCGTGGGGAGGCTGGTACTGGTTCGGGGGAGTGGTTGGTGTCCACTTGTTCCATTCGGCAGGTCCTAATTGACGTTGTCCGGGTGTGACCCGGTGCGGTGATGGCGTTCGAGGGCGGCCAAGCCATCCATGTCGTCGGCATCCAGCTCGAAGCCGAAGACATTGAAGTTCTCCTGGATCCGTGCCGCGGTGCTCGCTTTCGGGATGACGATGTTTCCCAGCTG
Source organism: Arthrobacter sp. 2RAF6 (assembly GCF_052115205.1). NCBI lineage: Bacteria > Bacillati > Actinomycetota > Actinomycetes > Micrococcales > Micrococcaceae > Arthrobacter > Arthrobacter sp. 2RAF6. The sequence continues at coordinate 10,559 of NZ_JBFRGF010000042.1, read as the reverse complement.
GAGGTGCCAGCGGATGATGATTTGCGCAGGTGTCTTTCCGTATTTGTCCGCGAGCGCCCGGACTGCCGGATCCTGGAGGACTTGGCCGCGGCCCAAAGGGCTCCACGCCTCGGTGCGGATGCGCAGCTGCTCGTGGAGCGTCCGGAGCCGGGTCTGCTGCAACCATGGGTGCAGTTCAATCTGGTTCACCGCCGGAACCACTTCGGCTCTTTGCATGAGTGCTTCGAGATGGGCCGGCTGGAAGTTGGAGACTCCGATCGCGCGCACCCGGCCTTCGCGGTACAGGGTTTCCATTGCCCGATAGCTTTCCTGGAACAATCCACGCCCTGCGCACGGCCAGTGGATCAGGTACAGGTCGACGTAGTCGAGGCCAAGATTGGCCATGGAGGCATCGAAGGCGCGGAGTGTTGAGTCGTAGCCTTGGTCGTCGTTCCAGAGCTTGGTGGTGACAAAGACGTCTTCGCGGGAGAGGCCGTGAGTGCCCTCCCCGGAGCCTCCCGTGTTGCTGTCCACGCCGGGCGGGGGTATGACCGCACTGCCGATGCCGCGGCCGACCCCGGTCTCATTGCCATACATGGAGGCTGTATCGAAGTGCCTGTAGCCGGCGCCGAGTGCGGTGGCGACCAAAGACGTGGCGTCCGCCGGTGCCACCTTGTAAAGCCCGAACCCCAATTGGTCAATCAAGACACCGTTGTTCAGACTGAGCCTAGGCGAGGGTTTCATAGCCAAGACTCTACCTACCTCGATGCCGGGAATGTTTCAGGGTCCTCCAATTATTCAGGAAGGGCTGCCGAAACTGACCAGGCGCTTCGCCGTGGCCTCGTCCAGGATCAGATCTGTTGCCAGCCCCGCTTCGAGTGCTCCGCGAAGTCCGTTGATCTTGGATGCACCCGAGACGACGCAGATGCGGCGACGGACCTGCCTGAGTTGTTCATGGCTTGGGCCGGTGGACCGCTCGTTGAGTGTGATGCCGTCGGAAGAGCCGTCTGCGCGGAAGAAGACGGTGGCAACATCGCCCACGACGTCCGAGCTGGCCAGCAGGTTCAAGTCTGTTTCGTCGAGGTAGCCGCCTGCGTACACGTGGCTGGGGTAGTCCGAATGCACCGAGCCGACACCGAAGATAGCGATGCTCATCCTGGCTTGGAGGTCGAGCACGCGCTGGACGCTGCGCTCATTCCACATAGCGGTCTTCGTCGAGGCATGGTCGAAGAATGCGGGCACCGGGAACTGTTCCACCCGCGCACCGTAGGCGATACCGAAACGGCGCATGATGTCGCTCGCGTAGGTGATGCCGGTGGTCTGCATGTTGCCGGCGCCGTTGAGCTGCACGATAGTGCTGCCGTGCGTGATCTTGCGCGTCAGGTGCCTGCTGACAGCGCTGATGGTCGCACCCCATGCCACCCCGATGATGGCGTTGGAATCCACCAGGGGACCAATGGTCCGTGCGGCCTGCGTCGCCACCCGGTCAAGGGTTTCCGCCTCGTTCAAGGTGTCCAGCACGGGCACCACGTGCACATCGACGCCGTAGTGGTTGCGGATCATGCGCTCCAGTTCAGGGGCGGTATCCAGTGGACTGCGGATCTGGATCTGGACCAGTCCCGACTCTCGGGCAGAGGACAGCAAGCGGGAGACCGTTGAACGCGATGTCCGAAGTTCGCGGGCAATGGCGTCCATGGTGAGGTCCTGGAGGTAGTACATCTGTGCTGCCCGGAGGGCCTCTGAATGTCGTGATCGTGGCATCTCAATTCCGTTCTGCACGTTTGTGCAAGTAGCTTGATTTCATTTTCCATTCTTTCGAAGAATAGTTGTGCAAGGTGCGACGTCAAGTGATGCAGCGCACACACCAAAGCCCAAGGGAGCAGTTTTGGGATACACCAGCAATTCCGGTTCCGCAGCAGGATCACCACGTCGGACCCCGGCTTCGGCACTTCGCGAACGGCCGCAAGCCCAGGTGCTCATCATCGGAGGCGGCATCAACGGCGTCGGAACCTTCCGCGATTTGGCACTGCAAGGGGTGGACGTCGCCCTCGTGGAACGCGGCGATTACTGCCAGGGCGCCAGCGGAGCCTCATCCCACATGATCCACGGCGGCATCCGCTACCTCGAGAACGGGGAATTCCGCCTCGTTCAGGAATCGGTGGTCGAGCGCAACCGGCTTTTGAAGATCGCCCCCCATTACGTCAAGCCCCTGCAGACAACCATCCCGATCTTCAGCACCTTCTCCGGGATACTTTCGGCTCCCACACGCTTCCTCACGCACAAGCAAGGCAAGCCGAAAGAACGCGGCGCCTTCCTCATCAAGCTCGGACTGAGCATGTACGACTTCTTCTCCCGCGACGGCGGCAGCGTCCCGCGCCATCAGTTCCGTGGCAAGGAGAAGGCCTTGGCTGAGTTGCCGCGATTGCACCCCGGCATCAAATACGCGGCCACCTACTTTGACGCGTCTGTGCACAACCCGGAGCGCCTGACGCTCGATGTGCTGCAGGACGGCGAAAAGGCGGGTATCGGGAGCGGCTTGCCGGGCGGCAGCGCCCGAGCCAGCAACTACGTTTCCCTTCTCTCAACTGACCCCGCCGCCAAATCATCCGGCCCAGCCGGCGCTGTTGTGCTGCGAGATGAACTCACAGGCGAGGAATTCAGCTTCCAGGCGGACGTGATCGTCAACACCACCGGCGCCTGGGTTGACCTCACCAACGCGGCGATGGGTGCCCCGAGCCGCTTCATGGGCGGAACCAAGGGCTCCCACATTGTCCTGGACCACCCGGAATTGCTCGCAGCGTGCGGTGGCCGCGAGATTTTCTTCGAACACACGGACGGGCGGATCGTCCTGATCTACCCGATGGGTGACCGTGTCCTGGTCGGCACCACCGACGTCGAGGCCGACATGGCCCAGGATGCCGTGTGCACCGAAGCCGAGATTGACTACTTCTTCGACCTCGTCGGCCACGTCTTCCCCTCCATCAAGGTCGAGCGCAGCCATATCGTCTACAGCTTCGCGGGCGTCCGGCCGCTTCCGCGCCACGATGACACCCAGCCGGGTTTCGTATCCCGCGACTACCGCATCGAGCGAGGTGAGTGGAAGGTCTCCGGAACTGCGGCCGCCGGTGACTTGACCGCCGGGGGCGGGAAGGCCGCCGTCGTACTTTCATTGATCGGCGGAAAGTGGACCACTTTCCGGGCCCTCGCCGAACACCTGAGCAACGACGTCCTCCGGGAGCTGGGCATGGAGCGGAAGACCTCGACGGCGAAGCTCGCCATCGGAGGCGGCCGGGGCTTCCCGGACAGCGAAGACGGAATCCAGGACTGGGTCAAGAAGCACATGGCTCCCGGTCTCAGTGCCGATCGGGTCAGTGGCCTGCTGACCCGCTACGGCACCCGCGCCGAGGACGTCATTGCCTACCTCAAGGCAGGCGAAGACCGGAAGCTGCGCTCCACGGACGAGCTCAGTGTCCGGGAGCTCGAGTTCATGGCCGTCAACGAACAGGTGGGGCACCTTGTGGATGTCCTCATCCGCCGCACCTCGCTGGCCTTCCGGGGCCTCGTGACCGGGGAGCTCCTGAACGAAATCGCCGAGGTCCTCACCGCGCAGCTCGGCTGGGATGCAACGAGGCATGAAGCCGAAATCCAGCATGCACAGGAGGTGCTTCTGCGTTTTCATGGCGTGACTGTTCACAGCCTCGTCGCATGAACGTAATGTACGTCACATCAGCTTGATTGTTCCGGCCCAGAAGCCCGGACACAAGGGTTGCGGTGTTCCGCTCCATGAGGGAAGACCGCAACCGGGACGGCGCTAACAGACGCCGGCCCAACGGCCCCAACAAAACCTGCAGGGCTGACAACAGAAGAAAATGAGGAGTCAAAGATGTCTCTCGGAATTGTTTTCCTTTCCGAAGTGTTCGGAACCGGCATGCTTACCCTGCTTGGCTGTGGCGTTGTGGCAAACGTCGCTCTCAAGGGCACGAAGGGTAACAACGGCGGGTTCCTGATGGTGAATTTTGGCTGGGGCATCGCAGTATTTGCCGGCGTATACGTAGCGGCTATGTCCGGTGCGCACCTGAATCCGGCCGTGACGCTTGGTCTCTTGGTTGACGGCAAGGCCGAGTTCGCCCCAGGGGTAGCCGTGAGCGCGGCATCCACGTTCACCTACTTCGGTGGAGAACTGACCGGCGCCTTCCTCGGCGCCATCTTCGCGTGGCTCGCCCACAAGCAGCACTTCGACGCCGAGCCGCTGGCAGCCAGCAAACTCGCGGTGTTCTCCACCGGTCCGGCAATCCGCTCATACCCCTGGAACCTTGTCACCGAAATCATCGGCACTTTTGTGCTTGTCTTCGTGATCCTGACCTTCGGCGGCACTCCGTCCGGCCTCGGGCCGCTCGCAGTGGCATTGCTTGTCGTGGGTATCGGCGCGTCCCTCGGCGGGCCCACGGGCTATGCCATCAACCCGGCCCGTGACCTCGGACCGCGCATCGCCCACGCCATTCTGCCGATCAAGGGCAAGGGCTCCAGCGACTGGGCATACTCGTGGGTTCCGGTGGTCGGACCGCTCCTCGGCGGGACCATCGCGGGCCTCGTTGCCCACTCTGTGCCGATCATGGCAACCATCGCCAAGTAGTACTCCGCTCAGACATTTATCCCGAATCCACACCTAAGCAAGCAGACAAGGACGTCAAAAAATGTCGCAATACGTCATCGCCATTGACCAGGGAACCACCAGCTCGCGTGCCATCGTTTTCGACCACTCTGGAAACATTGTCTCCTCCGGCCAGATGGAACACGAGCAGATCTTCCCCCAGGCCGGATGGGTGGAACACAACCCGGTGGAGATCTGGGACAACGTCCGCGAGGTCATTGGCTCGGCGCTCTCCAAAGCGAACCTGACCCGGCACGACATCGCCGCCGTCGGCATCACCAACCAGCGCGAAACCGCCGTTGTATGGGACAAGAACACGGGCGAGCCGATCTACAACGCGATCGTCTGGCAGGACACGCGCACACAGTCCATCGTGGACGAGCTGGCCCAGGACGGCGGCCCCGAGCGCTTCAAGCAAAAGGTCGGCCTGCCCTTGGCCACCTACTTCTCCGGCACCAAGATCAAGTGGATCCTGGACAACGTTGAAGGTGCGCGGGCCAAGGCTGAAGCCGGGGACCTCATCTTCGGCAACACCGACTGCTGGGTCCTGTGGAACCTGACCGGCGGCGTGGACGGAGGCGTGCACGCCACGGACGTCACCAACGCCTCGCGCACCATGTTCATGGACCTCGACACCTTGCAGTGGGACCAGGACATTCTGGACGCGTTCGGCGTGCCGGCGTCGATGATGCCCGCCATCAAATCCTCCTCCGAGGTCTACGGAACGGTGCACACCTCGCAGCTGCTGCGCGAGGTGCCCGTCGCAGGCATCCTGGGCGACCAGCAGGCGGCAACCTTCGGCCAGGCGGCGTTCCAGGCCGGCGAAGCCAAGAACACCTACGGCACCGGTTGCTTCCTGATCTTCAACACCGGCGAAGAAATCGTCCACTCGAAGAACGGCCTGCTGACCACGCTCGGCTACAAGCTGGGCGACGCCAAACCGCACTACGCGCTGGAAGGCTCCATCGCCGTCACGGGTTCACTGATCCAGTGGCTGCGCGACAACCTTGGCTTGATCAGCTCCGCTCCTGAGGTGGAGACTCTCGCGGCCGGCGTCGAGGACAACGGCGGCGTCTACATTGTGCCCGCGTTCTCCGGCCTGTTCGCCCCGTACTGGCGCGCCGACGCCCGCGGCGCCATCGTTGGCCTGACCCGTTTTGCCAACAAGGGCCACATCGCCCGCGCGGCCCTGGAGGCCACCGCCTTCCAGACCCGCGAAGTGCTCGACGCCGTCAACGCGGACTCGGGCGTTCCGCTGACCGAGTTGAAGGTCGACGGCGGCATGGTCGCCAATGAGGCGCTCATGCAGTTCCAGGCCGACATCCTGGGCGTGCCCGTGGTCCGTCCGAAGGTCGTGGAAACCACGGCCCTGGGTGCCGCCTACGCGGCCGGTCTCGCCGTCGGCTTCTGGAAGGACCTCGGCGAACTCAGCTCAAACTGGGGCGAGGACAAGCGCTGGGAGCCACAGCTTCCGGCCGAAGAGCAGGAGCGCCAGATGCGCCTGTGGAAGAAGGCAGTGACCAAGTCCATGGATTGGGTGGACGAGGACGTTAAGTAGGTTCAACGCTTGAGAGAGGTTCCGGGGACTCCCGCCCGCCCGCTTCGCGGTGCCCACCACACCATGGCGGGGAGTCCCCGGAACCTCAATCGGCACTGCACGGCGCCTTGAAACCACGCCATGGGCTTGGTGCGGTAAGGTGGCTTTATGCGTGCGATCCTTCTGCTTAGCTAGCCGCCCGGTATACGTCGATCTAGAGCATCGCGAACCGAGCGGCCGCCCCTCCTTGCCGAGGGGCTTTTGTGTGTCCGGGACCTTCCGGGGCCCGGAGCAGGAGGCAAAACCGTCATGGAAGAACAGAAGAGGGCAGCAGTGAGCGTTCAGCCGGAGACAGAAACCGGAGCACAGTCAACAGTGGCAGGCGAGACGCCCGAGGAGGGTGTCTACAGCTTCGCCTCGATGGAGGCCAAGTGGCCGCAGGTCTGGGAAGACCTCAAAGTCTTCACCCCTGTTGACGACGGCTCCCGCGAGCGGCGCTATGTCCTGGACATGTTCCCCTACCCTTCAGGCGACCTTCACATGGGCCATGCCGAGGCCTTCGCGATGGGCGACGTCGTGGCGCGGTACCTCCGCCAGAAGGGTTTCGACGTCCTGCACCCCATCGGCTGGGACTCCTTCGGCCTGCCGGCAGAGAATGCCGCCATCAAGCGCAACGCCCACCCCAGCGAGTGGACGTACGCCAATATCGATACGCAGGCCGCATCGTTCAAGCGTTACGCGATCTCTGCCGATTGGTCCCGCCGGCTACACACTTCGGACCCGGAGTACTACCGCTGGACGCAGTGGCTGTTCAAGCGCTTCTACGAGCGAGGGCTGGCCTACCGCAAGGATTCCCCGGTCAACTGGTGCCCGAAGGACCTGACCGTCCTGGCCAACGAACAGGTAGTCAACGGCGCGTGCGAACGCTGCGGGACCCCCGTCACTAAGAAGTCCCTGAACCAGTGGTACTTCAAGATCACCGACTACGCCGACCGTTTGCTGAACGACATGTCCGAGCTCCAGGGGCACTGGCCCGAGCGTGTGCTGGCAATGCAGCGCAACTGGATCGGCCGCTCCGAGGGCGCACACGTCCGTTTCGCGATCGAAGCCACGGATGGCCGCGCCGAGCTCGAAGTGACTGTCTTCACCACCCGCCCGGACACACTGTACGGGGCAACGTTCTTCGTCGTCGCCGCGGACGCGCACCTGGCGCTGGACCTGGTCACGCCCGAACAGCATGACGCCCTCATGGCCTACCGCGAAAAGGTCAAGGCCCTGTCGGACATCGAGCGCCAGTCCACTGAGCGCGAGAAGACCGGCGTGTTCACCGGCCGCTACGCCGTCAACCCGCTCAACGGTGAAAAACTGCCCGTGTGGGCAGCCGACTACGTGCTCGCCGACTACGGCACGGGCGCCATCATGGCAGTGCCCGCGCACGACCAGCGCGACCTCGACTTCGCCCGCGCCTTTGACCTGCCGGTGCGTCCGGTCCTGAACACCGGGGGAGAAGACCCGGCGGAAACCGGTATCGCGACTGCTGGCGAGGGCACCCTGATGAACTCCGGCGAACTGGATGGTTTGTCCAAGGCCGAGGCGATCCCCGCTGCCATCGACATCCTGGAGAAGTTGGGCACGGGAGAGAAGTTCGTGAACTTCCGCCTACGCGACTGGCTCCTGAGCCGCCAGCGCTTCTGGGGTACCCCGATCCCCATCATCCACTGCGCCGAATGCGGCGAGGTGCCGGTGCCGGACGATCAATTGCCTGTCCGGCTGCCAGAAAACCTGCGCGGCGAGGCGCTGTCTCCTAGGGGCACGTCCCCTCTCGCCGCGGCACTGGAATGGGTCAACGTCGAGTGCCCCAACTGCGGACGCGCTGCCCAGCGCGACACGGACACCATGGACACGTTCGTTGACTCGTCCTGGTACTTCCTGCGCTTCGTTTCCCCGCATTACACCGAGGGACCGTTCGATCCGGCCAAGATCAACGACTGGATGCCGGTCGGCCAGTACGTGGGCGGCGTCGAGCACGCCATCCTGCACTTGCTCTACGCCCGCTTCTTTACCAAGGTCATCCACGACATGGGCCTGCTCGCCGCAGACGAGCCCTTCAGCGCGCTGCTCAACCAGGGGCAGGTCCTCAACGGCGGCAAGGCCATGAGCAAGTCCCTCGGCAACGGCGTTGACCTTGGCGAGCAACTGGACAAGTTCGGCGTCGACGCCGTCCGCTTGACCATGGTCTTCGCCTCCCCGCCCGAGGACGACGTCGACTGGGCGGATGTCTCGCCGTCAGGCTCCGCAAAGTTCCTTGCCCGCGCCTGGCGCCTTGGCCAGGACGTCGCAAGCGAGCCCGGCGTCGATGTCTCAACCGGTGACCGCGCGCTGCGCACCGTGACCCACAGGACCATCGCCGACGCCGCTGAGCTGTTGGACAACAACAAGTTCAACGTCGTGGTGGCCAAGTTGATGGAGCTGGTCAACGCGACCCGCAAAACCATCGATTCCGGTGCCGGGGGCGCAGACCCCGCCGTCCGTGAAGCCGTCGAAGCCGTCGCAATCATCCTGAGCCTCTTCGCGCCATACACGGCCGAGGACCTGTGGAACCAGCTGGGCCACCCGGCCTCCGTGGCGAACGCCGGCTGGCCCTCCCACGATGCCTCGCTTCTTGTCCAGGACACCGTGACGGCCGTCGTGCAGGTACAGGGCAAGGTCCGTGACCGCTTGGACGTCTCGCCGGACATCGGTGAGGACGCCCTGCGCGAACTTGCCCTGGCCAGCGAAAACGTGCAGCGGGCACTCGATGGCCGCAGCATCCGTACGGTGATCGTGCGCGCGCCTAAACTGGTCAACATCGTCCCGGCATAGCCGGGAAACGGCCGCCGGCGCTTGCCGGCGGCCGCCACCAGCTCCAGGAGGCTCCCTTGACGGACCGCGAACCACCCGCTTGGTTGTGGCTCAAGGAACGTTTGGCCCGCCTGCGCCAGTCCACGACGCCGGGCCGCGCCGGAACTGAGCCGGCAGCTGTCGCGGTGCGTACCGCCGTCGTCACCGACTCGGCAGCCGCGCTCCCCGCCGAATGGGTCAAGGCGTTCGTTGCCGACGGCCGCCTCGCCGTTGTGCCGATGCCCGTCCTGGTGGGCGAGGAGATCTACGGCGAAGGAGAGGACGACATCACCCAGACGCTCTCGCTGGCTTTGGCGGCGGGATCGTCCGTGAAGACCTCCAGACCGTCACCCGGCCAGTTCGAACAGGCCTATCTCGCCGCCCAGGACCGCGGTTTCGAAGCCGTCGTCTCCATCCACATTTCCGCAGGGCTGTCCGGCACCGCTGACGCTGCAAGGCTGGCTGCGCAACGCGTCTCGATCCCCGTCGAAGTCATTGACTCCCGCACCGTGGGAATGGCGCAAGGCATGGGTGTCCAAAGCGCGCTGGTTGCCGGCGCAGACGGCCGTTCGGCAGCCGAAGTCCGCCGCTTTGCCGAGGAGCGATTAGGCCGCACCAAGGTCTACTTCTACGTGCCGAGCCTTGAGCAGCTCCGGCGCGGCGGCCGAATCGGCACTGCTGCGTCTTGGCTCGGCACAATGCTGTCCATCAAGCCGATCCTCGCGGTCGACGACGGCAAGATCGTACCGCTTGAGAAGGTGCGTTCGGCCGCCAAAGCCGTTGCCCGGCTTGAAGAAATCGTTGCTGCCGACGTCAATTCCCGGCCACTAGGGCAATCGCGGCTCGCCGTTCATCACTTTGGAAACCTGGCAGAGGCAGAGCGGCTCGCGGCCCGTCTTGGAGAGAAGTGCCCCGGTTGCCCCCCTGCCCAGATCAGCGCCCTGCCGGCCGTTCTGGCGGCCCACGCCGGGCTCGGCGTTTTGGCCGTCGTTGTCGGGGAAAGCAGTACCCCTGGCGCCACGACGCTCCTGCGTGACAGTGCGGATGCCACAGCGAATCAGGCGAGCACGAGGCGGAGCCACCCGTAGCCGCGGGCGTGGACACCCGCCCTGGGCGACGGCCTTAAATGTCGTAGCCTCCTGGCAGAGTGTTTCCATGGAAGCGATCGGATACTTCGATACCCGGCAGGACCTTGGGCCCCGCGGGTATTTCGGAGTGTCCAGCAGTGCCCGTGGTCCGCGCTTGGCCGCGGTCCCGGGCGTGACCCCGGGCGGGCCGGCGTTGGTGGATCCGCATGATCGGGGCGTCAGTCAGGCCGCTTTGGACGGGGCCGTGGCGGCGCTGAGGTCGCTGGCGGACGAGGCTGCCGGCGACGTCGGAGGGCTGGGTTTCCAGGTGGCTGTCGCGTTCGCGTCCGGGGTGGAGGAACTCTCCCGCACCCTGGATTATCTCCAGCTGCTCGCCGCTGCAGGGCTGGACGCGGCCCGGAACGATGAACCCGCCGCCCGGCGG